>NZ_JAHLZY020000001.1:1548266-1857920 GCF_018967865.2 Hymenobacter siberiensis
CCGCCACGCCCAGCACCAAATGCGGAAATGCCAGCGCCGACGTGCGCCCGGCTGCCATGGGCCGTGCCTCTTCGGCGGCCTCTTCGGGAATGCCCTCAATGTCGGGCAGCTTCACCAGAAAGAAAAACAGGCCCGCCAGCAGCACCAGAAACACGGCCAGCCCGATGTAGGGCCCTTTCACCAGCTGTGATTCTTCGGCCAGCCGTTCGGCCAGCGGCAGGGCTGCCAGCCGCGCCTTGAGTGCCACCGAGCCGCCGAATAGCACCAGTCCGCCCACCAGCGGCGACAGCGCCCCACCGAAGTTGTTGGCCACGCCCACAATGCTCACCCGCGCCGCCGCGTTGCGCGCCGGCCCCAGGATGCTCACGTAGGGATTGGCCGCTACCTGCAGCAGCGTGATACCCGCCCCCAGCGTGGCCAGCGCCGTGAGAAACAGGGCGAAGGCGCGTGAGTCGGCCGCCGGAATGAAGAGCAGCGCGCCGCCCGCCATCACCAGCAGGCCCACCACGATGCCGCGCTGGTAGCCCAGCTTCTTCAGCACCCAGCCCGCCGGCAGCGACATGAGAAAATACGCCCCAAAAAAGGCCGACTGCACGGCCGAGGACTGCAAGTCGGTGAGCTGGCACACGTCCTTGAGGTAGGGCATGAGCACATCGTTGAAGTTGGTGACGGCCCCGAACAGGAAGAACAGGGTAGTCATCAGCACCATGGGGCCGGCGTAGGAGCGAGCGGGCGCGGCGGTGCTGATGGTGGGAGCAGAGGAAGGGGCGAGGGCCATAGGAGCGTAGCGCATGCTTTAGCCTGCGCCCAGTGGGAATGTGACGGGTTTGATGGCGCAAGCTAAAGCATGCGCTACACTTTCTGCCGACCTTTGCGGCCGCGGACTAAAAGTCTGCGCTACTTTATGCACCTCACCGCCACCACCCAGTTCGGCCTGGAAGAACTGCTCGCCGACGAGCTTTACGCCCTCGGGGCCGACATCACCCACGTAGGCAGCCGCGCCGTCGAGTTCATCGGTGACCACCGCCTGCTCTACGAAGTGGCCCTTTGGAGCCGTCTCTCCATGCGCCTGCTGCGGCCCTTCGCTGCCTTTCATGCCGCCGATGAAAAGGGGCTGTACCGCGAAGTAAGCCGCATCGACTGGCAGGATTTCATCGGCCCCGGCCAGACCTTCGCCATCACGCCCGTGGTGAACCGCTCTACCTTCGAGCACTCGCTCTTCGTGGCCCAGCTCACCAAGGATGCCATCGTGGACCAGTTCCGGGCCCGCACCGGCGAGCGGCCCAGCGTGGACACCCGCCAGCCCGATATCCGCCTGCACCTGCGCATGACGGAGAACGAAGTCATCCTCAGCCTCGACGCGGCCGGCGACTCGCTGCACCGCCGCGGCTACCGCCAGCACACCAACGAGGCCCCGCTGAACGAGGTGCTGGCCGCCGGCCTGGTCCTGCTCTCGGGCTGGGATGGTAAGCAGCCGCTCATCGACCCCATGTGCGGCTCGGCCACCATCCTCACCGAGGCGGGCCTCATCAGCCAGCGCATCGCGCCCGGCCTGTTTCACCAGGGCAAGTTCGGCTTCGAAAACTGGTACGATTTCGACCCCGAGCTCTGGAACCAGGTGCGCGAAGAAGCCAAAGCCCAGCGCTTGGAGGAGCCGCAAGCCTATCTCGCCGGTTCCGACCTCGACCCCCGCGTCATCGACATGGCCGCCGCCAACATCACCGCCGCCGGCCTGGAAGACTACATTAAACTGTCGGTGCGCGACGTGAAGGATGCCGTGGTCCCGGCCAAGGAGGAGCCCGGCATAGTGCTTATGAACCCGCCCTATGGCGAGCGAATAGGGGAGGAGGCCGAAATGACGGCGCTGTATAAGACGATTGGCGATTCGCTGAAGACGAATTTTCAGGGGTACAATGCGTTTGTGTTCACCGGGAATCTGGAGGCGGCGAAGAGCATCGGGCTGAAGCCGGCGCGGCGCGTGCCGCTGTTTAATGGGCCGATTGATTGCCGGCTGCTGAAGTATGAGCTGTACCGGGGGTCGAAGCGGGAGCCGCGGGCGGCGCAGCCAGAAAACCTCACCCCCTGACCCCCTCTCCAAAAAAGAGGGGCACCGGCATTGCTCGGATGTAAATTTTGATGAGTTTTTGAATTGAGCTTTCAGCCTTTTTAAGGCTGAAAGCTCAAAATCAGGGCAGGTCCGGTGCCCCCTCTTTTTTGGAGAGGGGGTCAGGGGGTGAGGTTGACGTCAGGCGGTACTACCTTACCCGTATGGAAACCCCGCCCAAACTCAGCGGCCCGCAGGAACACATTTACACCACCGACCCCCATACTTGGGACAAGCGGCTAAAGGCCTACGCCCGCGAAAACCGCAAAGCCCCCACGCCCGCCGAAAATCTGCTCTGGCAGCAACTGCGCGGCAATAAGATAGGTGCCAAATTCCGCCGCCAGCACGCCATCGACTTTTTTATCGTCGATTTCATCTGCGTGGCTGCCAAGCTCACCATCGAGCTCGATGGCGAAATTCACGCTGCTCCCGAGAACGCTGAATACGACCTCGGCCGTACCTTCACGCTAACTGAATTAGGCTACTGCGAACTGCGTTTCACCAACCAGCAAGTGCTAACCAGCTTAGACGCAGTCTTAGCCCAAATTACTAAATTCCTAAAAGACAACCTTATAGAACGACCGTCTGACTCCCCCTCTTTTTTGGAGAGGGGGCCGGGGGGTGAGGTGACCCGCTCGAACAACATGCCCGAATTAGCCCCCGCTCCGCCCCTCGCCGCCGCCCGCCAGGCCCTGAAACGGTACTACGGCTACGACAATTTCCGCCCCATGCAGGGCGACATCATCGAGCACATTCTGGCCGGTAAAGACACCGTCGTGCTCATGCCCACCGGTGGCGGCAAGTCCGTCTGCTTCCAGATTCCGGCCGTCGTTTCCGATGGCACCTGCATCGTCGTATCTCCCCTCATCGCCCTGATGAAGGACCAGGTGGAAGCCCTGAAAGCCAACGGCATCGCGGCCGCCTACATCAACAGCAGCGTGGGCCAGAACGAGGCCAATGACATTGCCCGCGCCGCCACCGGCGGCTACCTCAAGCTGCTCTACGTGAGCCCCGAAAAACTGCTGAGCGAGGGCTTTATGCAGTTCCTGAACCGCATCAATATCAGCCTCTTCGCCATCGATGAGGCCCACTGTATCTCAAGTTGGGGCCACGATTTCCGACCCGAGTACACCAAGCTGGGAACCCTGCGCACGCACTTTCCCAACACGCCCATCATCGCCCTCACGGCCACGGCCGACCGTCTCACCAAGCGCGACATCATCACCCAACTCAACCTGCGTGAGCCTCGGGTGTTCTTATCGAGCTTTGACCGGCCCAACATCAACCTCAACGTGCGCCCCGGCCAGGACCGGGTGGGCTCGGTCATCGACTACATCGGCCGGCACCCCGAAGACCCCGGCATCATCTACTGCCTCTCGCGCAAAACCTGCGAAACCATTTCCGCCAAACTCGTGGCCAAGGGCATCAAGGCGGCGCACTACCACGCCGGCCTCACGCCTTTGCAGCGCGGCAAGGCCCAGGAGGCTTTTTTGCAGGATGATATTCAGGTGATTGTGGCTACCATCGCCTTCGGCATGGGCATCGACAAAAGCAACGTGCGCTGGGTGATGCACTACAATCTGCCCAAAAACATCGAGGGCTACTACCAGGAAATCGGCCGGGCCGGGCGCGACGGCGCCCCCAGCACCGCCATCCTGTTCTACAGCTTCGCCGACGTGATGCAGATGCGCGAGATGGTGACCAAGGATGTGCCCGCGCGTCAGGCCCAGCTCAACACCGCCAAGCTCGAGCGCATGCAGCAGTTTGCCGAAGCCGCCAGCTGCCGCCGCAAAATTCTGCTCAACTACTTCTCCGAAACCCTGCCCCAGGACTGTGGCAACTGCGACATCTGCCGCAACCCGCCCACCACCTTCGACGGCACGCTCATTGCCCAGAAAGCCCTGTCGGCCGTGTTCCGCAGCCGGGAGAAAGTCGCTATCAATCTGCTGATTGACATTCTGCGCGGCATGCGCAACCAAGCCGTGCTGCAAGGCGGCTACGACCAGATAAAAACCTACGGCGCGGGCTCCGACCTGCCCTACCTCGACTGGTACAGCTACGTGCACCAGATGCTGAACGACGGCCTGTTCTACATTGCCTACGAGGAAGGCTACGCCCTGAAAATCACCGAGCGCGGCCACGAAGTATTGAAGGGCCAGCTCGCCCTGCCGCTCAAGAAGTTTCAGGTGGCCGAGAAGGCCGAGAAGACCACCCGCGCCGGCAAAAAAGCCGCCAACGCCGTCGCCACTGCCGCCTTCGGCACCCCCGAAGCGCAGCTGTTCGACAAGCTCCGCAAGCTGCGCAAGCAGATTGCCGACGAGCAGGGCGTGCCGCCCTACGTGGTGTTCTCCGATGCCACGCTGCAGGAAATGGCCGCCGAGCGCCCCGTCAACCGCGTGGGCATGCTGGGTATTTCGGGCGTGGGCATGAAGAAGTTCGAGACCTACGGCGAGAGCTTCATTCGCCTCATTCTGGAAGATGGCGGCGGGGCCGTACCCTCCGATTCCGACAACATGTTCAGCGAGCCGCGCCCCCGTATTGCCGTGGCCGAAAAGCCCGTGAGCGACTCCGAGGATGCCACCATCCAGTTCCACCAGATTGGCCTCACCCCCGAGGACATTTCCGAGCGCCGCGGCCTGGCCCTGAGCACCGTGAAAACCCATCTCTACAACGCCTACGCCAAAGGCCGCGAGCTGCGCATCCACGACTTCACCACTGATGCCGAGCTGGCCGAAATCTTCACCGCCCGCGCCCAGCTCGGCGGCGACCCCACGCTGCGCGACCTGTTCGACCACCTGCGCGAGAAATACGACTACTTTCAGCTACGCATGGCCGCGCTGTATCACAGGCGTTTGCGCGGCCAGTAAAGTGAGGTAAGCTTTCGCTTGCCGTTTGAATTCAGGTCGTTATCAGAGCTCAAAAAGCCTGATAAATCAACCACATAAAATCTGCGAACCTCCGCGTTACCCTCGGCGAACCTCCGCGAGAAAAAGCAAAGGCGGGGAATTGGGAGCCGAAAGACAAATTGCTCGACGCTAAAGTGGTGGGCAGAAATTTATTAGCTAAGTGAATTAGTAACTTCGCACTTGCGTTGCTAACTTCACCAGCCGAATCCGCGTTGAATCCAACGCCACTCCCGGCTGCCGCCTCCCACCGATGATAAATACCAACCTCAAGTTTTGCCGGCGCGAGCTCGCCCTCACGCAGGCCCAGATGGCCGAAAAGCTCGGCATCAAACGTTCCCTGGTGGGTGCCTACGAAGAAGGCCGCGCCGAGCCCCGCCTCGCTACGCTCGTCAACATGGCCCGCCTATTCGGCATCACGCTCGACCAGCTCGTAACCACCGATTTCAGCAAGAAGAAGAACACCAAAATTATCGGTTCGTTGCCCGCGCCCGACCCCAACGCGCTCGATTCTGATTCCGCCGACGATAACCCCGAGCCGCCTACGCCGGCGGCTGGCGGCCGGCTCCGCGTGCTGGCCTTCACCGTGGATAAGGACCAGAACGAGAACATCGAGCTGGTGCCCCAGAAAGCCGCTGCCGGCTACCTCAACGGCTACGCCGACCGCGAATACCTGGAGGTGCTGCCCAAATTCCGCCTGCCCATGCTCTCGCAAACGGGCACGTACCGCGCCTTCGAAATTGCCGGCGACTCGATGCTGCCCATCGCCAGCGGCACCGTTATCGTAGGCCGCTACGTAGAAGAATGGGCCAGCATTAAGGATGGCACGCCCTGCATCGTGGTGAGTTCGCGCGACGGCATCGTGTTCAAGCGCGTGTTTAATAAGATGCGCTCCGGGGCCATGTTCGTGCTCCACTCCGACAACCCGAATTTCTCGCCCTACGACGTGAAGGCCGACGACGTGCTCGAAATCTGGGAGGCTAAAAGCTACATCAGCAGCACGTTCCCCATTGCCGAGCTCTCGCTGGAGCGTGTGGCCAGCCTCGTGCTCGACCTGCAGCAGCAGGTAGCCCTGTTGCGCAAAGCATAACCTGAAACTGCTTCCTTAAATAAGGTCATAAATCCCTTTCGACTTTCGGAGGGGATTTGCTGTGCGGGGCAAGGCCAACTTCCGGCCCGGCCTGCGCGTATGGTAGGCACGCCATGTCCTCTCGCTCTCACGCTATGCTCAAGTACATTTCCGCCGCCGACCGTCACCATGCTGCTCCCGCTGCCTGGCTCAGTAGCTACTTTCTGTTTTCGTTCGCCGATTATTTCGACCGCGCCAATATGCACTTCGGGCCGTTGCGCGTGTTCAATGATGACAGCGTGGCCGCCCAGTCGGGCTTTCCGCAGCATCCGCACTCGGAAATGGAAATCGTGACGCTGATGCTCGACGGCGAAATCACGCACCAGGACACGATGGGCAACAAAACGACCATCAAGGCGGGCGAAGTACAGCGCATGACCGCCGGGACCGGCCTGGCCCATTCCGAGTTTAACCGTCAGGATACCCCCCTGCATCTCTACCAACTGTGGTTCATCCCCAGCCAGAAGGGCCTGGCCCCCAGCTACGAGCAGAAAGACCTGGGCTTCACCAGCGGCAACAAGAACCAGCTGGTGCCCCTCGTAACCGGCCAGAAAGTGCTGGAAGACGTGGTGTACATGAATTCCAACAGCACGGTTTACTGGTCAAATCTGGACGAGGGTGAGGAAATTGAGTTCAAAACTTTCCCCATTCGCCTCACCTTCATTTACGTGAAGCAGGGCTCCATTTTCGTAAACGGCACCGAGCTCGGCCCCAACGACCAGGCCCGCATGACCGACGACGACGTGGTGCAGATTCGCGCCGCCAAAGACGCGCAGTTTATCCTGATTGACCTGCCTTCGTCAGAATCGAATTATTAAGATTTAAGCCACAAGCCACAAGCTCCAGGCTGCAAGCCTTTTCCGAAACAACGGAGAAAGCTTGCAGCCTGGAGCTTGTGGCTTAATGAAAGCTGATTAACCTAGAAGTTATACGTGATACCGGCCGAGTAGCCGGTGGCCTTGCCAATGTTGCGGCCGGCCACGTAGGTATTGGCCCCCAGCGTCAGGCCGAAGCCGTTGGTGATGGGCCGGTAGGCGCTGGCGCCCAGGCGGAGATAATTGACGCGCGTGGAGGGGAAAAAGCCGTTGAAGCCCTGGGCGGCAATGTCGGTGCCGCCGTTCGATTCCTGGAAAGAGGCATTGCCTTCGAGGTAGATTTTGGGGCCTGCGTAGCCCAGCTTGGCCTCGCCCACAAGGGCATCGGGCACGGAGCCGGTGCGCAGGCTGTAGCCCACCTGGGCCGTGGCAAACACGCCCGAGCTGGTTTTGAGGTGCGCCACGCCGGAGGCCGTGTACTTGGTGGCCCGGTTGCCGATGGCGATGATGTAGCCGTAGCCGGTGTTGCTCTGGTAGTCGCTCACCGGGGTGCTGAAGCTGACCACGCCCAGCAGGTCGAGGATGCTGCTGCCAATTTCGCGGGTGTAGGATTTGAACTTGAGTAGGGCGGTAACGTCCTGCAGGCCCTGGCGCACGTTGGTGTAGCCCTGCGTGGAGTAGTAGGAGTTCAGGCCATCGATTACCCCCTCCGCAGCGCGGCCTTTCGACTGAATGTAGGGCAGGCTGATAACGGCGTCAATCTTGTCGGATAGGCCATAGGTGCCGTAGAGATTGAGCGAATTGACGCGTACCTCCTGAAAAACCGGCACGCCCGATATTTTTTCGGGGGCTAGGTACACATCGGTATAGCGCTCGGCCGTGCCCGACACTACCACCGAGCCGTGGCCCTTGCCCGCCATAAAACCACTCACCAGGCTCTGCCCCCGAGCAGTGGTAGCCACGCCGGTAAGTAAAAAAACACCACAAAACAGCTTGGAAAAATTTTGCATAAAAACAATAAATAAGAAACTACTATTAGGGGTAGCCTGGCTGGGTATGGCCAAACAAAAACAGCTCATTTAGTCTATTCTGATGCAATTTACGGGTGTGTTTAATGGAACAGATTTACCTTAGCGCAATCCGATGGCTTTATGAAATCATTTATATTCAGCAATTTGAGTTGAATGAACTTGTTAGCACGATAAAAACAATAATTTACCCGATGAAAAAATATCTTCCCATTAAAGCCGGTTTGCTGGCATTGGGCCTTTTAGCCATGAATGGCTGCGCCAAGAATAAAGAGGTTGACCCTTCCATCACCAATATTGCGGTTACCAATCCCGATTTTCAGGAACTGGAAGATGCCGCTATTCGTGGCAACGTGGCCGTGCTGCTCGGCAACAAAAACGAAGACCCGGCCAGCGGCGGAAAGTTCACGGTGTTTGCGCCCACTAATGCCGCTTTCAGCCGCCTCGGCCTCAACACGGCCCAGGACCTGGGAGCGTTGCAGCAGTCCTTTTTGCAGAGCACCCTCTATTACCACGTCTTCAGCGGGACGCTGGCGGGCAGCGCGCTCACGGCGGGCAGCACGTCTGGTTCGGCGCTGGGTGTCACGCGGCGCATTATCCGGCGGGCCGATGGTACGCTATATGTCAACGGCTCCAAAATTCTGGGTACCGATGTGAAGGCGGCCAACGGCCTGATTCACCCCATCGACAAGGTGCTGCTGGCTACGGGTGTCGATATCCTTAATTCGGCGCTGGCCCTGCAAAGCAGCAAGGTTTTCGTGAAGCCGGAGCTGACATTTCTCGTTGAAGCCGTGGTATATTGCAACCTGCAGGGGGGCCTCACGGGGTCGCCCGGCAGCGCGCCGCTCACCGTATTTGCGCCCACCGACCAGGCGTTTAAAGACCTTGGCGTGCTGCTGGGCGTACCGCTGAATCAGCCCAGCGACATCCGCAAGCTGCCTGTGGCTACCGTGACGGCAGTGCTGCTCAACCACGTAGTTGGGGGTGCGCAGGGTGGGAAATTCACGCCCGAATTACCCGAAAACACTTCGGTGGCCTCGGCTGGTGGCGCACCGGTGGTGCTGGGAGGCTTCCAGAGCGGTGTGCTTACCGTGAAAGGTGCCAGCAACACGGTACCTGCCAACATGGTGATTCCGGACGTGCAGTGCACCAACGGCGTGGTACACGTGATTGACCGCGTGCTGCTGCCATAAGTAGTTAATAATCATGGTTTTATTGCTTAGGTCATGAGTTTGCCTTAAATTGATATGATACGGAAGCTGCTCCGCAACGCGGGAAAGGTGGTAATAGGCGTGGGGCTGTGGCCGGCGGCAGTGCTGGGGCAAGCCAGCGCGCCCATCCGTCCCGACTCGGTGGCCCAGCATTCCGCAGCGCCGGTGGCCAGTATGCCCAGCGTTGCCGGCGTTTGGAAGGGGCCGCTGTCAATCCCCGGCGGGACGCTGCCCATCCAAATCAGCATCATTCAGCCGGGGGCCAATAAGCTGATTGCCACCCTTGACCTGCCCGCCAAGCGCCTGAATAAGGTGCCGGCCTCGCTCACGCTGCGGGGCGATACGCTCATCTTCTACGCCGCTACCGTGGATTGCCGCTTCGTGTGCATTCAGGCGGGCGAGGCGGGGCAGGAGCTGCGCGGCGTGTGGCTACAACCCGGGCTGCGCGTGCCGTTGGTGCTGCAGCGCGCCGACCCCAACGGTGCCGGCACAGTAGCCGTGGAAAAAACCGCAGCCGTGAAGGCGACCACCTACCACATTGAAGCCGTGCACCTGACCAGCCAGCCGGGCAACGTGGCCCTGGCCGGCACCCTCAGCATTCCGGACGGGGCCGGGCCGTTTCCGGCCGCCGTGCTGCTCACCGATATGGGCAGCCAGGACCGTGACTCGCGCCAGGGCAGCTACCGCTTCTTTGCCGATATCGCCGCTTCGCTGGCCCGCCAGGGTATTGCTGTGCTGCGGCTCGACGACCGGGGCGTGGGCGAGTCGGGTGGCAACGGCCCGCTGGCCACCACCGCCGACCTGGTGCGCGATGCGCAGGCGGGCCTCGGCTACCTGCGCATCCGGCCGAGCATCGACCCGGCGCGCACCGGCCTCATCGGCCACGGCGAGGGCGGTAATGTGGCCCTGCTGGCGGCGGCCCAGCCCGTGCCCCCCGGCTTTGTGGTGGCGCTGGCGGCATCTGGCCTGGTGGGACTGGACCTGCTGGCCAGCCAGCCCGAACCGCTGAGCGCCGCCGACACGGCCCGCACTGGCGAGGCCCGCCGCCAGGCCTGGGCCGAGGTGTTGGCCAAGGCCGCCAAGCTGCGGGCCAGTGGCTCTAACTCAGCCCAGGTCGAAACCTACGTGGCGCAGCAGCGCCTCAAAATCAAAAGCGAAGAGCGTAAGCAGGCGGAAACAACCCTCAAATTTCGGCGAACCATGCTGGAAATTGTGCGCCAAACGGCCAGCAACGACCAGGCGCAGGCCATCGTGGTAAACATGCTGCACCAGCGCTACCCCAACCAGGACCCCGCCCTGGCCCGCGCCCGCGCCACCGATTTGCTTACGCCCTGGTACCGCTATTACCTGAAATTCGACCCCCAGCCCGGCCTGGCCGATGTGCAGTGCCCCGTGCTACTGCTTAATGGCACCGACGATGCTGAGGTGAATGCCGCTACCAACCTGACCGCCCTCGAAAAAGGCCTTAAAGGGAATAAGCGCGTCAGCGCCCGCCGGCTGCCGGGCCTCAACCACTGGTTTCAAACCCCCGCCGCCGAGCGCATTGCCGCCGCCGATGGCACGGTGGAGTCCGTGGTTGCTCCGGTGCTGCTGACTGCGGTGCGTGATTGGGTATTGCAGCAGGGGAGCCGGTAGCGGCAGGTCAGGATAAATCAAAGCAGTCCGTCATGCTGAGCGCCATTGAAGCATGACGGACTGCTTGATAGGTGTTTATACCGGCTGCACCGCCAGGTGGCAGTCCTTGTATTTCCGGCCACTGCCGCAGGGGCAGGGCGTGTTGCGGCCAAATTTGCGGCTGCTGCGCAGGGTTTTTATCCACTCGCGCGGGTCGGTGGCGAAGCGGAGGAAGCGTTGTTTGGGTTTTTGGCGGAAGGCCTGGGTGAGCAGCTGATAGAGTTCGGGGTGGTGCTCCTGCAGCTTCTCGGGCTTCTCAAAGAAGTACTCGGTGACGACGGCGAAGAACTCGGCCTCGTTGGTGGCGGCGTAGGGGTTGATTTCTGATTTGCCGGCCTGAATGGCCGCGATTTCGCGTTGCACCACGGCCGCCCACTGGGGCAGCAAATCGGGGGGCATGGCGACTTTGGGCAGGCCGTCAATCACGCCGTCTGCTTCATCGAGCAGGTGCGCAAATTCGTGGATGCCCACGTTCTGGCGGTCCACCGCGTCGCGGAAGCCCTGTTCGAGAGACGCTTTGGAAAGGCGCATGTAGTGCTGGTTCTGGAAGCCCTGCACCGAGCCGAGCAGCGTGCCCTGCAAGGTTTTGATTTCCCTGGTAGGGTCGTTTTGCAGCTGCCAGGCATCGGGCACGATGAGAACTTCGCTCAGATTGCGGTACTCCCAATCGGGAAACCCAAACACGGGGATGAGGGCCGAGGCGGCCACCAGCAGGCGCGTGTTGTCGTCCACTTCCGTCTGTACGCCGGTGATGCGGGTGCGGGCCAGGAAAACTTGCGTCTGCTTTTCAAACCGGGCTTTTTCGGCATCCGTCAGGGCCACGTAGAAGGCCACCTGCTCGAATAGAATCTGCCGCCAGGCGGCCGGAAATTCATGGGCCAGCGCGGCCGTGCGGAGGCGCGAGTCGGCGGTGGCGTATTGGTAAAACGCGTACAGAATGGCCACCAATACGGCCAGGGAAATGAGGTAGGGCATGGGCTGTTAGTACGGCCCGGCGCCGGCTGGGTTGACTTAGCGGGCGGCTGATGGGCGCACAGCGTCCGGGTTGCGGCCCAGCTGGTAGGTGGCCATCAGCCGGGCGCTCCATGCCGAG
Source organism: Hymenobacter siberiensis (assembly GCF_018967865.2). Taxonomy (NCBI): domain Bacteria; kingdom Pseudomonadati; phylum Bacteroidota; class Cytophagia; order Cytophagales; family Hymenobacteraceae; genus Hymenobacter; species Hymenobacter siberiensis. Next base: position 1,560,224 of record NZ_JAHLZY020000001.1, read on the forward strand.
CCTAGGAATAGGCTCTCTACGGCATTGTTTTTATCGCGAAAATCGTAGCCCCGCTGAGCATCTATGGTCAACGTCAGGCGATTGGCCCGCCATCCCAGGGTCAGTGCGGGAAGAAGAGTTTGGGCTGTAAATCCCACTTGGGTGTTAAAAGCAGGCGCGGCAGGTGCTGTTTCGGTGGGATTGTCGCTGCTGCCAGTGGTGATGGTGGAAAACGCCGGATTGAAAATACTGTTCAGCTCGTAGCTAACACCAAGCACCAATTGCTGATTGTGCTTAAGCGAACTATACTTACGTAGGCCAATGCGCGCTGAACCCAGCCAGGCCGAATAGTCAGCATACGCAAATTCGTAAGCCTTAACGCCTCCCACCGTGATTCCGGAGCGGTAGCTATACAGTCCTTGGCGGCTGCGAAAGGTGCTCAGACTGAGCTCCCCGTAGATTGAAGTTGTGCGGCCGGGAAGAAACATCTCGGCAAACAGTCCGGCCGTGGGACGGGGGCGCTGGTCGAGTACTTCATAGCCGTCCATGTCTCGGGGCGAGGCCACCTGGTTGTAGCGCATCCCCAGCAGAATACCGCCTTGTACTGATACCCGGCGTCGCACTTTAGCCTGGGCCAGCCAGATACGTCCCGGCTGCCGGCTGGGAGCACAGCCGGTATTATAGGCCTGCACCACCACCGCTATGCCGGGCGCAGTGAATGGGGCCTCAGCAGCGGCTGCTTGGGCCGCCGGGCAATCGCCGAAATACACTCCCAGCGTATTTCGATAGTTGTTACCATCGGTGATGGCTTGGGTGCCGGCTGCCGTTTCACGTAGGTATTTCTGCTCACTCAGGTCCAGAAAAGGCTGGCCGTGCCGATGAACGAGGTAATGGGTGATGCCATTCACCTCGACCCGCAGCATCTCGGCCGCGCCTTCGAGCAGCACGTCGGCCAGCAGGGAGTCTGTGTGCACATCGATAGTGTAGCCACGTGGCAGCCGGTCCAGTTGAACTTCGGCCGCGTAGTTAATGGGCAGGGCTTCGTAGCGGAAATAGCGCCCGTTGGTAAAGAGCACGGTACGCAGCTGCCGGGGCTTCAACACCTGTACCAAACTGCCGGGCGTGGTCTGAAAACGAATAAAAGTGGGGGGCTCTTTCCAAAAACTGTTTTCGATTTCACCGCGTAGCGTATCGCCGTTGGCGCGCACCAGCATGCCCGACTCAAAGGCCTGGGCCTGGGTTTGGAAAGTATAGGATAGCGCGAAGGCCAGCAGGAGTAAAAGTCGTTGCAGCATAAAGGGTAGTTGATGCGGCTGCTAAAGTAGTGGCAAATGCGTCGCCAGCTTCTCCCGCAGCAGGGCAATCAACGTACTGTCGCCAAACGGGTACTTATCTGGAATGCACAGGGTAACCACTGTTTTCCCGTGCAACACCTCTGCAAACTTTTCCCGTAGCCGGTCGGCGTGGCGGCGCTCTATCACGAAGATGATTCCGGCCCAGCCCAGGTAGCCGGCCGTGACGCGCACCCCTGCCCCGGCTTGGTGCCGGCCGAGCGGGCCTCGTAGTGCGGGTGGTCGTCAAAAAGCCGCTCAGCGGTGAGGCTGCGCCACTTGTTCTGGCTGCAGATGAAGCGCATGAGTATGGCTACTGGCTAGTGATGAATAAAAAGAACGTCATGCTGAGCGCAGCCGAAGCATCTCGCGTGTGGTAGTTACTCAATCGTTCAACGAAAGAATTACCATTGCACGCGAGATGCTTCGGCTGCGCTCAGCATGACGTTTAGGGTGACGTTTCAGCCTACCGAATCAGCGCCACTTTCACTTTCTTCCCCTTCACCTTGGCACCCTGCATTCTCGCCAGCACTTCCTCGGCCAGCGCCTCGGGCACGGCCACGAAGCTGTGGTGGTCGAAAACTTCGATGCGGCCCACGGCGTCGCGCTCCAGGCCGCCCACGCTCACGAAGGCCCCGGCGAGGTCGCCCCGGCTGATTTTTTCACTCTTGCCGGCCGATACGTGCAGCGTAACGGTGCTGGGGCGCGGGGCTTTGGGAGCGGCGGCGGGCAGCACTGGCGGACGCAGGCCGGCCCACTGCACGGTGCTGGCGGCGGGCCAGTTTTTGATTTTTTCCTGCTCGAAGGGCGTCACGATGAGGTGGGCGGTGCCCACGGCCCCGGCGCGGGCCGTGCGGCCGGCGCGGTGCTGGAAGGTATCAGTTTCGTGGGGCGGGTCGAACTGCACCACGGTGTCGAGCTCGTTCACGTCGAGGCCGCGTGCGGCTACATCGGTGGCTACCAGAACGGTAGCCGAGCCGTTGCGCAGCTTCATCATGGACTTGTCGCGCTCGGGCTGAAGCATTTTGCCGTGCAGGGCTTCGGCGGCCAGGCCCCGGCCGCGCAGGAAGCGGGTTAGCTCCTCTACCCGGTCGCGGGTGTTGGCAAACACCAGCGACCGGCCGGCGGTGGGCTGGGTGATAAGGTGAAAGAGGGCGGCGGGCTTCTGGTCGGCGGCGCTCACTACGTGGCCGCGCAGCACCAGGCTTTCGGGCAGGGTAGTGGCGTTGGAGCCGCCCACGTTCATCACCCGGGGACGGGTAAGGTATTCGCGCACCAGCGTCAGCACCTTATCGGGCATGGTGGCCGAGAACAGCAGCGTTTGGCGGCGCTGCGGCAGGCGGCTGATAATGGTGGCCATTTCTTCCTGAAAACCCAGCTCCAGCAGCTTGTCGGCCTCGTCCAGCACCAGCACTTTCAGGCGATTGGGCACAATGGTGCGGCGCTCCAGGTGGTCGAGCATGCGGCCGGGCGTGGCCACTACTACGTGGGGCATCTGCTGCAGACCTTTCACTTCTTCGCGCATGGCGTGGCCGCCGTAGTAGCCGGCCACGCGCAGGTTGGGCATGTGCTTGCCGAGGCTGCGCAAGGCGTCGCGCACCTGCATCACCAGCTCGCGGGCGGGCACTAGCACCAGGGCCTGCATGGTGGCCGAGGTCACATCGACCTGCTGCAGCATGGCCAGGCCGTAGGCAGCGGTTTTACCCGAGCCGGTGGGCGCCTGGCCGGCCACGTCCTGCCCTTCGAGTGCGGGGGCCAGCACCAGCTGCTGCACGGGGGTGGGCTGGGTGAAATTCAGCTCGGCCACGCCAGCCAGCAGGGCGGGGGAGAGGCCGAAATCGGCGAATTGGAGGTTGGGCTTGGTGGTGGGCTGGGCCGGCGAAGCGCCGGCAGCGGCGGAGGTATCAGGAGTTTGCACGGGACAAAGGTACGGCTTGGGTTTTCGGGCCGTCGAAGGGACGATAAAAGAAAAGAACGTCATGCCGAGCGCAGCCGAGGTATCTCGCATGTAATAGTAGTTCTGTCGTTCAACGATGGGATTACTATGGCACGCGAGATGCCTCGGCTGCGCTCGGTATGACGTTCTCCTCTGCACACGCTACTCCTCCACATTCACCAGCCGGTACCGCACGGCCGACTTCTTGGGCCGGATATCGAGCCCGATGCGGTGAGCGTATGCCTTCGTAAATGCTGCCCCGAAATAGAATATCATGGCGCAGTAAAACACGAATAGCAGCACCAGCACCAGGCTGGAGGCGGGGCCGTACACCGGCCCCAAATCGCGGGCTACTAGCAGCTGGCCCAGCACCACTTCGCCCAGGCTGATGAGCAGGGCCGTGAGCGCCGCGCCGCGCGTGACGACCCGCCACGGCACTTTGGCCAGGCTCAGGGTGCGGAAGGTGACGCCGAACCACGCCGCCAGAATAAGCCAGGCAATCACGGAGTTCAGCCCGCGCACAATGAAATAAGTGAAGGTGGTATCGAAGTCGCGGATGCTTTCGGCGAATAGGCTCAGGGCAGCATCGGTGCCGAATGCCAGCAGCGTGAGCGCCGCCGTGGCCAGCAGCACGCCGCCCGAGCGCATCCGCTCGCGCACGGCCTGCAGTACCTTGCCCGTACCCCGCTTGGGCCGGATTTGCCAGAGCTGATTGAGCGAATGCTGGATGACGGTGAACAGCGTGGTGGCCACAAACAGCAGAAACGCAAAGCCCAGCCACGTTACCAGCCGGCTGCGCATGGGGTCGGCCACGTTCATCACAATCTGCGATACCAGCCCGGCTGCCGGTGCCCCCACCAGGTTGCTCACCTTGCCCAGCAGCATCACCCGCACGATGGACGAGGGGTAGAGCGAGCTCAGCAGCTGCACCAGAATGATGAGGATGGGCGGCAGGGCAAACGAGGTGAAAAATGCCGTGGCCGCGCCCAGCCGCAGCGGGTCGTTCTGACCCAGCTCGCGGGCGGCGCGGTGCAGCAGAATGGGCAGCTCGCGCCACCACGGACCCGGCAACTCGACCGGGGAATCTAACTTTGTCATAAATACCCGTGGGGCAACATTGCGGGCCACCGCCGTATGAGGAAAGCCCCCAGCGAAGGTACGGGCTGCCGTGCGGCCCGGCTTTCGGCCCCGTTATATTTCTGTATGTCGCCTTCCGAAACCCAATTGCCGCCAGTAGTCCCGCCGCGCTCCTGGCTGCGCCGCCGCGTGCTCGACCCCTTGCTGGACCTGCTCAAGGCCGGCCTCTCGCCCCAGCAGCTGGCCCTCACCGTGGGGCTGGGCGTGGCCGTTGGGCTGGTGCCCGCCTTCGGCATCACCACCGTGCTGAGCGCCGCCGTGGCCCTGCGTCTGCGCCTCAACGTGGCCGCCATGCAGCTGGCTACTCACCTGATGACGTTTTTTCAGCTGGCGCTGCTTATTCCATTTTTGCGCGCTGGGGCCGTTATCATGGGCCAGGGCGATAAAGTGGCGAACCTCACGGTAGCCAGCCTGCGCCAGCTCATCGCCCTCGAAGGCTGGGCCGCGGTGGGCAAGCTCCTGTGGCGGGCCGAGCTGGGCGCGCTGCTGCTGTGGGTCATGGCGATGGTGCCGCTGGTGGCCGTGCTGTATTTCACGCTACGGGTGGTATTTCGGCGGGTATTGGTGCGGCAGGCGGCCACGCTGGATAGCGAAGCGGAAGTAAAAGCCTAAATAACCTGCCCTATGTCTCGTTTTACTGGCCCATCCCTTGTGTTTTACCTGCGGCAGGTGCGGCAGCCGCTGCGCGAGTCGCTCTGGTTTGTGCCCGTCCTGATGGTGCTGGCCTGATTCGGGCTGGCCTATAGCGTAGTGCAGTTTGACCAGGCCAGCAGCGTGCAGGGCCTGCGGCGGCTGCCGCTACTGTTTGGCATTGATGCGGGCGGGGCCAGCGGGATGCTGTCGGCCATTGCGGGCTCTATGCTGACGGTGGCCGCACTCACGTTTTCACTGCTGCTGGCGGCGCTGGCGCAGGTCAGCAACCAATATTCGCCCCGGGCGCTGCGCAACTTCATGCGCGACCGGGTGAACCAGGTGGTGCTGGGCTATTTCGTGAGCGTGTTCACCTACTGCCTGGTAGTGTTGGGCACTATTCGCTCGGTGGTGGGCGGCCACCAGGTGGGCTTGTCGCGGTTTGTGCCCAACACGGCCGTGCTGGTGGGGCTGGTACTGGCCCTGGGCGGCGTGGGCGCGCTGGTGTATTTCGTGCACCACGTAGCCGAGGCCCTGCAAACCGGCACCCTGCTGCGTAACATCGCGCTCGAAACCGAAGCGGAGATTGAAGCGCTTTTCCCGGACCGCATTGGCCCGCCCGTGCCCGAGGCCGAGCAGGCGGCGGCCCATGCCTTCGTGGCCCGGCACGGCTGACACGCGGGGCCGTCCGACACGGCTGGCTACCTCCAGCCCATCGATGCCGACGGCCTCCTGCGCTGGGCGCAGCGGCACCGCACCGTGGAGCGCATCAATGTGCCGGTGGGCGGCTTTGTGGGCGAGTGCCAGCCGCTGTTTGGCGTACGGGCCGGCATGGAGCGCGCCGCCGCTCCCGACGCCGACAAAACCCCTGCCGACTGGCCCGACGACCTGATATGCTACGTGGGCATTGGCCGGCACCGCAATCCGGCGCAGGATGTGGCCTTTGGACTCCAGCAACTGGTTGATGTTGCGCTCAAAGCCCTCTCACCGGCCGTGAACGACACCACCACGGCCATCATGGCCGTCGATTACCTGGGCGAGCTGGGCGGCCGGCTCGCCCGCCGCGACTCCCCCATTCCCCTGCGCTCCGACGGCCAGCACCTGCGCGTATTGGTAAAAGTGCCCGATTTCGGCGATTACATCCACCTGGCCTTCGATTTGATTCGTGCTAATGCCCTAAACAACCCGGCCGTGCTGCGCCGAATGCTGTGCGCCCTGGCCCTAATCGGCGGCCAGACTACTTTACCCGAGCGCCGGCGCATCCTGCGCGAGCAGGCCGGCCTGCTCCTGGTCGGCGCCGTGGCCACCCTGCCCCAACCCTACGAGCGCCAACAAGTGGAGGCGACCCACGCGGAGCTGAGTGCCGCCTGGCAATGATGGGGCCGACCGCCAGTGAGCTGCGCAGCAACAAAAACCCGCCGCAGTAGTAACCCTATGCGCCGGTCGGACCGCCCTAGGCGGTCCGACCGGTTGTCGGGAGGACAAAATCGGGGGTACTTCAACCGGTCTGACCGCCTAGGGCGGTCAGACCGGAGCATCCGCCTGTTGCCATACGACTACTTTAAGACGCGAGCAGTGCCACCGCCTGCTCGCGCAGCAACTGGCGCGACAGGTCGTGGTTGAGGCCGTGCTCGGCGTTCAAATCCTGATTGATGAAGGGCAGGCGCACGCGCTGGGGCAGTACCGTGGTGCCGAGATACATCAGCACGTCGGTGAGGTGGGTCATGGCCAGCAGGCCGCCCTGGCCGCCGCTGCTCAGGCCCACCAATACTGCTTTTTTGCCCTGAAGGCCGCTGGGGTAAGTGAGGCCGTCGATAAACGCCTTCAGCACGCCGGGAAACGAGGCATTGTACTCGGGCACGATGATGACCACCTTCGCACTGTCATCGAGCATGGCGGCCAGGCGGTTGAACTCGGGGTGCGTGCCGGCGTTGGCATACAGCGCCGTGGCAATGAAATCGGCTGGCAGCTCGGCCAGGTCCAGAATCTGGCTTTCGGCCCCCAGCTCTGTAAGCAGGTTGCGGTAGTATTTGGCAATGCGGCGTGCGCGCGAATTGGGCCGGTTGGTGCCCGCGAGAATGGTAATCAAAACAAGAGTGGGCTAACTAACAATGGAAACCGTGTTGCTAACCGGTTGGGATGGCTGCTGGTTACGGCCAATTGGATAATAGTATCACATTGCCGGAAATAGCCTTGGCACAGCAAGCTGCTGACGCGAAAAAAAGAGGGGCGCCCAATGCAGGACGGTGCGGCTACCATAGCTGCCTGAGCTGCTACCTGGTTCGGGTAATAGAGTGAGGCTCTGAAATAAAATAGGCTCTTTTCCGGCCCGCCCCTGGCTAACGCACCTTGCCGTTGCCGGTGAGCTTTTTGTTGCGGCCTTTGGGTTTGGCGTAGGGGCTGGCCAGTGGGGTCAGGGTGATGTCGAGCGGCTGGCAGTTGGTCAGGGGTAGTTCCAGGGTGCTGTAGCCCAAGGCGTTAATCTCCATAACGGTATTGCGGGCAATGGCCTGCTTCGACGTGATGATGTAGTGCCCCTCGGCGTTGGTGCTGAACGCATCGGGGCTGAGGCCCTGCCCGGGATGCCGCAGCATGATGGTGGCCCCCGTGAGCGGGTACGCAAACGGGTCGGTTACCCGGCCGGTCAGCACCCGGCATTCCAGCTCATCGGCCTGCGGTGATGGCTTAGCCGCTGCCGGCTGCTGGGCTCGCACGGTGGTAGCAGTCAATAGCAAAGCCAGCTTAATCGCAACGGAAAAGTACCTCATGAGAGCGGTAATTAGCAGTAATGAAACCAGTTCAGTCCAAACACCCGCAGGAAGCGGAGAGTGCCGGACCTGAGTCAGGAAATCAGCTAAAAATAAAAAACGCGAATTCCCTGATATGGCAATATAGTAACCCGTGGCTTACCTGCGTTTCCGGCCTTCGCTATCCGTAGCCGCCAGCACGGCTACGGCCCCCAGGCACAGCGCAAACCACGCCCACGGCAGCCGCAAATCCAGCACCGATAAACCCCCGAATACCAGCGCTGTGCCGAAGCTGGCCAGGGATTGAAAAGCCTGGTTCAGCCCGAATATCTCGCCCCGGTCGGCCTCGGTGGTGTGGCGGGCCAGGCGGCCTTCCAGCAAGCCCTGAATGAGCGAAAGCGTGAAGCAGTCCAGCGTAACCAGCACGTACAGCGCCAGCTTGGAGGTGCCCATCAGGCCGTAGCCGGCCAGCACCGGCGCGCCCAGCGCGGCCAGCCACACAATGACCCGGCGCTGGTTGATGCGGTCGGCAAAATAAGTGTAGAACACGTAGTTCAGTCCCACGCTCAGCGCCCCGAAGTACATGAAGAAATAGGAAATTTGCCGCGCATCTAGGTGCAGCGGCCCCAGGCTGGCAAAGGGCACAAAGTAGAAATAATAGCCCGTGCTGAGCGTGAGGGCCACCTGCGTGAGCACAATGCGCCGCACCCCGGGATTTTGCCCGTTCTTTTCGCACAGCCGCGCCCAGAGCGTGAGCGGGTTGATGGCGAGGCTCAGCTCGGCCCGTAGCTCGGCCCCGCGCACTCCCCCGCGTCCGGCGTGCGTTTCGGGTAGCCACACGCTCAATAGCACGTTGAGGGCGGCCAGCGTCACGGCCAGGCGCACTACGTAGGTAGCCTGCTGGCCGGGCGGCACCGCCAGAAAGGTCAGCATCAGCCCGGCCGCCATGGGCCCCAGCACAAAGCCCAGCGAGATAATTGCGCCCTCGATGCCGAGGTTGCGAAACAGCCGCTCGGGCGGGGAAATATCGGTAATGGCCGAGCGCACCGTGGCGTACATGCCGTTGGTGAGGCCGTCGGAAACCCGGTTTGCGAAATACAGCCCCGCCTGCACCGGCAGTAGCAATATGTTGGCCAGCAGCGTGCCCACCGCCGAAAGAATAAAAATGGGCCGCCGCCCGTAGCCGTCGCCCAGCCGCCCCAGCAGCGGGGCCGAAAACAGCTGTACGCCCAGAAAAATGCCCGTGCCCACGCTCAGCCATAGTTGTGGCTGTGGCAGGCCCCGCACAAACTCCGGTAGCACCGGCCCCACCGCCGCCCCCACAATTACATCAACAAGAATAATGGCGTAGAGAAGTGGCAGGCGACGGTCGGAGGGCAAGGGCACGCAACAAAGTAACGGCACTGCTGCGGGGTAATCCGGCTGGTGCCCGCCCGCCAGCACTATCTCACGCTTTCGGCCCTGATAAAACAATCCCGTCATTTAAACGTCTTATGAACCACCTCGCCATTAATTGTGCCGGGGCATTTCATCTCAAACCAGTTCTCATGTCCGATACCACCACTTACCCCGCTACCTTCACCATCGGCGGTGACCTCACCGTCAACCGCCTCGGCTACGGTGCCATGCGCATCACCGGCGAAGGCATCTGGGGGCCGCCCGCCGACCACGACGAATCCATCCGTGTGCTGAAGCGGGCCGTGGAGCTGGGCGTCAACTTTATTGATACCGCCGACAGCTATGGTCCCAATGTATCGGAGGAGCTGATTGCCGAAGCCCTGCATCCCTACGCCAAAGGCGTCGTCATCGCCACCAAAGGCGGCCTGCTCCGCACTGGGCCCAACGAGTGGCCCATCGATGCCAGCCCCAAGCACCTCGAAGAAGTTCTCAACGGCAGCCTGAAGCGCCTGAAGGTGGAGCAGATTGACCTCTACCAGCTCCACCGCATCGACCCTAACGTGCCCTTCGAGGATACGCTCAAATTTCTGCAAAAGGCGCAACAGGATGGCCGCATCAAACACATCGGTTTGTCCGAAGTGAGCGTGGCCGACATCAAGAAGGCCCAGGAATTCGTGCCCATCGTGTCGGTGCAGAACATGTACAGCGTCGAAAACCGCAAGTGGGAGGCCGAGCTCACCTACACCCGCGAGCAGAACATCGCCTTCATTCCGTGGTTCCCGCTGGGCGGCGGCAATGCCGACGCCCTCAAGGCCCTCGACCAGATTTCTGCCAAGCACGGCGTAAAACCCCAGCAGATTGCCCTGAGCTGGCTCCTGCATTACTCGCCCAACATCCTGCTCATTCCCGGTACTTCCAAAGTAAAGCACCTGGAAGAGAATATGAAAACAGCTGACATTCGACTCTCTGCTGAGGATATGAAGGCGCTGGATGCCGTGATAGCCTAGAAGTGCAGTAGGGTGCGGGGGCTTGCCCCCGCCCGCCGTCGAACGTCTGCGAATGAGCCGTTCGACGGCGGGCGGGGGCAAGCCCCGCACCCTACAACAGAACGCCCCGGCAGTCGCACGACTGCCGGGGCGTTCTGTTAATTATATTTTACCGGCCTTACGCCAGGTTATTCGACGTAGCCTTTGCCGCGAGGAACTCACGGTTCAGGATGGCGATGTTCTCCAGCGAGATGCCCACCGGACACTCAGCCGCACACGAGCCGATGTTGGTGCAGGCACCAAAGCCTTCTTTGTCCATCTGAGCTACCATGTTTTCAACGCGGGTTTTGCGCTCCACATGGCCCTGGGGCAGCAAGGCCAGCTGCGAAACCTTAGCCGAAACGAACAGCATAGCCGATGCATTTTTGCAGGCTGCTACACAAGCTCCGCAGCCGATGCAGGTAGCCGCCTCGAAAGCACGGTCCGAAATTTCCTTTGGAATCGGAATCTCGTTGCCGTCGGGTGCGCCGCCGGTGTTCACGCTCACATAGCCACCCGCCTGAATGATGCGGTCGAATGCCGAGCGGTCCACGCTCAGGTCCTTGTTCACGGGGAACGACGATGCGCGCCAGGGCTCGATGGTGATGGTGTCGCCATCCGAGAACTTGCGCATGTGCAGCTGGCAGGTAGTAGTGCCCTTCTCCGGACCGTGCGAACGGCCGTTGATGAACAGGTCGCACGAGCCACAAATGCCCTCGCGGCAGTCATGGTCGAAAGCCACCGGGTCTTGGCCACCGCGCAGTAGGTCCTCGTTCAGCACATCGAGCATTTCCAGGAACGACATATCGGGCGAGATGTCCTTCACGTGGTACTCCACAATTTTCCCCTGCGCCTGACGGTTGGGCTGCCGCCATACGTTCAGGGTCAGATTCATCGGTTTAGCGTTGGGGTTGGAACCGGCCATTTTTTTGAATTAATAATTAATAATTAAGAATTAGAAATTAGCACATTTGATTTTTTGCCAATTCTCAATTCCTAATTATTAATTCATAATTATTAATTAATTACTTGTAGCTGCGCTGGGTCAGCTTCACGTTTTCGAAAGTTAATTCTTCCTTGTTGAGCTTCTCGGGCTGATTTTCGCCCTGATACTCCCAAGCCGCTACGTAGGCGTAATTTTCGTCGTCGCGCAGGGCCTCGCCCTCGGGGGTCTGGTACTCTTCGCGGAAGTGGCCGCCGCAGCTTTCGTTGCGGTCCAGGGCATCGTCCACCATCAGCTCGCCGAGCTCGATGAAGTCGGCTACGCGGCCGGCTTTCTCCAGCGCCTGGTTCATTTCCTCGCCGGTGCCCACCACTTTCACGTCGCTCCAGAAAGCCTTCTTGATTTTCTGAATCTCGGCTTTGGCGTGGCGCAGGCCTTCGGCGGTGCGGGCCATGCCGCAGTATTCCCACATAATGAGACCCAGCTCTTTGTGGAACTCATCGGGGGTACGGTTGCCCTTGATGTTGAGCAGCTGCTCGGTGCGGGCCTGCACGTAGGCTTTCGACTCGGCAAAAGCGGGGTGGTTGGTGTCCACTGGCTTGGGCGGCGTGCTGGCCAGGTAATCACCAATGGTGTAGGGGATTACGAAGTAGCCGTCGGCCAAGCCCTGCATCAGGGCCGAAGCACCGAGGCGGTTGGCGCCGTGGTCTGAGAAGTTGCACTCGCCGGCAGCATACAGGCCGGGTACGCTGGTTTGCAGGTTGTAGTCAACCCACAGGCCGCCCATGGTGTAGTGCACGGCCGGGTAAATGCGCATCGGCCGCTCGTAGGGGTTTTCGTCGGTGATTTTCTCGTACATGGCAAACAGGTTGCCGTACTTCTGGCTCACCGCCTCGGCGCTGGTGCGGTTGATAATATCGGAGAAATCGAGGTACACGGCCAAACCGGTGCTGCCCACGCCGCGCCCTTCGTCGCACATCAGCTTGGCATTGCGCGAAGCCACGTCGCGCGGCACCAGGTTGCCGAAAGCCGGGTACTTACGCTCCAGGAAGTAGTCGCGCTCGTCCTCAGGAACGTCCTGCGGCTTGATTTGGTTCTGGCGCACCCGCTCGGCCATTTCCACCGTTTTGGGTACCCACACGCGGCCGTCGTTGCGGAGCGATTCCGACATCAGCGTGAGCTTCGATTGGTAGTCGCCCGATACCGGGATGCAGGTGGGGTGAATCTGCGTGAAGCAGGGGTTGGCGAAATACGCGCCCCGCTTGTGCGCCCGCCAAGCGGCCGTCACATTGCAGTACATGGCGTTGGTGCTCAGGTAGAACACGTTGCCGTAGCCACCCGTGGCCAGCACCACCGCATGAGCGGCGTGGGTTTCAATCTCTCCCGTGATAGTATTGCGCGTCACGATGCCGCGCGCCTGCCCATCCACAATCACCACGTCGAGCATTTCCGAGCGGGTGTACATCTTCACCTTGCCGTAGGCAATCTGACGGCTCAGGGACGAGTAGGCCCCCAGCAACAGCTGCTGGCCAGTCTGGCCCCGGGCATAGAACGTGCGGCTTACCTGGGCACCACCGAAGGAGCGGTTGGCCAGCAGGCCGCCGTATTCGCGGGCAAAGGGTACACCCTGCGCCACGCATTGGTCAATGATGTTGACCGATACCTGGGCCAGGCGGTACACGTTGGCCTCCCGGGAGCGGTAGTCGCCCCCCTTGATGGTGTCGTAGAACAGGCGGAACACGGAGTCGCCGTCGTTCTGGTAGTTTTTGGCGGCGTTGATGCCGCCCTGCGCGGCGATGGAGTGCGCGCGGCGGGGCGAATCGTGGTACGTGAAGGCTTTCACGTTGTAGCCCAGCTCGGCCAGCGAGGCGGCGGCCGAAGCACCAGCCAGGCCCGTGCCGACCACAATCACGTCGTATTTCCGCTTGTTGGCGGGGTTCACGAGCTTGACGTTAAACTTGTGCTTGTCCCATTTTTCGGCGAGGGAGCCTTCGGGAATTTTGGAATCCAACAGCATAGAGCGACGGAGTGATTGAATGACTGAGTGATGGAGCAATAAGGTAACAGCGAAACGCCGCAGGTGTTAGCGCGTTAGGCGAGTTTTATCGCTCCTAATCAATTAAAAAGCCGCAGCCACGGTGTGCAGAAAAGCGGGGGCGTTGGCGGCCATTTCTCCCTGCGCATCGGTGAACAGGAAAAAGTAGAGGGGCATGGAGGCAAAGCCCGCCGATACAACCACGGCAAAGCCATAGCCCACGTATTTAATAAGCGGGGTGTACTTGCGGTGGTTCAGGCCCAGGGTCTGGAAACCTGAGCGGAAACCGTGCCACAAGTGGTAGCCGAGGCTGATTTGAGCAGCCACGTACAGCAGCACGTACCACCAGATGTGGAACGACGACACCACGGCCAGGTACAGGTTATCATAGTCGCTGGTCAGCGGGTCGGCACCGCCCATGCGGGGCAGGTCGCCGGCAAAGCGGGCGCGCCAGAAGAAGTTGTAGAGGTGAACAATGAGGAAAATCAGGATGATGCTACCCAAAATACCCATGTTGCGCGAGGTCCACTCGCTGTTTTGCTCCGAGTGGTTGCTCACGTAGCCCTGCGTGCCCCGGGCAGCTTTGTTGCGGCGGGTGAGCGCGAAGGCTTCAAAAATATGGAAGCCGAAACCCAGCACCAGGCCCCACTCGATGGTGCGGATGATGGGGTTGGTGCCCATAAAGTGGGAGTAGGTGTTGAAGGCCGCGCCCTGGTCGTGCTTGAATAACTGCAAGTTGCCAACCAGGTGAACTACCAGGAACGTGCACAGAAACAGGCCTGTAGCGGACATAATTATCTTCCGGCCGATGCTGCTGGTTAAAGCTTTTGTTATCCAACTCATAAAGTAGCCAAACTAGGGAAGTGAAGAGGTGTGTTTAGGTTGCCCAAAGGTAGCCCCCACCCGCTAACCGGGCAACGGGCGAGCCTGATTCTTGCAAGGACAGGCAGGCCGAAAAACATTGCGGGGACGTGGTGAATCTATCCGCGCCCGGAATCGTTAACACGCACGGGCGTGCTGATGTTAGCTATCGGCAAATAGCAACAGCTGATGATGTCGAATTCAGCGGCCGGCTCCCTTGCTAGGTGCCCGTGCGTGCATCGCAGTTTTCCTTTCTCGTAAACAAGTTGGTATGGTACAGTTTACTATTCCGAAGGCTGGCACGCTGGCGCGGACGGCGCTGCTGTTGATGGTGGTGCTGGCAGGGCTGGGCCTGCGGCCCGAGGTGGCCCAGGCCACCCACATCCGGGCGGGCGACATTCAGGCCAAGGTGGACACCACGGCCAGCCCAAACCCGAGACGCATTTTTTTTAAGATGATTCTGTACCTCGACATTAGCCGGGGGGCAAATTCGGTAGACCAGCCCAACGCGGTTATCTTTTTTGGCGATGGCACGTCGAGCTGCAACCCGGGCATTGCCCGGCAGGGGGGGCGGCTGCCCATTCCCGGCAACACCGATACGGCACTCAGTATCTATTACTTCGAGCATACCTATCCGGCCACGGGCAGCTACACGGTCAGCTTTGTGGGCGAAAACCGCAACGGGGGCGTCATCAATATGAGCAACCCACTCGACCAGTCTTTCTATATCAGCACCAAAATCACCATTGACCCGGCGCTGGGGCTGAATCATTCGCCGGTGCTCACGGCCCCGGCCATTGACAAGGGAGGCATGGGGCAGGTGTTTTTGCACAACCCGGCGGCGTACGATGCCGACCAGGATTCGCTGTCCTTTCACCTGCGCACCAGCCAGAAGGAGCCCCGGCTGGCCTCTACCATTATCGGCCCGCCCTGCCCCGGTACCACCGGCGACAACTCGCCCAGACCGGTAACGGTGCCCGATTTTAAATACCCCAACGACCCCGCCATTGCGGCCAACCCCCTGACCGTGCCCTACGGCGGTGTGCCGGCCGACCCCACCGGCGGCAACCCCGCCATATTAGTGCAGGACGTGCACACCGGCCAGATTACCTGGAACGCCCCCGTGGCGGCCGGCCTCTACAACGTGGCGATGGTGGTGGAGGAATGGCGGCGCACCCCGCTGGGGCGTCGGCTCATCGGCGAGGTGATTCGGGATATGCAGATTGCCATTGTTGCCACTAACAACTTGCGGCCGACTCTGACTATTCCGCCCGACATTTGCGTGGTAGCCGGGCAAACCGTGACCGGCAGCGTAACCGCTGTGGACGGCGTGGCTTCGGGCAGCCCCCAAACGCCGATTACCCTGTTTGCCTACGGGGGGATTTTCCCGCCCGCCACTTTCCGGCAAACCACGACCGGCCCGCCCCAGGCCGCTGGCACCTTCCAGTGGCAGACGAATTGCAGCAACGTGGCCGGACTGCCCTATCAGGTGGTGTTCAAAGCCCAGGACAGCCCCACGGCTCCTGCGCCGATATTGATTGACGAGAAAACCTGGCGCATTACGGTAGTAGGCCCGCCGCCCCAAAGCCTGCGCGCTACGCCCACGGCGGCGGCCGGCGGCTACAATGGCATGGTGCTGAGCTGGGACGCCTACACCTGCGCCAACGCGGCTCGCATCTACATCTACCGCAAGGTGAACCCCTCCACGTTCACGCCCGGGCCATGCGATACCGGCATTCCGGCCTCGGCGGGCTACGTGCGCATTGGCACGGTAGCGCCCGGTGCCATCACCTTCACCGACCTGAACGTGGACCCCGCCACCGGCACCACGCTGGGCCTGAGCCGGGGCCAGAACTACTGCTACCGCATTTATGCCGACTTCCCGCTGCCGGCCGGTGGCGAGAGCATCGCCTCGAACGAGGCCTGCGCCCAGGTATCGGGCCGGGGCGCGCTGCTGACCAACGTGGACGTGGCCACCACCAGCGCCACCATCGGCCAGATGGCTGTGCGCTGGACCCAGCCCCGCCCCACCGGCGGGGGCACGTTCACGGGCACGCCGTCGTATGTGCTGTCGCGGGCCGAAGGGCTGAACCCGTTGGCCACGGCGTTTGGGCCGGTGGCGCACGGGCCGTTCACGGCGCTGACTGACACGAGCTATGTGGACCTGGGCCTCGATACCCAGAACAAGCAGTACACCTACAAGCTGGAGTTTGTGCGCACCTTCGC
This sequence comes from Hymenobacter siberiensis, assembly GCF_018967865.2. Classification (NCBI taxonomy): domain Bacteria; kingdom Pseudomonadati; phylum Bacteroidota; class Cytophagia; order Cytophagales; family Hymenobacteraceae; genus Hymenobacter; species Hymenobacter siberiensis. The sequence goes on from NZ_JAHLZY020000001.1 coordinate 1,576,472, forward strand.
CCAGGGCCAGGGTACTACGCTCACCGAGGCCTCGCTCACGGCCAGCAGCGTTCGCCTCACGGCGCTGCCCAACAACCCGCCCACGGCCATTACGTTGAGCTGGACGTATCAGGTGCCGTGGAATAATTCGGGCAAGCCGGCAATTATTTATCGCCGTACCGGGACTGCCGGGGCGCTGGTCCAGATTGGCACTGCGCCCACGGGCGCCACTGGCGGCACCTTTACCGACCTTGACCCCACGCTGGTGAAGGGCCAGAACTATTGCTACTACGTGCAGACCGAAGGCGGCTATGCCGGCTTCGGCTTCCTGAGCTCGTTGCTGAACCGCAGCCAGGTGCAGTGCCTCTCTCTCAGTTCGCTCCCATGCAAGCCGGTGCTCACGCTACTGCCCACCAACTGCGACAGCCTGGCCAACCTGCCCGAGTTCCCGGGCCTGCACGAGCGCTACACCAACCGCCTGCGCTGGACGGTGGGCACCACGCCCCCCGGCTGCGATGCCAACATCATCAGCTACCGGGTATACTACCGGCCCACGCCCACGGGGCGCTTCGCCCTGCTGGGCACCACCTCGGCCACCAGCTTCGTGCATTCGGACCTGGCGTTTTCGGGCGGGTGCTACGCCTTGCAGGCCGTGGTAGCCAGTGGCGCGGTGAGCGACACCAGCAACGTGGCCTGCCAGGATAATTGCCTGTTTTTCAAGCTGCCCAATATCTTTACGCCCAACGGCGACGGCCAGAACTCGGTGTTCCGGCCCAAGAATAACAGCCCGGTGCGGCGCGTTCACTTCCAGGTCTTCAACCGCTGGGGCACCAAGGTCTTCGAGAACACCACCACGGCCGACGACCCCATCCTCATCAACTGGGACGGTGGCGGGCCCACGGGCGAATCGGGCAACGGCACCAGCAGCAAAGTGAGCGATGGCGTGTATTTCTACCTGGCCGAGGTGGAGTTTGCCGACTTTGCCAATACCAGGCGTACGTATAAGGGCTGGGTTGAAATCATCCGCTAAGGCTGGCGGTTGGCTGGACTAATATACTGAAGCTGTTTGGAAAGTCAGCCCAAAGTCGTTGTTCCGGTCCGATTTTCTAAACAGCTTCATTGGTAGCCCCGTAAAAACTGCCCTGCTCGGAGCGGTTTTTGCGGGGCTATCTGGCGTAAGCAACCCGCTGGGCGCGGCCGGCGGCCGATGCGCTTTCGGCCAAACTAAGGACTAACTTTTCCTTCTCCCGTTACTTCTCGTATAGCTTCGCGCTGCAGGGCTTGCCCTTGAGACCCAAATCAGCGTAAGGCTAACGATTTTTCTTTCTTTCGTTCAACATTATATGATACAATCTTTTCTACTCCGGGGTGGGGCCGGGGCGCGGCTGACGCTGCTGCTGCTGCTCATGATGACGGGGCTGAGCCTGCGCCCGCATGCTGCTCAGGCATCGCACCTGCGCGCCGGCGATATTCAGGCTAAGGTGGACACCACGTCGCCCGCCAACCCGCGCCGCATCTTTTTTAAGATGGTGCTTTACACCGACAACAGCTCGCCGGTGGACCAGCCGGCGGCCACCATCTTCTTTGGCGATGGCACCTCCAGCTGCATCGACGGCATTCCGCGCGCCGTGAAGCGGGCCATTCCGGGCAATACCGATACGAGCGTTAATATTTATTACTTCGAGCATATTTACCCGGCCACGGGCGGCTACAACGTCGAGTTTATCGGCGAAAACCGCAACGACGGGGTGGTGAACATGAGCGACTCGAAAAGCCAGTCGTTCTACATCCGAACCTACGTTTACATCGACCCGGCGCTGGGGCTGAACCACTCGCCCGTATTCACGGCCCCGGCCATCGACAAAGCGGCCACGGGCCAGGTGTTTTTGCACAACCCCGGAGCCTATGATGCCGACCAGGATTCGCTGGCTTTCCACCTCATGGCCAGCCAGCAGGTACCGGCCGGCATTCGTGGCACAGTGGGCGGCTTTCCGTGCAGCGGCCAGGGGGCCGGCACGGGCAACAATACGCCCGTGCCAAGGCCGGTGCCGAATTTCCGCTTTCCCAGCGACCAGGCTATTACTGCCGGCAACCCCCGCGCCGTGCAGGTAGCCTACGGTGGCGTGCCGGCAGGAGTTGTTGATGCCGACGCCATTTTTGTGCAGGACGTAAATACCGGCCAGATTACCTGGAATGCGCCTGTGGCGGTGGGCTTCTACAACATCGCGTTTGAAGTGGAGGAGTGGCGGCGTGTGCCGCTGGGGCGTCGGCTCATTGGCCGCGTGATTCGCGACATGCAGATAATCGTGACGGCCTCGACCAACCTGCGCCCCACCATTACCATTCCGCAGGACATTTGCGTGGTGGCCGGGCAGCGGGTGACGGGCACGGTAACGGCCGTGGACGGAGCTACACCCAGCAGTCCGCAGTCGCCCATCACGCTATTTGCCTACGGCGGAATTTTTCCGCCCGCCACCTTCCGCCAAACCGCATCCGGCCCGCCGCAAGCCACCGGTACCTTCAGCTGGCAAACCACTTGCAGCAACGTGGCCAAGGTGCCGTATCTGGTGGTGTTTAAGGCCCAGGATAACCCCGTTTTGCCCTCCAACACCAATCCCGCGCTGATTGACGAGAAAACCTGGCGCATTACGGTGGTGGGCCCGCCGCCCCAAAACCTGCGCGCCACGCCCACTGCGGCTCCCGGCGGCCTCAACAGCATGGTGCTGAACTGGGACACCTACACCTGCGCCAACGCAGCTCACTTTTACATCTACCGCAAAGTGAACCCCTCCACGTTCACGCCCGGACCGTGCGATACCGGCATCCCGGCTTCGTCGGGCTACGTGCGTATTGCTACAGTGGGGCCTAATATGACCACGTTTACGGACCTGAACACGGACGCTACCAACACCAACCGCGGCCTGGATCGGGGCCAGAACTACTGCTACCGCATTTATGCCGACTTCCCGCTGCCGGCTGGTGGCGAGAGCATCGCCTCGAACGAGGCCTGTGCTCAGATATCGGGCCGGGGCGCGCTGCTGACCAACGTGGACGTGGCCACCACTAGCGCCACCACCGGTCAGATGGCCGTGCGCTGGACCCAGCCCCGCCCCACCGGCGGGGGTAGCTTCTCCAGCGCGGTGCGCTACAACCTGTCGCGGGCCGAGGGGCTGACCCCCGCCGCCGCCGACTTCGTGCCGGTGGCGCACGGGCCGTTCACGGCGCTGACTGACACGAGCTATGTGGACCTGGGCCTCGATACCCAGAACAAGCAGTATACCTACAAGCTGGAGTTTGTGCAGGCCCTGGCCACGCCCATCAGCGAGATTTCGCCCACGGCCAGCAGCGTGCGCGTGAGTGCCTTGCCGGCCAACGTGGCCGCCTCGGCCATCACGGTAAGCTGGACGTATAATGTGCCCTGGGACAACGCCACGCAGCCCACTGCTATTTACCGACGCACTGGCAATGCCGGGCCTTACGTACGCATCGGCACTGCCGCCTCTACCGCCGCCGGCGGCACTTACGCCGACCGCGACCCCGCGCTGGTGAAGGGCCAGAACTATTGCTACTACGTAGAAACCAACGGCCGCTATCCCGGCTTTGCCTTTCTGAGCTCGCTGCTGAACCGCAGCCAGGAGCGCTGCCTCACGCTTATTTCGCCGCCCTGTACGCCGGTGCTCACGCTGCTGCCCACCAATTGCGACAGCTTGGCCAGCCTGTCTGAATTTCCGCGTCTGAACGAGAAATACACCAACCGACTGCGCTGGACGGTGGGCAACACGCCGGCAGGATGCGATGCGGCCCCGGTGAGCTACAAGGTGTATTACCGGCCCACGCCCACGGGCCGCTTCACGCTGCTGGGCACTACCACCGCCACCAGCTACGTGCACGGCAACCTGGCCTTTTCGGGCGGCTGCTACGCCTTGCAGGCCATTGCCGGCAGCGGCGCGGTGAGCGACACCAGCAACGTGGCTTGCCAGGACAACTGCGTGTTCTTCAAGCTACCCAACATCTTCACGCCCAACGGCGATGGGGCCAACGACCAGTTCCGGCCCAAGAACAGCAGTCCGGTTCGGCGCGTCCACTTCCAGGCCTTCAACCGCTGGGGCACCAAGGTATTTGAGAATACCACGACATCCGACGACCCCATCCTCATCAACTGGGACGGCGGCGGGCCCACGGGCGAAGCCAACACCAAGCTGAAGAATGTGGACGGTGTGTATTTCTACCTCGCCGAAGTAGAGTTTGCCGACTTCGCCGGTACCAAGCGCACGTATAAGGGTTGGGTCGAAATCGTCCGGTAATCATGCTTTTAGATTAATTGACTGCTAATATTGAAGCGGAGCGGGCCTGATGGTTCGCTCCGTTTTTTTTGGGCAATGCGGCTTTTTGTGCAGCTTGCGCCCGCTTTGCCGCTGCTGAGGTAGCCGGCAGCCCCCATTTATCAATTCCCACTACCTGAAAACCGCGAATCCGCGACTTCCAATGAATCCGACCCAATCCGTACTATTTCCCGGCCAGGGCAGCCAGTTTCCGGGCATGGCCCGCGAGCTGTTCGACCAGCACCTCGACGCCCGCGCCCTGCTTACCCACGCCAACGACATCCTGGGCTTTAGCCTCACCGACATCATGTTCGGCGGCTCCGAGGACGACCTGCGCCGCACCGACGTTACGCAGCCTGCCATTTTTGTGCATTCGGTGGCGCAGTTCGTGGCCCGGCCCGATTTCCAGCCGGCCAGCACGGCCGGGCATTCGCTGGGCGAATTTTCGGCCCTGGTAGCCGCCGGGGTATTGAAATTTGAAGATGCCCTGCCACTCGTGGCCCGCCGCGCCCAGGCCATGCAGGCCGCCTGCGAGGAACAGCCCGGCACCATGGCCGCCATCCTCGGCCTCGACGATGCCACGGTGGAGCGTATCTGCCAGGAAATTACCGGCGCCGGCAACGTGGTAGTAGCCGCCAACTACAACTGCCCCGGCCAGCTCGTCATCTCCGGTTCGGCCGAAGGCGTGGCCCAGGCCTGCGAAGCCATGAAAGCCGCCGGCGCCAAGCGCGCCCTGCCGCTGCCCGTGGGCGGGGCCTTCCACTCGCCCCTGATGCAGAGTGCCGCCGCCGCCTTGGCCGAGGCCATCGAAAAAACCACCTTCAGCCCCGCCCGCTGCCCCGTGTACCAGAACGTGGATGCGCTGCCCCATACCGACCCGGCCGAAATCAAAGCCAACCTGCTGGCCCAGCTCACCGCCCCCGTGCGCTGGACGCAGTTGGTGCAAAACATGGCCGCCGATGGCGCGACCGACTTCGTGGAGTGCGGCCCCGGCAAGGTGCTGCAAGGCCTGGTGAAGAAAATAGTGCCCACGGCCACGGTGGGTAGCTTCGCGGTATAAACCGAGGGCGTCAGGGTGAATTTTATCGTCATGCTGAGCGGAGTCGAAGCATCTCTACTGCGCAGGTAATTTGATTTACTCCTGCGGTAGAGATGCTTCGACTCCGCTCAGCATGACGTCTTGTACGCCATCATAATCGAATCTATGGCGTTTGCCAAGTTTCCCTCTGATTCTGCCGCCGCCCGGCGCTTCCGGTGGCTCTTCGCGGGGCTGCTGGCGGCAGCCGGGGTGTTGCAGCTGGCCCTGTTTGCCTACGCCGCCGCGCCCGGCCTGGCCGGCACCGGCGACTCGCGCCACTACCTCTATGCCGCCCGCACGCTGCGCGAAACCGGCCGCCTGCTCAACCTCGATGGCACGCCGTACCGCTACTGGCCCCCGCTATTCCCGCTGCTGCTGCGCACCGTTGGCTCGCTGGCAGGGGCGCGGGTTCTGCACGGCGCGTGCTTGCTAGGCAGCCTGCTGCTGTGGAGCTGGCTGGGCCGCCAGCTGCTGCCCGCCCGCCGGGCGCTGGTACTACCGCTGTTGCTGGCGCTGAGCACGCCGTGGCTGCTGGTGAGCAAATTTGTGTGGGCCGAAAGCGTTTTCCTGCTGCTGTTTGCGGCCTACGCGGCGGCGCTGTGGCGGTGGCTGCGCACGGGGCAGTGGCAGTGGTGGGGCGTACTCACGGTTGCCGGGGCTTTGCTGCCTTTGCAGCGCACCTTGGGACTTTTTCTGTTGGTTGGGGTAGGAGCGGGGCTGCTGGTGAGCGGCTGGCGCAGGCTTTCGGCGCGTGGTTGGGGCATGTTTTTCTTCCACTTGCTGATGAGCGGCACCGGCGGCGTGCTGTGGCAGTGGTACGCGCTGCTGGTGGCCGGCCCCAGCCGCTACCACCCCAGCCGCGGCTGGAGCCAGCTGCTCAGCTCAGTGGCAGATTACGGCTTCGTGCTGGGCCGCTGGCTGCTACCGCTACCGGTTTCGGGCCGAACGATGCTGCCTGATTTGATATGGGCCATCAGCCTGCTTGTATTAGGTTGGCTGATATGGCCACGCCATAAGACGACTACGACCAAAACGGCTGCTGCTCCGGCTGCTGTTCCGGCTGCTGCTCCGGCTGCCGCGTTGCTACGTAGCCCAAATCTGCTTTTTAGGCCACAATTGGATATTGATTTTAGCCGTCAGCTAATGTCGAAAATACTTTGGAGTGCCGGTGCCGCTTTGATTTTATTGGTGGCGGGCCTGACAGTATTCTCCCAAAGTGCCGCTGGTATTCACGATGCCGAGCGGTACGCCAGCGTGCTATTTGCGCCGTTTGCGCTGCTGGTGTTGGCGGCGTGGCCGGTCCGGGCGCCGCGCTGGCTGGGGGCGGGGCTGCTGGCCGTCTGGCTGTTGGGTGCGGGGGTTCGGGCAGGCCACGTAGCGCAGGAATTGCGCCGGGTGCCGCCGCTGCCGGCCGGCTCATTCGCCGGGCCAGGGCCGCACGGGCAAGGGGTCGGGGCAGCGGGCGAGTAGCGTGGCCACCGTTTCATCCGATTGCGGATGAGCCAGCGAGCCGGCAATTTCGGCCAGTGGCACCAGCGCAAAGCGGCGCTCGGCCAGGCGCGGATGCGGCACGCTCAGCGTGGGCGTGGCAATGGTTTCGTGCCCAAAAAACAGGATATCGACATCCAGTGTGCGGCTGCCCCAGTGCTCCAGCCGCTCGCGGCCGGCGGCCTGCTCGGCGGCCTGGCAGGTCGCCAGCAGCGCTTCCGGCGATAAAGCCGTGAGTACGGCCAGCGCCTGGTTGAGAAATGCTGGTTGGTCTTCGCGGCCCCAGGCGGCCGTTTCATACAGCCCGGATTCGGCCACGATGGCCCCGGCCGTGGCCGCCAGCCGGGCGCGGGCCTGCGCCAGCAGCGCGGCGCGGTTGCCGAGGTTGCTGCCCAGCAGCAGGTAGGCCAGCACGGGTTCGCTCATGTTTGCTGCTTAAAAAAGGCTGTTGTGGCCTCCGCAACGTGCCGGGCGGGCGCGGGCAATTCCGCTTCGGGCCAGGGGTGGGCACCGCCAAACATGTGCGTGGCCCCGGTCACCAGCAGCAGCTCCGCATCGGGCTTAAGCTGCTTGAGCTTGTGGGCCGCCGCCACGCCCACCGTCTCGTCCTCATCACCGTGGATGATGAGCAGCGGCTGCTTCAGCTTGCGGCGCACGTTGTGCGGAATATCGAGGCGCGGGCGGTTGGCGTGGTAGTTCTCCACAATCTGGTAGTGCATGGGCAGTTCCACGCCGGTGCGGGTGTTGGGCACGTGCAGCACCCCCACGCGCTGCCACTCATCAAACACCGCCTGGGGCCACTGCGGATGAATTTCGGCGATGGCGGCCCACGTAGCCACGGCCCGGATGCGCGGGTCTTCGGCGGCTTTCAGCAGCGCCAGGCCGCCGCCCCGGCTGTGGCCGGCCAGGAAAAAACGCTGCAAATTAATCTCAGTGGCGGGCACGGGCGTGGCGCCGGGCGTAAAAAGTGCGTCGATAACCTGGCCAATGTCATCGAGCTCAACACAGAAATTATTACGCCCAAAAGCCTCCAAATCTTCCAAATCGCCGGTGCCGCCCACCACCAGGCCGTTGTGCGACAAGTTCAGCTTCACGCACACAAAGCCCTGCGTGGCGAAATAATCGGCCAGCAGTGGGAAGTGCCCCCAGTCCTTAAACCCCTTGAAACCGTGCACGAACAGCAGCACCGGTTTGGCGTGGCCGGTAGCCTGGTACGTGGCGTCGGCCTCGAAGGGCCGGCCGTGGGCGGGGCCCGTGAGCAGGAAGGAGGCGTGGGTGAGCATAGGGCGAAGGTAGGAGCGAAGCGCAGCCAATTGGCCGCCGACGCGGTTATAATTCGTAGCCGGCCCAAAAGGTTGGCGCTTCCCGGGTGGTCCCTCCGCCGTTCTGCCGTATCATTGTCGCCGCAATGCCCCAACACTCCCCCTTGTCCCTCGACCAGATTCAGGCCCCCATCGCGGCCGAAATGGAAGAGTTTGAGCACAAATTCCGCCAGTCGATGCGCACCAAAGTGCTGCTCCTCGACAAGATAATGGGCTACATCGTGAAGCGCAAGGGCAAGCAAATCCGGCCCATGTTCGTGTTCCTCACGGCCCGCGCCACCCGCCCCGAGCCCGCCACCAGCGACCCGCTGCCCGACGCCAGCTTTCGGGGCGCTGCCCTTATCGAGCTGCTGCATACCGCTACCCTCGTACACGACGACGTGGTGGACGAGAGTAATTACCGGCGCGGCTTTTTCTCCATCAACGCGCTTTGGAAAAATAAAATCGCGGTTTTAGTCGGCGATTATCTCCTCTCGCGTGGCCTCTTACTAGCCCTCGAAAACGACGATTTCGACCTGCTGAAAATCGTGAGTAATGCCGTGCGCGAATTGAGCGAAGGCGAGTTATTGCAAATCGAAAAAGCTCGCAAATTAGACATCACCGAAGAGGTGTATTTTGACATTATCCGGCAAAAAACCGCTTCGCTGATTGCCTCCTGCACGGCCGTGGGCGCGGCCTCCGTGGGGGCCGATAAAGAGGTGATTGAGCGTGCCCGTTTATTCGGTGAGAAAGTGGGGATTGCCTTCCAGATTAAAGACGATTTATTCGATTACGGCACTGCCGAAATTGGAAAGCCCGTGGGCATCGACATCAAAGAAAAAAAGATGACCCTGCCGCTCATTTATGCTCTGCAACAGGCTTCCTGGCTCGAAAAGCGCAAGGTTATTTTCAACGTAAAAAATAACGACGGCCACCGCGACCGGGTGCAGCAGGTAATTGAATTTGTGAAAAAATCGGGCGGCCTGGACTATGCCATACAAACCATGAAACGCTACCGCGACGAGGCCCTCGCCATCCTCCATACCTTCCCCGAATCGCCCAGCCGCACGTCGTTGGAAGCGTTGATTAACTACACGATTGAGCGGGAAAAATAAATCACTGATTAGCACTGATTTTAGCGGATTTCACGGATTTTGTAGTCGACTGCTAATTTTAATGGGTGGTATTATTGCAATGGAGTGGTTTAGAAAGTCATAAAGGGTACTCAAACGGTCATGCAGAGCGCAGCGAAGCATTTTGCTTGCATCGTTGAACGGGCCTGACGATGCGAGCAAGATGCTTCGCTGCGCTCTGTATGACCGTCCGGGGGCTTTCTAAACAACCCCAATAAAAAAGCCTCTCATGCGAGAGGCTTTTTTATGTTTTTATTCTGGGAATCGGGAAAACGAAAGTCGGCTACAAAATCCGTGAAATCCGCTAAAATCCGTGCTAATTAGTGGCTCAGAATTAGTGGCTCAGTTGGTAGCTCACTTTTTCGGGTGCCACTTCGCTCACTTTAAAGCGGACCCCGGCGGTGGTGCTGTCTACTTCCAGCTGGTGCGTCATTTCGCAGGTGGGGCACTTCACCTCTTCAATTTCGTGGTTGGCGGCGTGCTTGATGGAGTCGGCACTTTCGTTGATTTCCGGCACACCGATGAGGGCGGTAAATACCTCGGTCTGGCACTTGTTGCACTCAAATTTGAGGCCCACCGTGCGGCCCTGCAGGTCGGAAAGGGAGGCGGGAGCATTGGCTTGTTGCTGAATCCACATAACGGAGAAGGGTTTTTGGGATGGCAAGAAAGATAAGTGGCGCTCGGGAGCTGGAGCCGTACTAGGTGCCTTTGGCTGTACGCGGGTAGGGGCAAAAAAGATGAGCCGGCGCGTGGTCAGCTGTATTTTTGGGGGCCGCATCCAAGTGCGGCCCGTACCATGAGCGAGCTGCTGGTTGCTGATAAAGCTTCGGAAACGCCATTTCGGCTGCCCCGGCTGCCGCGCTGGCGCTCGCTGCTGCGCTCATTCGCCCTGGCCAAGGACCCGCTGCCGGTGCTGAACCAGGTGCTGGCCCGCCACGGCGATACGGTGGAGCTGTTCATTGGTGGGGTCGAAAAAAGCATTCTCACCCGCGACCCCGGCCTTATTCAGCACGTGTTGCAGAAGAACAATCGGAACTACGCCAAGTCGAAGTTCACGCGGGGCTTTTCGCGCTACATCGGCCACGGCCTGCTCACCAACGACGGCCCCGACTGGCTGCGGCAGCGCCGGCTCATTCAGCCCGGTTTTCACCGGCAGCGGGTGGCGGGCCTCACTGGCCTCATGCAGGAAATAACGACCGAAACGCTGGCCCCGCTGGTGGCGCAGGCCATGGCTGCGGGCGGCGTGGCCACCGTGGCCGTACACGAATTGATGACGCGCCTGACCTTCCGCATCATTGCCCGCTCGGTGTTCAGCACCAATTTCCCGGAGGCCGAACTGGACCGGCTGGCGGGGCTGATTACCGAGATTCAGGCGTTTTTCGTGCGCTCCATCCGGCAGCCGTACCTCAAGCCGTGGTTTCGGTTGCGGGGGCGGTTTGCGTATCACGATGCGCTGGCCGCCGAGCTGCGCACGCTGCTGGGTGGCCTCATCGCCCAGCGCCAGCAGGCCAACGCCCACCCCAACGCCCCCACGCCGCCCGACGACCTGCTGCAAATGCTGCTCGACGTGCGCTACGAGGACACCGGCGAACCCATGCCCGCCGACCGGCTCATAGACGAGTCGCTCATCCTGCTCGTGGCTGGCCACGAAACCAGCGCCAACGCCCTCACCTGGCTGACCTACCTGCTGGCCCACCATCCGGCCGAGGCCGTGGTTATTCAACAGGAAATGGCCGCCGTGCTGGCCGGCCGCACCCCCACGTTTGAGGACCTACCGCGCCTCGGCACGGCCCTCTATGCCGTGCAGGAAGCCATGCGCCGCTATCCGCCCGCCTGGATGGTGGACCGCGTGGCCCTGGCCGATGACGAATACCAGGGCCTGCGTATTCCCAAAGGTACGCTGTTTTCGCTTTATTTCCACGGCCTGCACCACAACCCGAAATATTGGCCCGCGCCCGAGGAATTCCGGCCCGGCCGCTTCGCGCCCAGCCCGGCGCAGCCGGTGCAGGCCAATGCTTACGTGCCCTTTGGTGGTGGGCCGCGCCTGTGCATCGGCATGCAGTTCGCCCTCACCGAAATGCAGCTCGTGACGCTGGAGCTGCTGCGGCAGTTTGATGTTGAGTGGGTGGCTGGCCAGCCGCCCGTGGCCATGCAGCCGCTCGTTACGCTAAGGCCGAAAAACGACTTTCAGGTACGGCTGCGGGTACGGGGGTAAACGTTTTTGATTGCAGAACGAACTTGTTAGACCGTCATGCAGAGCACAGCATCTTTACCGCAGTAGTAAAGAATTAGTATCGAGGTAAAGATGCTTCGCTGCGCTCTGCATGACAGTCCTGATTGTGGCGGTCTGAATAACCAAACGGCCAATAACTACGCGGCCAGATGGTACGTCAGCACTGGTGGGAAGGCGTGGGTAGCCACGGTTTCGGCAATGCTGGTGCTTAGGAAGCGGCTCAGGCCCGAGCGGGCGTGCGTGGGAATGACCACCATATCGGCTCCTACCTGCTGGGCGTATTCTTCGATGCCGAGGCTGGTGCGCTCCGCGTCTACCTCGGCCGTCTGGCAGTTGTGCAGGTGATGCTGCCGGGCAAAAGCCTGCATTTGCTGCTGGGCGACGTGGCTGCTGCCGCCGGCCGCTACGTGCAGCAGGTGCAGCGTGGCATTGGGAAAATCGGCTTGTACCTGGCGCAGGCCTTCGAGGGCGCTGGCAGCATCGGCCGCGAAATCGGACGGAAACACGATGTTCTGCACGTCGAAATCGGTGTGTGGGTGCTTCACGGTGAGCATCGGGCAGGGGGGCAGTCGAATGATGCGCTCGGTGGTGGAGCTCACGAAAAAGTGCTCTACCGCGCCGTGGCCGCGCGCGCCCAGCACCACCAGGTCGGGGTGGTCGCGCCGGATGGCATGCAGAATTCCATCGCCGACGCGGGCAATTTCTACTTCGTCCTGCACCGGTACTTCGGGGGCCAGCTGGGCGGCCTCATCGCGCAGGAAGTGCATTCGCCGCTTGGTGGTTTCCAGTAGCTTGATGGTGAAAATCCGGTCGACGCTGTGGGCACCCGTCGGGATGCCCATCGTGCTGAAGCCGCCTGCTACGCCCTCGGCTTCTTCCAGCACATACAGCAGCGTGACGCGGCCATCCGTGCGTTTGGCCAACTGCAAGGCCACTTCAAAAGCGTTGTGGGCTTCGGGCGAAAAATCGGTGCAAACCAATATGTTCTTCATGGCCGAAGTGGAATTAGGGTGGGCAGTAATCCGTCATTTTTGCCGTGTAATGGCGGGGCGCAGCCATTGAGTTGTTCTATAAGTTGCCACATAAATTTCAGGATTAATATTTATAATTAGCTATTTGTATTATAATATTGATTTAAAGGTGTTTAAGTGAAATGATTGTCGGATTTTTGGAGGATAGCACTTATTAGAAGCCTGGGCATTCAACAAAAAAGGCTGCCCCTGGGGCAACCTTTTTTGTTGGGATGTATCCGTTGTAATAGCGTGTGAAACCTGGGCGCTCGCTATGCCAGATGGTAAGTGAGCACCGGTGGGAAGGCATTGGTCGCCACCGCTTCAGCGATGCTACTTTGGAAGAGACGGCTGAGGCCAGAGCGGGCGCGGGTCGGAATCACCACCAGGTCGGCGCTGACCTGCCGGGCAAATTGCTCGATGCCGGCGCTGGTGCTGTCGGCGGAGATGGAGGCGGTCTGGAAGCTAGTCAGCTGGGCGCGTTCGGCAAAGGCCAGCTCGTGCTGCCGGGTCGTGGTGGTTTCGGCGCCGTTCGTGACGTGTAGCAGGTGCACAACGGCGTTGGGGAAAGCGGCCTGCACCTGCTGCAAACCAGCAATGGCCCCGGTCGATTCCTCCGTGAAATCAGACGGGAATACGATGTTGCGCACCTCAAACGTGCTTTGCTGATGCTTCACGGTCAGAACCGGCACCTTGGCCAGCCGGATGAGCCGCTCGGTGTTCGAACCCACAAAAAAGTTCTCCATCGCCCCGTGGCCCTGCGCGCCCATCACCACCAGGTCGGAGCCGTGGCGCTCCACGGCTTTCAGAATGCCGTCGCCGATGCGGTCAGCTTCCACGGCATCGGTTACCGGCACGCCGGGGGCCAGGGTTTCGGCTTCGTTGCGCAGGGCGTGCAGCCGGCCCTTGGTCACCTCCATCAGTTTGATGAAGAAAATCTTGTCGATGCCGCCGTCGCTGTTGGGTAGCTCGCTGCCGTTCACGGGGCCGCCGTAGGTGCTGAAATTGCCCGTGTTTGTCTCGGGGGCTTCCAGTACGTGCAGCAGGGTTACGGTGCCGCCGGTTTGACGGGCCAGCTGCAGGGCTACCTCAAACGCATGGTGCGACTCGGCCGAAAAGTCGGTGGGAACAAGAATGTTTTTCATAGGGAAAAGATATTGGGTGCTGAAAGATGCAGCGCGGGTAAGGAAGCCACTATAATAAAGCTTGTGCGGAATAATGCGTTAGATTAATGCGCGAGATTCAGCAGTGGCCGAAAAGCATCCCAAGACGCATTGTTGCAAATCGTCTGTTTGTGCATATAAGCATTTTTCCCGCATTAACATTAATGTTTACGTAGATTACTAACTTAGGTCGTAAGCTTCTGCGTAATAGGGCTTATTCCAGCGCCCAATCCTCACTTCCGCTTCATCTTTTTGCCCCGCACTACTCCTTTAGCAGCTTGTCAATCTCCTTATTAAAACCATCGATTTCTTCCTGATAATATCGGCCCGTGCCCGGCCCTGAGAAGCCGGTATGAATCTTCCGCACGTTGCCTTTTTTATCCAGGAAAATGGTGGTCGGAAACGCTACGAATTTTGCCAGCTGCGGCAGCGACCGCGCCACCGAATCCTTATCGGAAACGCCCGCAAAAGCTACGTCGTAGCCAATGTGAAACCGCTCGCGCATGTTGCGCAGCTTGGGTGCCGACTTGGTGTAGTCGCCGCTGCGTTCGTAGCCCAGGCCGATGATTTCCACGCCGCGCGCCTTATTCTTTTCGTACCACGGGGCCAGAAAGTTGGTTTCGTCCATGCAGTTGGGGCACCACGAGCCCAGAATTTGCACCACCACCACCTTGCCCCGGTACTTGGGGTCGGTGGGGGAGATGCTGCCGCCTTCCAGCACGTTCGGGAACTTGAAATTCAGCCGCGATTCGCCTTTTTTGAGGTAGACAAGGGTGTCGGCGTCGGGCAGCTTGGCCTTGGGGTCGGGCACGGCCGTCCAGGTTTCGTGACCCGCTTTGCCGGAGTAGAAGTCGCCGAACAGCGTGTTAGGCGCGTATTCCTTGGTGATATCCACCGGTTCCTTCGGTCCGTTGTGGGCCGTGAACAGAAAGGCGTGGCTGCCGTCGAAGGTGCTCAGCTTTATATCCTGGCCGCTTACCTGGCCGCTGAGGTAGCGATAGTCGCCAGTGTTGGTCAGGAAGGTGCCGGTGAGCAGACTGCCCTGCTGGGTGAAGACCCCCGTGGCCGGGTAGCGCTTGCCGTTATCGTCGAAGGTAGCCCGCCAGGTACCGTTAAAGTCACCCGGCTTTTCCGCCGATTGAGCGGCTGGGAACAGCTCCTGCGCACCCGCCGTGGCCGTCATTGGCACGCGATAGGGCGTTTTGGAATCATACTTCACCCAAGTGCCTTTCAGCTTATCCGCGCCGTCGGCCCGCACGACCAGCGCCGCATCAAAAGCGTGCATCCTTATCGTAGTAGAGTCGCCGGCCGATTTAATGTCCTCGCAGCGCAGCCGTTCCTCGCCGTTCAGGCCTTTGTTAATAAGATAAACCACCGGCTTGCCGTCTTCATCTTTCACCTCAAATAAAAACGGGATTCCCTGGCCCTGCGTGGCCAGTACGCCGCGCCACGGGCCGGGCGTGAGCACCGGGGCTCCGGCCGCGCCGCCGGTAGCGGCCGTTTCGGAAGAAGTGGAATTGGATGAGCAGCCGGCGAGGCTCAGGCCCAGCGTGGCCGTAGCCAGCAGCGAAAGGGAAATTGATGTCATGGTAAGCGCAAAAATGCAGACAGAAGCCCAACAACCAAGCCCCGGGCCGTTAGGTTACGCCTGCCTTTGCGTACCGCTGCGGAAACCTCCGCGCACCTCCGCGAGAAATAACGGCCGCCCCACCCCGAACGCCACCCCAAAAAATCACGTTAAACCTATGAAAACCCGCATCGGCGCATTTTGGCTAGGTACAACTTAGCCGGAGTGCTACATTTGCGCAACCACTCTTTATATAACACGCATCCTATGGCTTTCGACCTGGAAATGATTCGCACGGTGTACGCCGGCATGGGTTCCCGCATCGAGGCGGCCCGCGCCGCCGTGGCACGCCCGCTTACCCTCACTGAGAAAATTCTCTACGCCCACCTCTATGGCGGCGAAGTAAAGCAGGCCTACGAGCGCGGCGTTTCCTACGTCGATTTCGCCCCCGACCGCGTGGCTATGCAGGATGCCACCGCCCAGATGGCGCTGCTCCAGTTTATGCAGGCCGGCAAGCCCACCGCCGCCGTGCCCAGCACGGTGCACTGCGACCACCTCATTCAGGCCAAAGACGGCGCTACTGCCGACCTGGCCGAAGCCAACTCCGAAAACAAGGAAGTGTACGACTTCCTGGCCTCGGTTTCCAACAAATACGGCATCGGCTTCTGGAAGCCCGGCGCGGGCATCATTCACCAGGTAGTGCTGGAAAACTACGCCTTCCCCGGCGGCATGATGATTGGCACCGACTCGCACACCCCCAACGCGGGCGGCCTGGGCATGGTGGCCATCGGCGTGGGCGGCGCTGATGCCGTGGACGTAATGGCCGGCATGGCCTGGGAGCTGAAGTTCCCGAAAGTCATCGGCGTGAAGCTGACCGGCCGGATGAACGGCTGGACTTCGGCCAAAGACGTGATTTTGAAAGTAGCCGGCATCCTGACCGTGAAGGGCGGCACGGGCGCTATCGTGGAGTATTTCGGCGACGGTGCCGAAAGCCTCTCGGCCACTGGCAAAGGCACTATTTGCAACATGGGCGCTGAAATCGGCGCTACCACGTCGGTGTTCTCCTACGACGAGAAAATGGGCGACTACCTGCGCGGCACCGGCCGGGCCGAGATTGCCGAGGCCGCCGCCGCCGTGCGCCAGCACCTGCGCGCCGACGAGGAAGTGTATAACGAACCTGCCAAATACTACGACCAGCTCATCGAAATCGACCTCAACACGCTGGAGCCTTACGTGAACGGCCCGTTCACGCCGGACGCCGCTTGGCCGATTTCGGAGTTTGCCGCCGCTGTAAAGGAGCACGGCTGGCCCGAGAAGCTGGAAGTGGGCCTCATCGGCTCGTGCACCAACTCTTCGTACGAAGACATTACCCGCGCTGCCAGCATTGCCAAGCAGGCCGTAGATAAGGGCTTGACTGTAAACGCCGAGTTCACCATCACGCCCGGCTCGGAGCTGGTACGCTACACGGTGGCCCGCGATGGCCTCCTCGACACCTTCGCCGACATGGGCGGCGTGGTGCTCGCCAACGCCTGCGGCCCGTGCATCGGCCAGTGGGCCCGCCACACCGACGACCCCAAGCGCCGTAACTCCATCATTACGAGCTTCAACCGCAACTTCGCTAAGCGCAACGACGGCAACCCCAACACCCACGCCTTCGTGGCCTCGCCCGAAATCGTGACAGCCTTCGCCATTGCCGGCGATTTGACCTTCAACCCCCTCACCGACACGCTACCCGGCAAAAACGGCCCCGTGAAGTTCGACGAGCCGGTGGGCGTGGAAATGCCCCCGCGTGGCTTCGCCGTGGAGGATGCCGGTTTCCAGGCTCCCGCCGCCGATGGCTTGGGCGTGCAGGTACTGGTGAGCGATACCTCCGACCGCCTGGAGCTGCTGACACCCTTCAAGGCTTGGGAAGGCACCGATTTGATGGGCCTGCGCCTGCTCATCAAAGCCCAGGGCAAGTGCACCACCGACCATATTTCGATGGCCGGCCCGTGGCTGAAATACCGCGGTCACTTGGATAATATCTCCAACAACATGCTCATCGGAGCCACCAACGCCTTCAATGGCGAGGCCAACTCGGTGCGCAACTTCGCCGTGCAGGGCGACGGCTACACCACCGTGCCGCAGTCGGCCCGCGCCTACAAGAGCATGGATATCGGCACCGTGGTCATCGGTGACGAGAACTACGGCGAAGGCTCGTCGCGCGAGCACGCCGCCATGGAGCCCCGCCACCTCGGCGTGCGCGCCGTGATTGTGAAGAGCTTCGCCCGCATCCACGAAACCAACCTGAAGAAGCAGGGTATGCTCGGCCTCACCTTCGCCAACAAGGCCGACTACGACCTGATTGAGGAAGGCGACACCATCGACATCCTCGGCCTGACGGATTTCCAGGAAGGCAAGCCCCTGCAAGCCCGCCTGCACCATGCCGATGGCGACACCGACCTGATTACGTTGAACCACACCTACAACGAAGGTCAGATTGAGTGGTTCAAAGCCGGCTCGGCCCTGAACCTGATTCGCTTGAAAGAAGCCGGCCAGGTGGCGTAATTGCCATCAGCCAAGAGCTTAAGCTGCAACGGCCGCCTCAGGAAACTGGGGCGGCCGTTTTTGGTTGTATTTGAATCGGTTTAATTTCTGTATTAAACGAATTTGCAATCATGGACACTCCTAAAATTTCTCTTGCAGATTAGACCTCTTTCCTAAATACGTATAACTTTTTCAATATTAAGATTTATGAGTCCGCATACGATGAGCCAAATTTGCGCAATGTGATTCAATCGGTTCCGGTAGGTTTCTTTAACCATTCGAAAGCACTTGCACAGCCGGTTAACGTGTTCAATTTTGGCTCGTTTGCTCCTAAAAGCCTTGTTTTGCCTCTTTTGCTTGATGGTCAATTCCCCGTTTTTCGGTTTTTTGTGCGGGATTTGGCTGCGGGTATGCACTTTTTGAATGCCAACGTATCCTAAATCGCCTTTCACCTTGATTTTCCGATGAATTTCCAGGGGCGTCTCCTGAAAAATGCGAATATCTGACTTGCGGCCTTCCAGTTCTACCCGGCAATGCTCAATCGTTTTATCCTTTTGACTAATAATTAATTGTGACTTAATGATATGTTTTTTTTAGAGCCATTATAGTAGACTTGTTGCGAAGTGAGTGAAGTGCGGAATTTTCGACAAACTGTACTTAAATTTAGAACATGAACTTTTCCGTAAAAAACCTCACTACTTCGCGTAAATGGCGTGCTGCCACGGGACTCACGGCGGAGCGTTTTGCGCAGCTTTTGGCGCATTTTAAGCAGGCGTATTTTCGGTTGAATGGAACAGATATGATTGAACGTGGGGCTTTTGCGCCGTATGAAGTAGCCCTTAAAACAGAAGAAGAATTACTGCTTTTCACCCTATTCAGCTTCAAAGCAAACTTGACGTATGATTTGTTGGGATTGGTCAGTGGGATGGACGGTTCCAACGCGAAACGCAACCAGGAATTAGGCATTACGGTGCTCCAAGAAGCGCTGGAGCAAACCGGGCATGCGCCAAAGCGGGAATTTACGACAGTGGCCGAATTTGAAGCCTATTTTCAGGAACACGAGACGTTATTGGTCGATGGAACGGAGCAACGCAAGCAACGACCAGGAAATAAAGAGATGCAAAAAGACTACTATAGCGGTAAAAAAAAATGCACGCCGTAAAAGAGATAGTTATTTCAACGACCATCCGCTGGATTGGTTTTATCAGCCGTTGTTACGGCGGAAGACACCACGACTACAGTGTGCTAAAAAGCATTTTACCAGTTGATAAAGAGTGGTTTAAAAAGTTCAAGGTGCGGTTGGACCTGGGGTTTTTGGGCTTCGCGAAAGACTACGTTTGCCGGAAAGTTTTTATTCCTATCAAAAAGCCGAAAGGGAAAGAACTCACCGATGAACAACGAGAAATAAATACAAAACAAGCAAGTGAACGAATTACCGTAGAGCATAGCATTGGCGGATTGAAACGTTATCGAATTTTGGAAGACCGATTACGTTTGCATAATTTGAACCTGTACAATGACGTGCTGGGAGTGTGTGCGGGCTTGTGGAATTTCAGCTTAAATCTGTGATTAATAGCTCGCAACAAGTCTAGTAGACTTCCTGATTCTTTTTCGGTCGTTCGATGGGCTGCACGGTAACATCAACGACAACTGTTTTTACGTGGGTATATTTTAATTTCTCCGGATTTTTGAGCCCGATTACGTCGGCTAGAATGGGTCGCATCTTGTGAAAAATCTTGTGGCAATAGCTTTCCGAGATTCCGTACGAAAACCCCAGGCTCAAAAAAGTGGGGTATTGCCGCAGGTATTCGAATGTCAGCAGCAGTTGATTCGCAACGCTCAATTCTGCCTCAATTCCACGTTTGGAGAGCGGATTTTCCCGCAAATACTGGTCAATCCGGTTTTGCACTTTCACCAGCACTTGTTGCAGTTGAACAAAATCAACCCCAAAAAGCCGTTTGCAAATGGTTGGGTTAGCCTGAAGTAGTTTGTATTTATCATTCATAACCAGTGATTTACATGTTATAACTTGTTTGTTTTATAAATATATGCATGAAAGATGTCTAATAGTAGCATGGCAGAGATTCTTGCTGACAAAGCATATCACTTGGAAATTCATCACAAATATTATATCCATTCATCGTTGCCTTGGCAGTACAATGACGAAGCATTAATTACACTTTGTAATTGGTGTCACCGTGAAATCCATGAAGCTGGAACATCTATCCCTGTTTTTTTAACGCAGGTAGCGCGTGATGAAGTGCTTCTTAAAGTCGCTGATTTAAAACAAAAAGTATTCTATTATACGTCTTGCTCAAGATGTGGAGGTAGTGGCGATATACCAAGCTATAAACATGTAGAAGGCGGCGTTTGCTTTCGTTGTGGCGGCTCTGGATACGACGAACTAAAGAATTTCAAAGCTTAGTAATATGCCACCATTTTCCCCGGTCAGAGCTAAGTGCAGAACCATTAGCTTTTAGCTGATAGTCTTTCTCTTTCTTGTTTTCTATCAGTTAGTTATGTCAAATGCATCAACTGTTTAATTTGGAACAAGCACTTAGTAGCCATATTTTAGAAGAGCAGTCATCACGGCTTTTTAGAAGCCCCGCTGCTCTTTCGGAGTTGTACTCCGAAAGCCAAACCTGTCGGGGGCTTGTAGCCCCCGCTCGTTGAGCGTGCATACGGGCGGAGTAGAACTCCGCAGCAGGTGGCTTTCGGAGTATAACTCCGAAAGAGCTTTTTGAGCTTTTCGGCTTTTTCAGTCGAGAAATAGGACGTCGAGGAGGCCGCCTTGCTCGGCGTAGTTGGAGGCGGAGCTGTAGAGGTAGTGTTCGGCCTCGGCCACAAGTTCGGCGCGAACGGGGTTTTGGTGCAGGTAATGCAGCTTTTGCAGGGTGAAATCCCGGGTCATTAATTCTTTGGCTTCGTTGCCGTCCTGCCAGAATTTATAGGTTTCGCTTTTGGCATTGGTGCGGGCGTTGTAGGCGAAGCGGTGCAACAGCCACTGCCGCCGGCTTTCGGGGTCGCGCTGGATGGCGGTGGTAATGGCTTTGCTGGTGTGGCGCTTGAAATCGTGCAGGATGTCCGACAGGTTCTTGCCGGGCGGGGTGGCGGCAATCAGGTGTAGGTGGTTGCTCATCAGGCACCAGACGTACAGTTCCAGGCCCTTGTGCTGCTGGCAGTAGCGCAGGGCATCGACGATGATGTGGCGGTAGGAGGGGCGGGTGAATACGTCGACCCAGTCGACCACGGTCATGGTGAGGAAGTAGATGTGGTCGGGGAAGATGCGGTTTTTTAGGCCCATTTGGGTGGGGGCTTTTATGAGTGGTTGCGGGGTTGAGTTCTGTTTGGTGGGTGAATTTCGTGCGCCGGGCGGGGGCTGCAAGCCCCCGGCAGATTGGGCTTTCGGAGTATAACTCCGAAAGAGCTGTGAGCTATTTCGGCACTACTCCAGTTGCCGGGCCGTAAAATACCGCATCCGGTAGCAGTTCTGGGCCGTGTGTCCCAGCTGCGCGATGAGCTTGTAGTTGGCCACGGCCCCCACGGCGGCCCCCACGAAGGGCAGGAGCTGGGCCATTTTGGCGAGGTCGATGTAGTCGCGGTATTCCTGTTGAAAAGTGCGCCAGTCGAATTCCTCGGGGTTGAGGGGCAGGGTGAGGCGGTAGGCGTCCCAGGTGGCGAGGCGGTGGTAGGTGGCGTTGCGGGTGTGCTGGCTGCTGAAGGCCAGCTGGAACACGTAGAGCACGTAAAGGCGCTCGGTGTAGTCGTGCACGTCGTAGCCGTAGGCGGCGGCCACGTCGAAGAGCAGCTTGAGCTTGATGCCGAGCAGCAGCGGAAAATCGGCCAGGCCGAGCAGGAAGCCGCCCGCACCGGTCACGGCACCTTCGGCGGTGGCCATGGTGCGGTAGTTGCGAATCTGGCTGCGCACGGCGGTTTCGCGCTGCGCAAAGGTGGCGTTGGCCAGCAGTTTGCCGGTGGTGTGCTGCGAGCCGAAGAGCACGCCGCGCACCATTTGCCGGATGGCGGCCGTGATGGCCTGGTGCACACGCTCGGGCAAAAAGGCATTGAGCCGCACCTGCACACGCCGGGCAAAGTTGTTGAGAAACGACGGCGACCGCTGCATTTTCAGCTGCCAGGCACGAAGCTCGATGCGGGCTTGCTGTTCTTCGGAGTTCATTCGGAAAAGGGAAAAGGGCCGTAGCGCGAACGTTACAGCTTGCGCTACAAGGTAGCTACCTGGCTGGCCCGCGTTTCGCGGGGCTTTTGCACCAGGTAATAATACAGCAGAATGCCCAGCCCGATGAGAAACGGCACCAGCGCCAAGTGCTTGCCCGTGACGTGCGGAGCCACCTGCACGGTATCGAACCCAAAAAACTCGCTGGTCATCCAGTAGGAATTGGCCGTAATCCAGAATACGATGGCCAGGTTGTGAGCCAGCTCCGAGGCGTAGGCGCGGGTGCGCCAGGCAATGACCAGGGCAATGCCCAGCGTGGGCACCACCATGAGCAGGCCCAGCGGCCGCCACACCATGCACCAGGCAATATCCTTCAGCAGCCAGAACAGGATGTGCGTGTTTTCCATCTTCCGGTACGCGGCCGGGATGGCGTATACTTCGGGGGCGGCGGCAGTTTCGGGGACGGCCATGGGGCGGGCAAAAGCCCAAAAATAAGGCCGGCGCTACTTCCCTGGTGCGGCAATGCCCAGCGCCCGCAGCTGCGGCGCGTATTTTTCGTAAATCACCTGCAAATCGGCGTTGTGCTTCCCGGCATCTACCCCAATGCTCACGTTGCGGGCGTGGAAGCGGTGCAGGTGGCTGATGTGCGGGCACACCACCGGCAGCTGCCCGGCCAGCAGGAAGCGCACGTAAAGGTCGAGGTCCTCGGCCATGGCCAGCTCGCCGTCGTAGCCGCCCACCTCGTCTACAAAAGCCCGGCTGTAGCACACGTTGCCCTGGATGAAATGCTCGGCCCGGAAAATGGCTTGCAGCATGGCCGTGGGCGTTTCAAACTGCCAGGCGTAGTAGTCCTCGTGGGGCAGGTAGCGGCCGGATTCATCCACGCGCAGGAAATCGGCCACGAGCCATGGCCGGTCGGGGTGGGCCTGAATGTGGGCGGCGTAGTGGTACAGGGTGCGCTGGAGCATGATGTCGTCGTCATCGAGGGGCACAACCCAGGCATCGGGCGCGGCTTCCCGGATGAGGGCGTTGCGGGCCGCGCCGGCCAGCTGGCGGCTGGGCGAGTGCCAGTGGCGCAGCGGCGGGCCGGGCTGGGCGGCGGCCTCGCGCAGGTAGGCGGCCGTGCCATCGCGCGAGCCGCTGTCGTAAATCAGGTGTTCGAAGGAGAAGTTGAGCGGGGCGCTGATGTTGGCGCGTACGCTGGCCACGGCCTCGGGCAATAGCTCCCGGCGCTGGTGGGTGGGGGTGATGACGGTAAAATGCATAGGCAGGGTGTTCGTCGGGAAAGCCAAAAAAGTTGTCGTTTAGGCCTGTTGGGGTGCAGCGCCCGCCTGCCCAGCCGAACCGTGCGGCCCTGAACCCGCCGAATGCCCGGCACTTGGTTACTTTGCCGGCACATGCAACAATCGGCCATTTTTAACTGGAGCGGGGGCAAAGACTCGGCGCTCGCGCTCTACAAAACGCTGCAAAGCGGGCACTACGCGGTGCAAACGCTGCTCACCACCATCAGCGAGCCTTACCAGCGCATTTCCATGCACGGCGTACGCACGGCCCTGCTCGACCGGCAGACGGCCGCCCTCGGGCTGCCTTGCCGCAAGCTTCAGCTGCCCGAAACCCCCACCATGGCTGCCTACGAGCAGCTGATGGCCAGTACTATGCACGAGCTCCAAAGTGCCGGGGCCACGGCCTCCATCTTCGGCGATATTTTCCTGGAAGACCTGCGGCAGTACCGCGAAACTAAGCTAGCCGAGCTGGGCATGCAGGCCGTTTTTCCGCTCTGGGGCGTGCCCACGGGCGAGCTTATCCGCGAGTTTATCGGCCTGGGCTTCAAAACCATCACCACCTGCGTCAACGAGAAATTCCTGGACCAGCGCTTCGTGGGCCGCATCATTGACGAGGAATTCCTGCGCGACCTGCCCGCCAATGTGGACCCCTGCGGCGAAAACGGCGAATTCCACACCTTCGTGTTCGATGGCCCGCTGTTCAGCCAGCCCATTCCCTTCGAGAAGGGCGAAATCGTGTACCGCAAATACCTCGCGCCCGCGCCCCAGCCTACCGACGCGGCCGACTACGACTGCGCCCCCGCCGCCTCCGACCCTAGCCCGTTCGATACCGGCTTCTGGTACTGCGATTTAATTTAGCCGGCGGCTGTGCCCGGGGCTGCGGCACCGGCCGCATCCAGGGTGCGGCTCAGGGCCAGGGCCTGCTGCACGATGCTGGCCGGGTAGCCCGCCCGGGCCAGCAGCCGGATAGCGTTGCGGGTGGTGAGCGGGCCGGGCTTGAGCTCGTAGTCGAAGTACCAGTCGGCCTCGGTCACGGTTTCGGAGAAGTGGTATTCGGTGAAAGCCGGGGCCAGGAGTGCGCCCAGCTCGCCGTCGTGCGTGGAGGCCACCACCAGGCTGCGCGATTGCAGGTGCGCCAGCACCGCCTGCGTGGCCGCAATGCGCTCCACGGTATTGGTGCCCTTAAACAGCTCATCGAGAATAAACAGGTAGCCCTCGGCTTCGGTCTGCTGAATAAAGCCCAGCACGGCCTCGGCCTCGGCGAAATAATAGCTCTTGCCCTCGGGTAGGTTATCGGCCAGGTTGATGCTGGATACTACCCGCCGGAATGGGGCCGCGTAGGCCGCCGCCGGACAGGTAGCAATGGTTTGGGCCAGCAGGGTATTGAGGCCGATGGTACGCATAAAGGTGGTTTTGCCCGACATATTGGAGCCTGTGAGCAGGATGCTGGCCTCGGTTACGGCCAGGTCGTTGGGCACGCAGCCGGGCACCAGCGGGTTGTAGGCCGCCGTGAGGTGCAGGCCGGTTTCTTCCGTTGAAAAAACCGGGGCGCAGTGTGCGTATCTCGCTCGAAACCCGGCTACTGCTACCGCGCAATCGGCGTAGCCCACTGCCTCATACACGGCCCGGATGGCCTCGGCGTGCTGCATCACGTCGCGCCGGCAGCGGTGGTATACGATGAAATCGAGCAGCAGCACAATCTTCACGTATTGCAGTATCAGCCACGGCAGGGCCGCCAGGTCGGACTGCAGCTGGCCCTCAAACTGTAAAAAAGCTGCCTTACTCACAATGGAGCTCAGCCGGCCCAGCGGCGCGGCCAGCCCAGCCAGGGGCTCCAGGGGCAGGCTCAGGCGGCCCAGGTCGCGCCCGGCGCGGTAGAGGCTGCCCAATTGCAGCATGGGCCGCACGCCGGCCACCACCCGCGTCCGGTTCCAGAAATGCAGCAGCGTGTGCACCAGCAGCTGTCCCGCCGTGAGCAGCCACAGCGCCGGCTCCCAAAAGCCGCCCACGGCCGTGGCCAGCAGCAGCAGTACCAGCGCCGGGGCGGTGGCCGTCCAGGACAGCTCGGGCAGGGCATCGCCGGCCAGCAGGTCGGTCAGGTAGTAGGCTTCGGTAGAGGCGAGGCGGCTGAGAGCCAGCTGCGCCCGGCCGCGCTCAGGGGTCTGGGTGGCGAAAAACGTAGCTGCTTTGTCGAACTCCCGCAGGGCCGTTGCATCGGCCAGGGGGCTGCGCAGGCGGTGGTAGAGGCACTGCTGGCCCACGCGGCTCACGGTGCCGTCGAGGAGCGTGAACAGCTCGTCGCCGTTCAGGTCGGTCCAGGTTTGCTGGTCGAGGCGGTGGTAGGCGGGCTCGGCCTGCACCGCTGCGTGGTAGCGGGCAATAAGCGGAAAGTTGCGAAAGCGGGCCGGGGGCTGCCGCCACTCGGCGTCGAGGGCGGCCAGCCGCTCGGAGGTTGAAGTCCACATGGAAAGCGAGGGGAGGAGCGCCGCAGGTGGCGGCGGCCAGGCAAAAGTACTGGCGGCGGCCGGTTGCCGCCGGCCCGTGGCTTTCCCTGTTTCTGCCATACTTGGCGGCGCAAAATTCAACCATTTCCACCCACCTATGAACCCCCAGCCGCAACCGTCCAATGCCTTCATCGCCGCTTTCTGGGCAGCCCTGCTGGCTGGGCTAGCCGCCTTCATCATCGGCCTCTGGAACGCCGCCATGCCCCTGAACGAGAAAGGCTACTACTTCACGGTGCTGATGTACGGCCTGTTTTCGGCCATTTCCCTGTAAAAAAGCGTGCGCGACCGTCTCGAAGGCATTCTCGTAACCAACATTTATTACGGCCTGAGCTGGTTTTCTACCGTACTGTGCATTCTGCTGCTCAGCGTGGGCCTGTGGAACGCCACGCTCATCCTGAGCAAAAAAGGCCTCTACGCCATGTCGTTTCTGCTGAGCATGTTTGCGGCCATTGCCGTGCAGAAAAACACCCGCGACAGCCAGCGCATGGGCACTGCTCAATAAATCCGCTTACCCCAATCTATGCCGCTTAAGCTTCGCAAAACGCTGAAATTAAACGCCTATACCGTTGGCGGCATCATAGGCGTCGCGGCGCTTTATGTGGGGTCGGCGCTGGTGCTGTCGGCCATTCCGGTGCCCAAGGCCGACTCCAACGCTCCGGCCGACGTCACGGTTTTTCTGCGCACCAACGGCGTGCACACCGACATCGTGCTCCCCATCAAAACCAACCAGATTGACTGGGGCCAGTCGCTGCCCATCGCCAATATTCCCTCGCAGGACAGCACCATGCGCTATATCGCCTTCGGGTGGGGCGATAAAGGATTTTACCTCGATACGCCTACCTGGGCCGACCTCAAGGTGAGCACGGCCTTCGTGGCGGCGTTCTGGCTGGGCTCGTCGGCCATGCACACCACCTACTTTCACAGCCTCGCGCCCGGCCCCGAAACCATCCCGCTGCACCTCAGCCACGCCGAATATGCCCGCCTGATTGCCTACATCCAGCGTAGCTTCGCCCTCGATGTCGCCGGCCGCACCCAGCACATCGCCGGCCACAGCTACGGTCCGGATGATGCTTTCTACGAGGCCCACCGCGTGTACAGCTTCCTCTACACCTGCAACACCTGGACTAACAATGCCCTGAAAGCCAGCGGCCAGCGCGCCTGCCTCTGGACGCCTTCCGACAAAGGTATTTTCCTCATCTACGGCCGGTAGCTGATTGGTGCGGCTGGTTCCGTGGGCCGCAGATGAGCATCACCGTTCTTTGTTGCTCTTGTTTGGCCGGGTGCGTTGTTTCGCGCGCCGTTTTCCCCGTCTTGTCCCGCTATTTTGCTTCTAATGCAGCCCGCAACCATCATCACTCCCCGCACCGCTCGTTTTTTTAGCCTGGGCGAGCCGGGGCCAGCCATTCAGCACGTCTGGATATGCCTGCACGACCACGACCAGCCCGTGGCGGAGCTGGCCGCGCAGCTCGTGAACCTCGATACCCCGGAACGGCTGCTCATCCTGCCCGAGGCGCTTTCGCGCTACACGCTGCCCGACGGGTCCGACCAGCCCGCGTCGGACCGCGCCATGTGGTTTGCCCCCAACTCGATAGCGGATGACCTGGCCGATTCGGCTACCTACCTGCAAGCTCTGGCCGCCCAAACGCTGGCCGCCTGCCCGGCCGGTACCCCCGTTACGGTACTGGCCTACGGGCACGGCGCGGTGGTGGCCTGCCATTGGCTGGCCGAAAGCAACATGGCCTACCAGCGGCTGGTTCTGTACGCGGCCGTGTTTCCCCCGCTGCCCGACCGGCGCAATTTGCTTGCGGGCTTGCCGCTGCGCCCGGTGCAGGTGGTGGCCACTACCGCCGATGTCTTTACGCCCGAAGCCGATGGCCCGGCGCTGCTCCAGGACCTGCGAGCCGCCGGCCACACCGCCCGCCTGAGCTACACCGAGCCCGGCCCGCTCACGCTGGCCGCCCTGGGCGCGGGGCGCGAAGAAGGTGGCCTGCTCACCTCCGCCACGGCCTAGGCTGGTGGTTCCGCAGCTAGTGGACGGCCGGCCCGCCGGTAGGCAGCGGCTCTACCCGGAAGCTCGGCGCCACGTAGTCGGCGGGCAGGTAGCTGGCCGGGATGGTGGTCTGGTTGCCGTCGCGGGCGGCGCGGTAGTGGGGCGACATAATTTCGACCCCGGCCGCGTTGAACTGGTCCTGGATATTCTGGTGAATGCGCGAGTAGATGCCCGCCTGCGCCCCGGCGGCGCGGGTGTAGGCATTGAGCTGGTAGCTCACGTAGAAATCGTCGAGGCTGGTTTGCAGGATGAAGGGGGCCGGGTCGGGCAGCAGCTCCTCCACCTGGGCGGCGGCGGCCAGCATCAGGGCGTGCACCTGCTTCCAGGGCACATCGTAGCCGATGGTAATGGTGGTGTGCAGAATCAGGCCGCGGGTGGGGGCGGCCGTGCTGTAGTTGGTGGTGTGCGAGCTCATCACCGTAGAATTCGGGATAGTAATTTCCTCGTTTTTGACGGTGCGGATGCGCGTTACGAGCAGGGTTTTTTCGAGCACGTCGCCGGTCACATCGCCGATTTTCACCCGGTCCCCGATTTTAAAGGCCCGCATGTACGTCAGCACCAGCCCGGCCACCACGTTGGAGAGCGAGCCGGCCGAGCCGAAGGTGAGTAAAAAGCCCAGAAACACCGATACTCCCTGAAAAATAGGCGAATCGGACCCCGGCAGGTAAGGGAAAACCACTACCAGCGCAAAGGCAAACACCAGCACCCGCACAATCTGATAGGTCGGGTCGGCCCAGTCAGGGTAAAAGCCGTCGATGGTGAGCGTGCCCTGCCGGATGCCTTCCTTCAGCGAATAGATGAACTTGAGCACGTAGCGAAACACCGCCACTATCACAATGATGGTGAACAGATTGGGCAGGTAGTTCCAGACCGAGTGCAGAATCTTTCGCACCGGGTTCAGTACGTAGCCCACCAGCATATCGGCAATGTTCTGGGTGCCGGGAAAAATGCTGAATACGATGGGCAGCACCAGGTAAATAGTGAGCAGAATTACGGTCCACTGCAGAATGGTGAGCAGCAGTAGCACGGCATTGAGCTGCCAGTCGGCATTGAAAAACTCGTAGGTGCCCATCTTCATGCCCGTAAACCAGGTGCCCTTGCGGGCCACCAGCTTGCCCTGCACCCAGCCAAACAGCCTGTTGATGTACTTAACGGCAAAGAAGAACACCAGCAGCACGAGTAGCGTGAGCCCCGCCTGTCGCAGGTAGGTCTTCACGCTATTGGCCTTTTGGTAGGCCGTGATGGCCCGGATAATGGCTTGCTGGTGCTGGCGGGCCAGCGAGTCCTTGCTCACGTTTTGCCACAGCGCGTCGTTGTCGCTCACGCTTTGCAGCACGCGGTCGGCATACATCAAATCCACGGTTTGCTCCGAGGGGACCAGTCGTAGCGAGTCGGGCCGGAAGAAGGCCTGTTTCTCCAGCTCCAGAATTTTGCTGGTCGTAAGCGCGGCCCGCTCCTCCGGCCGGAACGGCCCGAACCGGGTATATACGTAGAACAGCGTATCGGCATGGGCCACCACCGGGTAGCCCCGGGCAAACTGCTTGAGCGAGTCGATGTAGCGGTGGGCCCGCACCTGCCGCATCGAGTCGACGGTGCGCAGCGCCTGGAATTGGGTGAGCAGCTCGCGCTCGCGCGAGCGGTTGGGCCCACTTTTTAGCCCCAGCAGCTCCTGTTGCAGCTGGGCCAACTGGGCCGTGTTCTGGCGGCGCAGCGAGTCGAGGCGCTGTAGCCGGCCCATGTCGGTGCTCAGGCCCAGGGTGCGTGCCGAATCTTTGATAACCGTCGCGGCGGGCTTGGCTGGTGGGGTTTGCGCGTAGTCAGCGCGAGGGATAATAAACAGGCTCAGGCACAGCAGCCAGAGGCCCAGGGTATAAAAACGCATACTGGGAAAGGAAGAAAGATGGCAGGGATAAGCCCGACAATGTAGGTAATCTTTTTTCCCAAGCTAGTATTTTATGCTAATCAACGCCCTTCTCGCGGTCAGTGGCACCAGCGTCCACACGAATAGGGCCATTGCACCAAATGCACAGTTAGCGTTGCTATAGTTGAGCTAATATTTACAACGCATTGACCAATAGCATACTTTGAACAAGGCAAGTTGTGAGGAGGCTGTTGTAACTATTTGAGCAGCCAGTAAATCATTTCACCGAATCCTGGCGCTGTAAAGGACTTTCCGATTCAGCAATCGACACATGTTTTTTTAAGCTCAACCAGAAAATGCTAACTACGCATTTGGTGCAATGACCCTATCCACACGAACGGGAATCGGGCGATTTGAGTAATTGCTGTTAAGTACTCGATTTCTGGTTGCTTGTTTTTGGTTGCTCGTTTCCCGTTTTTAAGCCGTTTTAGGGTCGGAATTCAACCAGCAGCAACAGAAGCCAAGGCCGCTGGCGTGCCGGGCATTCCCCCCCCCCCAAACAAACCGACCCCGCCGGCGATGAAGCCAGCGGGGTCTTAAGGGATGAAACCATCGGGCGAACGGCCGGCGCGGCCTAGTTCAACCATACATCCGCCACCTGCTCGAAGCGGTGGGCGGCAAAAGCCCCGTAAGGACGCTCGGCATAGAAACCAAGGACGTGCACCTGCGGCTGGCCCGTGCGCACATGCGGCAACACGCGCACGGCGTACACGCGGCCGGCCTCAGGCCAGTCGCCAACGTAGTCGGCCGGACGTTGCGCGTCGTTCACGCAACGGGCAAATTGCTGCAAGGGCAGCGGCGTAGGGAGTTTGACGTTTGACATACCCAAAGATACAATTATTACAGTAAGCTAAAAAATTTGGAAAGTATTTTATTTAGGCTTTTTTGATGAGGAGTTAGGTGATTTCATATTTTCAATATGATTATATCATGAATCATGTAACGTGTTCAGCGAAAGATAGTTGTGTAATAGTTAGGATAGTGGAAAATGCCCGACTAATTTATTTAGTAATTTATGGGAGCGATTTTTTTCACTAAGACAGCTAAATATTGTTATGCTTGTATTGTCTGACTGGTTTATTGTTGCTCCGCTTTTTAGCACCCGGCAGCTGCTATTGCTTGGTTGTCCGGGGCCGGTCAGCTAGTCCCTGCCGCGTGCCGCAATGGGCTGGAAAATAATTGCGCGGGTAAGCTACTGATGGCGTAAGCGGGAGCCGAGATGCACCACAAACCTAGCGCGCCAGGTGCGCCAGATTGCACTAAACCGCTGGATAGCTGATATTCCCCGGCGAAGCACCCATTAATCACTATGTATGCTCCCGGCGGCGGTAATGCAGTGCAATTGCGGCAGGCGGCACGAACTGCTTTCGGCTCAAGCCAAAAAAAGGCCCTTCAGCATGCGGATGGGCATATGAAGGGCCTTTGGGCAATTCTGGTAAGTGCCGCTAACGGGTTATCACCACTTTCTGCTGATAGGTGCCGGCTGTGCCGGGAATGCGCAGCACGTACACGCCGGCGGCTATCGCGCTCAGGTCGAAGGTAGCCTCGGCCTGCTGGGTGGGCAGGGCCCAGCGGCGCACGGCGCGGCCGGTGAGGTCGAGTAGGGTGGCCTGCGTGGCGGGCGCTACGGCCGGCAGCACCACGGTGAGGCGCTGGCTGGTGGGGTTTGGATACACTCGGAATGTGTTGTTTGCCAAAGCTGCCGAGCGCGTGGGTAGCACGGTGGCATAAGCCGTGGCCGCCGCATCGGCCGAGGCCTGGAGCTGTGCCAGCGTGGGCGCGGCCAGCACGGCAAAGGCCACGGTGGTAGAGTCGCCGGGGGCCAGCCGGGCCAGCCGGGTGCCCACTACCTGCGATACATCGGCCCCGTTGGGCAGGCCGGCGGTGCGCTGGGCGCGGGCGGTGCCGCTGCTCAGGGCCAGGAATTTTTCGGCCAATGAAAAGCCGTCGGCCAGGCGGATGGGGGCGCCGGCGGGCGCGCCGCCGTCAATGGAATACACGGCCGGCGCGCCGCCGCGCAGCAGCCGGATGCCCGCGTAGGCCATGGGGGCGGGGGTGCCGGCCGGGCCGGCCAGCGCGTAGCAGTAGCCCAGGGCGCGGGCGCTGTCGTAGGCGGCGGCGTTGCGGGCCGCGCCGTTGGAATTGGGTAGGTCCCAATCGGCAAAAATGCCGGCGTAGAGGGGCTTGAGCGTATCGGCGGTGAGGTTTTTGAGCGAATATTCCAGCACCACGAAATCGCGGCGGTCGGGCGTGGCCCAGGCGTAGGCGCGCTGGCGCACGGCCACGCCCACGCTCCGCACGCGGCTGCCGGCCACCGGAATGGTGTCCTGAAAGGCGATGCGGGCTTCCTGGTCGGTGCGGGGGCCGGGCTGCTGACGGGTAGCCTGGCGCAGGCTGAAAAACGACTGCCGCGACTGCCCGCCGCTGCTGCGCAGCCGGTCCGATACCCGGGTGGGCGTGGTGGCCAATAGCAGGCCGCCTTCGCTCAGGATATTGCCACCGGCGCGGTAGCTCAGGCCTGCGCCCACGGTGCCGATGAGGTTATCGAAGGCCAGATTGCCCCGGCTGGTGAGCGTGATATTCAAATCGTTGGCATCGAGTACCACGTAGTCGGGGTTCAGCATCAGGTCCACGTATTGGTCGTACTGAAAGCCGGCGGCGGCCGTGATGCGGTAGCGCAGCGTGGCCGTGGCATTGAGCGGAATACCGCTGGCCGCCACCGCCAGCCGGAAGGGCGCGCTGAAGTTGGTGGCGCGGACCAGCGTGGCCATGTTGCCCACCACAAAGCTGCCCTGCCGCACCGTGAGGTAGGGCGAGAGCGAAGTGAGCGTGACCGTGAGCCCGGCCACCGGCAGTAGCATATTCTGCACGTCCACGGCCAGGCGCAGGGTGTCGGCGGGGGCATAGGCGGGCCGGGCGGGTAGGAACGTGCTGGCGATGACGCGGGCCTCCTTCGGGCTTTCGGTGAGGGCGCGCAGCACGTTGAGGCGGCCGGTGCCGAGGCGGCCGGCCCAGGCCGCGTTGGCGGGCAGGGCGTCGATATTGTCGGTGGTCTGGCGCAGGCGCGCCCTTACCTGGGCGGCCGTGAGCTGCGGGAATCGCCACCGCACCAGCGCCGCCGCCGCCGCCGCCAGCGGCGCGGCAAACGAGGTGCCGCCCACGGCCACGTAATCGGCATCGGCCACGCCGCTCGCCGATACCGTGTGGTAGCCCTGCGTGGTGAGGATGCTGATGCCCGGGGCCACCAAATCGACGCGGTGGTTGAACGTGCCGCTGCCGCTTTTCTGGTCCGTGCTTTGCACCCCGGATACCGACAGCACATGGTCGTAGGAAGCGGGGTAAAAGAGCACGTCGGCGTTGGTATTGCCGGCGGCGGCTACCACCACGGCGTCGCGGTTCACGGCTGCGTACGTGATGGCATCCTGCTCGAAGCGCGAGTAGCCACCTATTGCGCCCCAGCTCATGTTGATGACCTGACAGCCGTGGTCGGCGGCATACACCACGGCCTCGAACCCGGCAAAAGAGCCGGTGGGCGTGTTGGGATAAATGTTCAGGGGTAGAAACCGGCACTGGTTGCCCAGGCCGGCAATGCCGAGGCCGTTGTCGGTGCGGGCGGCGGCCACCCCGGCCACCATCGAGCCGTGGATGATGGTGATGTCGTAGCCGCAGTCGTTGTCGTTGTTGGCCAGGTCCCAGCCGGTGAAGTTGTCCACGTAGCCGTCGCCGTCGTCGTCGAGGCCGTTTATAGGGTCGGCGTAGTTGTGCTTCAGCTGCTGGCGCAGGTCCTCGTGGGTGAGGCGCACGCCGCCATCGGTGATGCCGATGACGATGCTGCTGTCGCCCCGGGTAACATCCCAGGCGCGGTAAGCGTGAATTTGCTTCAGGTAGAACTGACTGGCTGCGAGGCTGGTGAGCGTAGAGTCGGCCCGGGGGTCGTTGGGCTGGTATAGCGGCTCGCGGGTATAAAGCGGCTCCACGTACTCCACGGCCCCGGTGCCCAGCAGCACGGCTCGGGCCCGGTCGAACGGCGTGGCGGCGGGCAGCTCAACCTGGTAAATCCGCCGCAGGTCCACGCTGCCGGGCCGCTCGGGACTAGGGGCCTGGGTGTGGGGAAATTTCTGCCGCAGGCCGTGGGCGCTCAGCGCATTCAGCGCGGCCTCAAGAGCCGCCGGGGCCTGGCCGGGCCGCAGCTTCAGCACCAGCCGGCCAGGAATGGTGGGCGGCGTGGCCACGGCCGTAGCCGCCTGCCCCAATCCAATTAATAAGAAGAAAAATAATGCACGTAACGTGTTTTTCATCAGGTAAAAGCCTTGCGGTGATATCGCAGTTAAAGATAAGAGCTTACGTATTGATTACGCGGGTTGGATTATCGGCAGACCCGTAAAAAGCAAGCCCGTCGCTTCAGCAGAAGCGGCGGGCTTGGCAGGATAGGGCTGCGCGGTGCTAACGCGGGTTGTAGTACTTGTAGGGCTTAGGCGATTTGGCCGTTTTGAAGGACTCCAGCTTGTGGGGCTTCATGTCGATAACCGGGCGGTTGCTCTCGCGGCGAAACTGAATTTTGTTGTTTTTGCCCTGGCCCGATTCCGAGGTGTGGGAAAAGGCGCGCCGGGCTTTCAACTTGGGGCGCGACTGCGCGGTGGCCGGAATGGTCAGGCTCAGGCCGAGGCCCAGGAACAGCAGAAAAAAAACTTGTGCATGATGGTAAAAAAAGACAGTGAAGGACAGAGCAAATAAGTTGCTCGGGAAGTGATTGAGGAGCAAGTAAGTGGCTAACCAGCAGCAGATAGCTATAATAGGGCTTGTACGTCGTGGCCCAGATTTTCGATATCCTGCCGCAGCTGCTGCCAGGTGCCGTGCTCGGAGCCGGAGGTCGGAGTGTCGGCCTGCGTAAGCTGCGCTGCCAGGCGGGCGCGCTTGGCTTCGAGGGCGGTGGCGTGGGCCTCGTAGGTATTGGCGGAGCCGGCGGCCGTGGCGTGGGCGCGGTTGTGCAGGGTCTTGATTTTGGCATCCAGCTCATCAAGGGCCAGGCGCAGGTTGGGAGCCGAAAGCTGCGGGTCGCGCGGAGCACAAGCGTCGGAAGTAGGGGAGGGGACCATGGGCGGCGAAGTAAGCGGCAGGACAGTTGGGTGTTGTACTGCTTTCAGCCCCGAAAAGATGCCGCCCAGGGCCGCCGTCCCGCCCCCCGGTTATGTTGCCAACTACTCTACCCTACTATTTTTAGTAATTGATTTTTAGCAAGTTGCCTCGTAATCCAGTTCAGTAGCGTTTCAACCAAGCGGGCCAATGGGTCCTCGGGCAGGGTCAGCGGGCGGGCGAGTTGGCGGAGCAGATTGAGGCCGTGGCGGCTCAGGCTGGCGGCCCGGTAGCCGTGGTTTTTGCGGGCAATGGGCTGGCGGCCGCCGTGGGCGGCCGCGCCCACGCCCAGACAAAACGCGTAGGCCAGGCTGACCAGGGCCACGAGCTTGCGCAGCTTTTGGAAACAGCGCAAGTGGGTGGCTTCCAGGTTAAAGCCCCGCCCTTTCAGATTTTGAAAGCATTGCTCAATCGTCCAGCGCTTGGCATAGAGTTGCTCGAGGTGGTTCAGACCGGCCGTGGCAAACAGGAAGACAAACGCGTCCGCCGCCACGGCCTTGACCCAGACCTGCCCCCAGACTCCGTCGACCTGCACGTGGGCGAAGCGGCGCACCTGCCCCGGCACCAGGCCCAGGTCGGCCACGGCCTGCCGCCGGCCGTCGGCGTGGGTCAGGCAGTGGTGCTTGGGCAGGCGCATGACAAAATTAAGCCCATTGTCTTTGAGCCACTTGAACCACGCATGGCCGACAAATTCCCGGTCGCCCACGACCAGGCCGATGCGGTCTTTGCCCAGCAAGGCCAGGCACTTTTCGAGCACCGCGATGCGGTCGGCGGCGTTGGAGTTGCCGCTGCGGTTGTCGAGCAGGTGCCAATAAAGGGGCACGTGGACCTCGCCCGTGCCGACGGTGACGAGCAGGATGTTCACTTGGCACTGGCCGAAGTCCCACTCCGTGCGGTCGAGGCATAAGCGCAGCTTGCCCTGCGCAGGCAACAAACTCAGTAAAATCCTGGCCACCAGTACGTAATTGAGGTCTACTTCGCGGAAAAAGTCCTGAATGCGCGTTTCGTTCGAGGCGGGCTTGGCCGCGTCATTGAGGTGCTGGGCCACCTCGCCGAATTGCACGTTGCGGCTCTTTATCAGGCCAAGAATAAACTGGCCCACAAACTTTTGGCGGGACAAGTGGCCCACAAACGGGGCCTGCTGCAAAAGCGTCGTAATTTTAGCGGCGAAGTGTTGCTTCACGGGGCAGAACGGGTTTTTGGTGGTGTCGTAACCCCAAAGGTCGGGCTGCCCCGTTTTTGTACCTGAAAAATAGTAGGGTAGAGTAGTTGCCAACATTACCACAACAAAAGGATAATTCTCCGGCCGCTGCGCCCGCAACAAGGCCAGGTAGCTTTGTGGCATAGAACTTTAGCCCGACCCCTCATGCATTACCGTTGCGCTTTTGTGGTTGGCCTGATGGTGGCGGCGAGCGGCCTTGCTCAGGCCCAGACGGCTTCGGTAGTGGCGGTGGCCCAGGCCGAAGGCAGCGCCGCCGCCGCCCCGGCGGCTCCCACCGTCTATTTCACGGCCGAGGAAATGCCGAGCTTCCCCGGCGGCGACGCGGCGCTGGTGAAGTTCCTGAGCAGCAAGGTGCAATGCCCCGCCGCCGCCCTCGACCGTGGTTTGTCTGGCAAAGTCCACGTCGCCTTCACCGTAGACCCCGCCGGCCACCTGCACGACCCGCACGTAGTGCGCGGCCTGGGCAGCGGCCTCGACGCAGAAGCCCTGCGCCTCGTGCGCCTCATGCCTTGGTGGACGCTCGGCAAGGTCCACGGCCAGCCCGTGTGGGTGAGCATGACCATGCCCATCGTGTTTCGGTTGCTTTGAAAATCAGTTAATTAGCCATCCATAATGCGGGGCAGGCCCAGCTCTCGCGCTAGTGGGGCCGCGCCCGACTGCCACAGGGCGGCCAGCACCGCGTTGGCGGTTTCGGCCAGTTCCAGGTGGAAGTCTTCGTGCAGGCGGGTGGTTTGGCGCAAGGCCTCCTGGGTGCGTTTGGCCAGGTGCTGAAGCAGGGGCTGGGTGGGGCCGTGCAGGCGCGCCGTGCTGGCCGTCTGGTGCCGGAACACGTTGGCCAGCAGCCGCCAGCTGAGCTCGGCCTCGCCAAAAGCATCATCGGTTATTTTGGCGTGGTAGGCCAGCCGCGTCTGGAGCTGCCGCAGGATAACGAGCAGGTCGTTGGGCGTTTGGTGGAAGCCCCGCACCGGGTCGTCGACCTGGGTGCGCAGGGTGGCGCGGCGGGTTGCCAGCGCCTCGGGGCCCTCCAGCAGCCGGAAGGCCAGCTGTTCGGTCAGCACGGCATCTTGGGCCACGAGGCGGGCCAGGAGCTGGTCCTTTTCTTTCTGCGGCAGCTGCAGTAGGGCTTTGCGAAGGGCGGGCGGGAGGGCGGGCATGGGGAGGTGCTACGCGGGCAAGGTTCAGCCGCAAGCTACGTGCCTCGCGCCCGCAAGGTGCCGCTGTGCCTACCGGGCCGGCAGTATCAGGATGGGCAACGCGCTGTCCAGCGCGAGCTGGGCCGTCACGCTATTATGAAAAAGCTTGCCCAGAAAGCTGCGCTCACGGGCAATCACCACCAGCAAATCGAAGTCATGGGGCTGGGCCACCTGCATAATGCCCCGGGCCGCGCTGGCGCTGGTCACGGTGCGGGCGTGGGGCGGGGCCAGGTCGACCAGCAGGCCGGTTTGCCGCACCGATTCCAGGGCGGCGAGGTCCTGCTCGTGGTGGCCGGCCGATACGTTCAGCACGGTCACTTCGGCCTCCAGTGCCTTGAAGAGCTGCTGCATGGTGCCGGCGTGCGCGCCCAGGTTGAAGGGCTCCCCATCCACAGCCATCAGCACGCGCCGGGGCGGGGCCGTGCTGCTCACCAGGTAGGGCACCACCAGCATGGGGTAGGGGGCGTGGCGCAGCAGCTCCAGCGAGGTGGTTTGCACCAGCTCATCGGGCAGGTCTGAGTGGTCGGGGCGGCCCAGTACTATCAGGCTGGGGTGGTGCCGGGCCACGGCATCGGCCACGGCCACCTCCACGCGGCCGTAGCCTACTTCGGACACCACGGGCACAGGCAGGCCACGCGCCACACTGCTCAGGGCCAGCGCCACGGCTTCCTTGCTCAGGTCGGAAAAATCGCCCGTGAGGCGCTCCGGGTCCAGCACGGAGTCGCGGCGCACGTTCAGCAGCACCAGCCGGGCATGGAGGGGCCGGGCCAGGTCAGTGGCATAGTCCAGCGCCCGGTTGGCGGCCTGAAAAAAGTCGGTGAGAACAAGCAGGGAGGCGGTCATGATGAGGAGAGGCTGGTGAGAGTGCGCAAAGCAAAGAACCGACCTGCACTGCGCGGGTCAACTGGCATACGTTAGTAAAACCACTTGATTTTTATCATGTTTCGCGGCGAGCAGCTGGCCTTATTTACGGAGTTGTTTATAGAAAATCACAAAAAGTCCCCGAACGGTCATGCTGCGCGCAGCGCAGCGCAGCATGACCGTTCGGGGACTTTTTAAACAGCTTCTACAGCTTCGGCCCCCGTCCCAAAAGGGAGAGGATGAATTTAGTGAAGATATATATATTAATAACTGTTATAATGAATTAAGTCTGCTGCTGATGGCTGCTCTTCGCCTCATGCCGGTTTGCCTGTGCCTGGTCCTTATGGCCCCGGGGAGCGGCTCCGCGTCCGGCTGGTAGGTCCCGGCCCCGACTTCGGCCGCCATCAACCCCGCCAGCCCACTGCCCACCGAGCCCGTGGGCTCATCCATTCAGGCCCTGCTCGATACCACGGTGGCCGGCAGCCAACGCGCCGCCGATGAGCAGCGGGGCCTGCAGGCCGGAGCCGCCCTGCGGGCGTTTTACGGCCCCGACTGCGCCCCGGCCTGGGGCACCGCGCCCGACAGCCTCAACATGAGTGCCGCTCTGGCCCTGCTGGCCCGCGCCGCCGAGCACGGCCTGAGCCCCGCCGACTACCACCTGGGCCAGCTGCTGGCCCTGCGCGATTCGCTGGGCCGCGCTCGGCGTCCGGCCGCTGCCCGGCAGGCCCGCCTCGACGTGTACCTCAGCGATGCGGTGCTGGCTTTTGTGCGCGATTTGCGGCGTGGGCGGCTGCGGCCCTACACGGTGTCGGGGGGGAGCGGGCTGCCGGGCCGGCCGGGCAGCCGGGCCCAGTGCTGCGCGCCGCCCTTGCCGGCCACAATGTGCCCGCGGCCCTGCTGGCCAGCCAGCCCGCCAACCGCGAGTACCGGCAGCTGCAGCAGGCCCTGGCGCAGTGGCTGGCTGCCCCCGTGCTGCCCGACTCGGCGGCCCGGCACCAGACGCAGTACGAGCTGGTGGCCCTGAACCTGGAACGCTGGCGCTGGGATGGCATTCCGGAACCCGAATACATCCTCATCAACCTGCCCGCCTACGAGCTGGAGGTAATTGCCCGCGACTCGGTGCAGCGCCGCCACCGCGTGGTGGTAGGCAAGCCCGAAACGCCCACGCCCACGCTCAGCAGCCGCCTCAGCCACTTCACGCTGGCGCCCGACTGGCATGTGCCGCATTCCATTGCCACTCAGGAAATGCTGCCCCGTCTGAAGAAGGACCCCGGCTATCTGTACCGCAACAACTACCGCCTCACCGATGCCCAGGGCCGGGGGCGCAACCCCTGGCACATCAACTGGAGCCGCGTCACGAAAGAGAACTTCAGTTACACCATCCGGCAGTCGCCCTGCTGCGATAATGCGTTGGGCAACATTGTGTTTCGCTTTGCCAATCCGTACGCCATCTACGTGCACGATACGCCGGCGCGGGCCCTGTTCAAGGCCAGCCGCCGCGCGCTCAGCCACGGCTGCATTCGCCTGCAGAACCCCATGCTGCTGGCCGCCTACCTGCTGCGCCGCGAAGGCCGCCCCGTGCAGCTGCCCACCGAAGACGAATGTGCCCGCCATGCCGCGCTCGCGCTATGTGCGCCTGAGCCGGCCTCTGCCGCTCTACGTGCGCTATGCCACCTGCACCGCCGAGAACGGCCAGCTTCGCTTCCTGGCCGATGTGTACCACCGCGACGAACCCCTGCGCCAGGCCCTGTTTGGCCTGCGGCCCTGAGCCGAAACCCGCGTTCCAACCTCTGTGGCCTGGTGATAAAAATCATGCAATAAGGCGATTGACATCATGGCGGTGCCGGGTTTATTACTTGACATTTGACTGCTTGCCCGCGCCTCCTAACCCCGGTCCCATCACGCTAAATTCTGCCGCTTATGCAACCGCTGCTGCTCCTGTTTTCGGTGCTGCTGGCCGGCGTGCTGACCCTGCTGGGATGGCACCTGGAAGCCAGCGCCCGGCCCCCGGCCTAGCGCGCCGGGGCGGGGCCCGGGCCACCCGCCGGGGAGTAGCCCGGGTAGGGATATTCGGAGTGTTTTAAACGTCATCTTTTCGTCTCACGGTCATGAATCCATCTGTTTTGGTACTCGACAATCCGCCGACTCCGGTGGTGCAGGCCACCCGGTGGGCGGCTGTGCTTGGGGCCCCGCTCCAGGCCCGGCTCGAGCTGCTGCACCTTTGCCAGGACTCCGAGCCGGCGGCCCGGGCCGGCTTCCCCGCCCACCATGGCCCGGCCGAAACTACCCCGGCCCTCGAAGCCTTGGCCCACCAGCTGCCCACGCCCACCGGCATCACCAGCACCCGGGAGCCCCTGGCCGAAGCCGTGGCCACGGCCGTGCACCGGTACCGCCCGCTGCTGCTGGCCCTGGGCCTGAGCGAGGAGCACGGCCTGTTCGACCACCTGCTGCACAACCGCGCCCTGCCCGCGCTGCGGGCCACCTACCGGCCTCTGCTGCTGGTGCCCGAAGCCGCGCCCGAACCCCGGCTGCCGCGCCGCGTGGTCATCGCCGTCGATGCCGAGCCTTTTGAGCTCAATGCCGCCGCCAAGGCCCTGGCCCCGCTCATGGCTGCCTGGCACGCCTCCTACACGGTGGTGCACGTCACGGCTGCTCCCGAGCCACTGGCCCTGTCCAGCCGCATGGCCCTGGCCGATGTGCGGGCCAGCCGGCTGCTGCCGGCCGCCACCTCGCTGGTGCTGCAGGAGTCGCACCACCCCATTCCGGCCACCGGCATCGTGGAGGCCCTGTATGGCCCGAGCATCGACCTGCTAGTGCTCATTGCCCGCACGCGCAGCTTTCTGGGGCGGTTGTTCCACCGCAGCGTCACGGCGCAGGTGCTGCGGCACACGCCCGTACCGGTGCTGCTGCTGCCGGCCGATACCCCCGAGCTGCCCAGCATGAGCTGAGGCGTTGAATGTGGCTTGAATTGCCGAATGCTCAGGAAGACAAACGTCGAAAAGCCGAAAAAATTAAACTGCTGAAATTACCGAACTGCTGCCCACACTATTGTGCTGCCACCTTTTTCTCGCTTCGTCATGCAACCCAACTTTGTTGTCTTAACCGATTTTTCGCTCGCGGCCGAGCGCGCCCGGGTGTATGCCGCCGCCCTGGCCACGCCCCTCAAGGCCGACCTGCACCTGATACATGTTTTCCTGCCGCAGCCCATCACCACCGAATACGGCACGGTGCTGCCCGTGCTCGACGACCAGTATGTGCCCGCCACCCGGCGCAGCCTCCAGCAGGTGGCTGCCGCCCTGCCCGTGCACGCCACCGCCGAGCTGTTGGAAGCTGACTGGCCCAGCGCCATCGAGCAGGCCCTGCACCAGCACCACCCGCTGCTGCTGGTGTCCGGCCTCACGGCCACCAGCGGCTACCTCGACGAGTGGCTGAGCAACCGCACCCTGCCCCTGGTGCACCAAACCGGCTTCCCGCTGTTGCTCGTGCCCGAGTACTTGCCCGATGCCGCCATGCAGCCGCCCCGCCGCGTGGTGCTGGCCCTGGAGGCCGACCAGGCTTTCACGCTGGAGCCCGCCGCCACTGCCGTAATCCCAGTGCTCCAGGCCCTGGAGTGCGAAATAATACCCATGACGGTGCTGCCGCCGGGCGCGCCGGCCGGCACCGGGGCGGGCTTCGCGGCGGCCCAGGCGTGCGGACTGGCCTCCGCCACGCCCGGCCACGAGCTGCGCCCGGTGCTGAGCGAGCTGCCCGCATCGGGGGTGCTGCAGGCGGTGCAGGAGCTGAACGCCGACCTGCTGGTGCTGCTCGATCAGGGTCATGGCTGGATGCACAAGCTGGTGAGCGGCAGCGTGATAGACCATGTTCTGCGCTACACCAAGGTGCCGGTGCTGCTGCTGTCGGCCCGCCCGCGCGAGTAGGAGCGGAGCGGCCATCAACGTTCGCCGCAACAATTAAAGCTCCTCCTTCGGAAGGCTGCGAATTGTGCAAAATGATAAAAGTCATCTACCGGTATGATGCTGATTATTGGATGTGCAGGAAGACTGAGCGAGCTTTAAGGGTGGTATTCACGGGGCAGTCCTTGCATCGCGGAGCGCCTTCGGCTGGCCGGTGGGCGCCGCGCCAAATTGGCCTGCTTTATTCATTCATGCGGGAATTTCAGCGATTCCCCGCCAGGACTATGCACGTTTCTACCGACCATCTGCAACTGATTTTTGTGTCATCCACGGTTTCGGCGGCGTGGGGCGCGGGCTGGGTGGCCACGGCGGTGCCGGCTCCGCGCCTGGGGCAAATGTCTGTTGCCGTGTTGCCCGTGCGCCTGACGGTGGTGCCAGCCTAAGCCGCCGCTGGCCGGCCGGCACCGCCAGCCAGTCGATGCCCTGGCGCAGCCACTGCTGCGAGGCGGCTTCGGGCGAGGCGGGCGCGGGCGTGAGGTTGTAGTGCCAGTCGACCTGCGGGGGCAGGCTCATGAGGATGGATTCGGTGCAGCCCCCGGTTTCGAGGCCGAAGCGCGTGCCCCGGTCGATGGCCAGGTTAAACTCGGCGTAGCGGCCCCGGCGCACGCGCTGCCACTGCTGCTCGCGCTCGGTGTAGGGCAGGGGCGCATTCTGGCGCATAATGGCGCTGTAGGTGCGGTCATACACCTCGCCCACGTCCTGCACGAAGGCGAACAATTCCTCAAACAGACCATCGCGGCTCACCGTGAGGCGGTCGAAAAAGAGGCCGCCCACGCCGCGCGTTTCCTGGCGGTGGGGCAGGTAGAAATATTCATCGGCCCAGGCCTTGAAGCGCGGGTAATAGTCGGGCTGGTGGCGCTGGCACACCTCCCAAATCTGCTCATGAAACCAGCGGGCCTGCTGGGCATCCACATAAATCGGGGTCAAATCGAGCCCACCACCGAACCAGGCTTCGCCGTTGCCCACCTCGAAATACCGCACGTTCATGTGCGAGATGGGCACCCGAGGGCTGCGCGGATGCTGCACTACGCGCACGCCGGTGGCAAAGTAGCGGCGGTCGGGCATGAGCAGCTGCCGGGCGGCGGCCTCGCTCATCTCGCCCCACACGGCCGAAAAAGCCACGCCGCCCTTCTCCAGAATATCACCGTGCTGGAGCACGCGGGTGATGCCGCCGCCGCCCTCGGCGTGGGTCCAGTCCTCGGGCACGAAGCGGTGGCCGCTGCCGTCGGCAGTTTCCAGGCGGTGGCATAGCCAGTCCTGAAACTGCCGCATCCACTGCTCGACCATGGCGCGCGGCGCTCTAGAGCGTGAGGACAATTACTTGTGGTCATCTGCTTGTTACCTAAAACAAATTAAGGATTTAAGTATATGCGTCATCATGAAATTATGGACCCTCAATGGGTGGCTATTGCCCCTCTGCTCTCGGGTAAAGTCACCGATTGCGGCGTAACCGCCCAGGATAACCGCC
Source organism: Hymenobacter siberiensis (assembly GCF_018967865.2). NCBI lineage: Bacteria > Pseudomonadati > Bacteroidota > Cytophagia > Cytophagales > Hymenobacteraceae > Hymenobacter > Hymenobacter siberiensis. Next base: position 1,620,034 of record NZ_JAHLZY020000001.1, read on the forward strand.
TTTTTTTCAACGCTATCATGTGAATAATGCGCGCCGGCTGCCCGAACGCTTCGGCAAGCACAATTCTGTCTGCAAGCGCTTCCGCCGCCTGGCCCAAAAAGGCGTGTGGGAACGGGCGTTCGAGGCCCTGCAAGCCCCCGAGTTGGACGGGGTCATGCTCGATTCGACCGTTGTGCGGGCGCACCAGCATTCGGCCGGCCAAAAAAAGCAACGCCGACGCCGAGCGCTTGGGCCGCAGCCGCGGCGGCATCGGCACCAAAATCCACGCCTGCGTCGAGTCGCTGGGCAACGCCGTACGCCTGATTGCCACCGGCGGGTAAGCCGGCGACAGCCCGCAGGTCCTGCCGCTGCTGGCGGACCTGGCGCCGGGCAAGGTGCTGGCCGACACGGCCTACGACAGCGATGAAACCCGCGCCTATTGCGCCGAAAAGGGCATCGAAGCCGTCATTCCCCGCCACCCCGGCCGGACCCAACCCCTTCCGATGGACGAGGAAACCTACCGCGACCGCAACAAAGTCGAGCGCTTTTTTGGCCGCCTCAAACAGTACCGCCGCCGGGCAACCCGCTACGAGAAAACCGTCGTCTCCTTCCTGGCCTTCTAGCATATTGGGGTAATGATAGATTGACTTAGATAAATATATAATTGCTAAATTTTTCTCACGCTCTAGGGGCCGTGTCCGGCAGGGATGAGGTGCCCGCAGAGGGCGACCAGCCAGAACATAACGCCACTAGACAAGGACAGTAGGGCAAAGAAATAGCCAGCCAAACTGGGGAAGGGCCAAATCACAGCAACCCCGCATAAATAAGCCTCCATCCGGCAACAATTTGCGTACTCCGCTGGTCTGCGTCGTGCTGTTTGCCTTACCTGTCTATGCCTCTTCGTTACCTGTTGCTATTGTCCTTGGGGTTGCTCCGGCTGCCCACCCGGGCCCAAACCCGGCCCGATACCACCCGCGCCGTGGTCCTGCCCGAAGCTACCGTCACCGGCTACGGCCAGCGGCTGCCGCTGCGCCGCACCGCCGCCGCCATCGGGATAATCGATGCCCGCGTGATTGCGCAGTTCAGCCCCACGGCCCTCACGCAGGCCGTAAACACGCTGCCCGGCGTGCGGCTGGAGGAACGCGCCACGGCCAGCTACCGGCTCAGTATTCGCGGGAGCTCGCTGCGCTCGCCGTTCGGCGTGCGCAACGTGAAAGTGTATTACAACGGTATTCCCTTCACCGAGGCCGGTGGCAGCACGCCGCTCAATCTGCTCGACCCCGCCATTATCGGGCGGCTCGAAGTGCTGAAAGGGCCGGCCGGCAGCGTGTACGGCGCAGGCACGGGCGGCGTGGCGCTGTTTGGCACGCCGGCGGTGGCGGCGGGCGTTAGCCGGGTAGCGGTGGGGGCCACGGTGGGCAGCTACGGCCTGCGCCGCAGCACCATCACGGTCGAAACGGGCAGTGCCACCAGCAGCATCCGCGCCCAGTACGCCCACCAAAGCCTCGACGGTTACCGCCAGCAAAGCGCCTTGCAGCGCGACGTTTTCGCCCTCGATACCCGCACCGTGGCCGGCCCCAAAACCACGCTGGCCGCCCACTTGCTCTACACCGACATCAGCTACCAGCTGCCCGGCGGCCTTACCCGCGCCCAGTACGCGGCCGACCCCCGGCAGGCGCGCCCGGGCACGGCCACCGCGCCCGGCACCGTGGCGCAACAGGCCTTCTATGCCTCGCGCACCGGCCTGCTGGGCCTCACCCACGAGTACCGCTTTAGCGATAAGCTGGAGCTGCAAACCACGCTCTACGGCAGCGGCACCGTGATTCGGACGCCTTACTTAGTTGATTACGAAAGAGATACCGGCGTGGGCGTGGGCGGGCGCACGGCCCTGAGGTACCGCACGGCGCTGGCCGGGCGGGTACTGCGGCTGCAGGGCGGCGGCGAGTTCCAGGCCGGCTTCACCGACGGGCGCAGCTACCAGAACAACGGCGGCACGCCCGGCGCGCTGCGCTACAACGACGAAATTGCGACCACCACCGGCTTCGCCTTCGCCCAGGCCGACTACAGCCTGCCGGCCGATTTCCAGCTAACCGTGGCCGCCAGCTACAACCGCCTGCGCTACCGCATCGCGCGGGTGAGCAGCGCCGCCACCCAGCCCAACGATTATCAGCTCAGCCGCGATTTTCAGCCCGTGGTGTCGCCCCGCGTGGCGCTCCTGCGCGAGTTCAGCCCCAATTTGTCGGTGTATGCCAGCGTGAGCACCGGCTTCTCGCCGCCCACGCTGGACGAAATCCGGACTTCCGACGGCCGCATCAATGGCGACTTGCAGGCCGAGCGCGGCACCAGCTACGAGGTGGGCGCACGGGGCAATTTCTTCGCCAACAGGTTGACTTACGACGTTAATATTTTTGACCTGGAGCTGCGCCAAACCATCGTCAGCAGCACCACGAGTCAGGGCATCGTCGTCTTCCGCAATATCGGCAGCACCCATCAGCGCGGCCTCGAAGCCGCGCTGAGCGGCTGGCTGTGGCGCGAAACCGGCCCCGTTTCAAGCCCCGAAAATGCGCAAACTGCCGGGCGCGGCCTGCGCGCCTGGGCCAGCTACGCCTACAACGATTTCCGCTTCGGCAGCTACACCAGCGGCACTACCGACCTTGGCGGCAACCGCCTCACCGGCACCACGCCGCACACCCTGAGCGCAGGGCTGGACTTCAGCGAGCGCCTCGGGTTCTACCTCAGCCCCAGCCTCAGCCACCAGGCCCGCATCGTGCTCAATGATGCCAATACCGAGGAGGCCGCCGGCTACTGGGTATTTGGGGCGCGGGGCGGCTGGCGGCGCAGCTTCGGCCGTTTGGAAACGAATATTTACGGCGGTATTGACAATGTCACCGACCGCAATTACAGCCTGGGCAATGATTTGAACGCCTTCGGTGGGCGCTACTTCCAGCCTGCGCCGGGCCGGGCGTGGTACGCCGGGACACAGGTGGGCTGGCGGTGGTAGGGGCGCACGAATGGAGTAGCCGACAAAGCCCCAGCGGGGCGACACTTGTCGGACAAGTGTCGCCCCGCTGGGGCTTCGAAAACCATAATTACGGTTCATTGCTACCGATATGTGGCCCCGCTGGGGCTAGCATAAACGGCCGTTCTAGCTATGCTCTTCGGGCAGGGTGAAGGCAGTATCGCTGGGATTGATGAGCTCTTTGGGCAGGGTACCGGGAATTTCGCCGGCGGTCTGCTCGCTCATGTTCATGTTCTGCTCGAAGGTGCGGAGGGAATCATCCATCTCGTCGGCTTTTTCCTGGCCGGAGTCATTGTTGTTGTCGAGCACCTGGCCGTGGGTGGCCGCGTCGAGCATGGGAGTGGAGGCACCGTCTTCCGAGGGTTCCTGGTCGAAGGTGTCGTTGGGGTTATTGGGCATGGTCGGGGATAAAAAATCGAATGGAAAACGAAGCGTAGGGCCGGGCCGGCCTACTCGTCTTTGGCGGGGTAGTCGGTATCGGCCGATTCCTCGCGGGTGTTGTGGGTGCCGCCGCCGGCGTAGCGGGGGTCATCTTTGGCCCAGGCCTCGCGCAGCTCGGTATTGTCGCCGCCTTCGGCCTGCACTTCATGCACCAACTCAGGCGCCTGGTTCTGCATGATGTGGCCGGGCTGGTCCTCGGGATTGTTGGGAGCGTTTTGAGCTTCTTTCTCGCGGTCCGAGAATTCGCTGAACTCGTCGGGATTGTCATTGGCCCCGCTGCGGCCGGGGGCGGCGGCAGTAGCGGCGCTGGCATGGCCGAAGCTGCCGTAGTCGGGGCTGGTGGCCGTCACGGCCGGGTCGTTGGGATTGAGTCGGGCAGCGGCGTCGCGTTCCTGCTGGTCGATAGAACGGGGGTCGTTGTCGTGAGAGAGGGGGGGAGTGGGCGTATCCATGCAGAAGAGAATTGAAAAGCAAACGGGCCGGGCCCGCTTCAATAAGCTCTTGTACGCAAACCGGCGGTACTCGTTCGCTTTCGCGTATAGCCCGCAGCTTTTATCCTTTCAACTACGCAAGCCGATGCCCATTCAGCACGACACCAAAAACCAGCAATTTACCCTCAGCCAGGACGGCCACACCGGCGAGCTGGCCTACGCCCGCCCCGCCGAGGGTGTTATCGACGTCACCCACACCTTTGTAGACGAGGCCCTGCGCGGCCAGGGCCTGGCCGACGACCTGGCCCGCGCCGCCCTGGCCTTCGCCCGCGAAGAAAAGCTCAAGGTGAAAGCCAGCTGCAAATTTATGGCCGGCTTCGTGCAGAAGCACCACGCCGAATACGCCGACCTGCTGGAATAAGCCCGGCCCCCGGCCCTGTCCGAACGCAAAAGCGCCCCCGACCAGCTGGTCGGGGGCGCTTTTGCGTTCGGGGAAGTAGTGGGCTATTGCACCACTACGCGGCCCGTGTACTCCACGCCGGCGCAGCGCACGCGCACGGCATATAGGCCGGCGGGCAGGCCGCGCAGGTCTACCAAAGCTGCCTCGGTAGCGCTGAGCTGGGCGGTGCGCTGGCGCACGGCGCGGCCCAGCAGGTCGAGCACTTCTACTGTAGCGGAGCGGGCGGCCGCCTGGCCGGGCAGGCGCACCTGCACGGTGGCAGTGGCCGGGTTGGGATATATTTCGAGGGCGGTACGCAGGCCGGCAGCGGTGCGGGTGGCGGTGGTCAGGCCGCAGGCGGTGCTGGTGTAGCTGCCCACGCCGGCGTAGTTATCCACGCCATTGCCGGTCCAGGTGGCTGCTCCGTAGGGGCCATTCCAGCGGCCGCCCTGGTTGGTGTTGGGCAGGCGCACCATGGTATTGTTCAGGGTCGAGCCGCCGCCGGCCACCGTCCATTCGGTGGGGCGCTGGCCAATCACGCCAATAATATCGAGGGTGTCGGTGCCATCAAAGAGGGCCACGGCATCGTCGCCGTTGAAGAAAGCCACGCCGCTTTGCAGGTCGGTTTGGGCGGCTACGCCGGCATCGGTCACGCCGGTGTTAGCAATCACGAACACGTCATAGGGGGCAATGGTACCGCTCAGGGCCTGCGTAGTGGTGGCGGTAGTGGCCCCGTTGGCGTACAGCACCACGCGCTTGCCAGCCAGGGGCATGGGCGAAGTGGTGGGGTTGTAGATTTCCAGCACCTTGGTATTACCCGTGTTCGACTCGGTGTACTGCGTGAAGTAGGGCTTGGTGCAGGGCGCGCCGGCCGGGGCTGCGTCGTCGTTGGTGATGGTGAGGACGTGGGCAGTGGGCTGGCCCAGCAGCACGCCGGCCGTGGAGGGCGTGCCCAGGCGCAGGCGCACGGTTTCGTCGGGCTCGAAGGTCAGGTCGCCGTTCACGGTCACGGTCACGGCCCGGGTGGTGGGGCCGCCCACGGTGAAGCTCACGCTGGTCGTGTTCAGGGTATAGTCGGACGGCGAAGTGGCGGTGCTGTTGGCCACGTCCACGTTCACCGGCACGGTGATGGCGCTGGTGATGGCCGCGCCGGTCAGGGCCACATTCACGGTGTAGGTGCTGGTGCCGGTGTTGCCCTCAATAATAGCGCCGGTGGCCGAGGCGAAACTCACCGTAGAAGGCGTGCCGTCGTCGTTGAGGATGGTGAGCGTGTGCACGTTGGGGCCGCCCAGGCCGGTGCCGGTGCTGGCGTTGGTCAGGTTGAGAACTACCGTTTCATCGGCTTCGGGCTGGGTGTCGCCGTTCACGGTCAGGGTCACGGTCTGGCTGGTGCTGCCGGCCGGGAAGGTCACGGTAGCGGGCGAGGCGAAGGTGAAATCCGAGCCGCTGGTGGCGGTCGAGTTCATGGCATCGAAGCTCACCTGCACGGTGGTGGCCGTGGCGGCGGCCGGGGCCAGGTTCACGGTAAACGTGTAGGTGCTGGTGCCGGTATTGCCTTCGATGATGCTGCCCGTAGCGCTGGCAAACGTGAATACCGGGCCGGGAGGGGCCAGGCCGTAGGCCTGGGCCACCAGCTCGGGGTGCTCGATGTAGGGGTTGTAGTTGCCCTGGCTGGCGGCCACGCGGCGGTTGCGCTCAATCTCGTGGGCATCCACCGGGTCGGCCAGGTGCCAGGCGTAGAGGGTGGCCAGCGGGGCCAGTGCCGTGATGCTCTGGTGGCCGGTGGCAATCAGCTCCGGCTGGGTGTCGTGCATCGTGTAGAAGTAGAACGCCGTGCGGGCCACGTTGCCTTTGTGGTCTTCGCGGGGCTCAAACTGCGAGTTGGTGTCCTCGCTGTACTCGTCGATGTTGGTGGTCGGGATGGTGCTCTGGCTGCTGGTGTTGCGCATCCAGAGGGTGGTGGCGGCGTCCGGAATGTCGGCGTAGGGGTTGTTGCCCCGGTTCGAATTCCACTGAATATACGTGGGGTAGAGGTGGTGCATATCCGACACCATGCGGGCCGCCGAGCTGAACCACGACTGCGGAATGCTGTGCTCGCAGTTGATGTTGGCCGCCGATGTGGTGCTGGAGCTGGTGAAGCTGAACGGGTTCGGGGTGTTGTAGCCCGAGTACACGCAGGTTACCGAGTTGTTGTAGTTGTCGGCGTAGTTATACATTTTGGCCCGGGCTCCGGCATAGGAGAGCACCGTACGCTTGCCGTCATACCAGTTGGTACGTAGCCAGTCGCGCAGGGCCTGGCCCTGCAAGTTGGTGGGCGGAGCAGTCGGTACGGCCGGAAATACCTGGGCCTGCAGCGCGGCGGGTACCAGGGCCAGCGCCACCAGCAGCGAAGCGAAAAAGTGTTTCATATGAAACGGGAGAAGGGGATAATGGGATGAGGGATAAGCGCGGGGGCAGAGGGAAGCAGTAAAGGTAACGGATTCGGCCCGGGCGGCTGAGGGCCCGCGCATTACGAAACCAAGAAGACTTCGCCCTATTTTCGTCCCCTCATACCCTCATACCCTCATACCCTACATATATGGCCGACATCACCACCACCGAACTCCGCCAGCGCCTGCAGGCCGGCGAAACCCCGCACCTCGTCGACGTGCGCGAACCCTGGGAGCACGAAGAAGCGAGCATTCCCACGGCCCAGAACATCCCCCTCGGCTCCCTGCCCGAGAAGCTCGACGACCTCGACGCCTGGAAGGACGAGGAAGTAATTGTGCACTGCAAGAGCGGCAGCCGTTCCTCGCAGGCCAAAGCCTACCTCACCCAGCAGGGCTTCAGCAACGTGCGGAATCTGCTGGGCGGGTTCACCGAGTATTCGGCTGGTTAGCAAGTAAGCGCCTCCCTTGTAGCACATGCTTTAGCTTGTGCGGCGTCAGGCAGTTTCGCGCCACCGTCGCACAAGCTAAAGCGTGTGCTACAAGCAGCTATGCCGCCACCAGACGCCCGTCGGCCGCATACGCCAGCTCGCCGCGGTCCACCATTTCCCGCACGGCTGCGGTAATAGCCGCCGCATCCTTCGGCGGAAACGCGGCCAGCAGCTCGCGCGGCGACAGCGCCCCAGCCCGTAAGTGCGCCAGCAGCGGCTCGCGCAGCGACGGAGCCTGGACGGCGGCCTGTGCCGCTTTTTTCTCAGCCAGGCAAATGTCGCAGACTCCGCAGCGGGCCGGGTCGGCCTCGTCGAAATAGGTGAGCAGCAGAATCTGGCGGCAGCGGGTGCCGTTAAGGTACTGGCCCACGGCGTGGGTTTTGGCGCGGGCCAGGTCGCGGGCGGCCGTCATCCGCACCTGGTCGATGGGCAGCTTGGCCGCATCGAAGCGCGGCGTGGTGAACATCGCCTGCGGGGCCTCCTGTTTGGGCTGGTAGTGCAATATGCCCGCCGTGTGCAGGTAGCGCAGCTGCTGGCGCACTTCCACCACGCTGCGTCGCAGGTGCGTGGCCAGCGAATTTTCCGAAATGGTCTGAAAATCGGCAAACAGCTCGCCGCCGTGCAGCCGCAGCAGGGCCTTTATCAGCAAGTCGTGCTGCGCATTGGCCACCTGGAACGTGTACAAATCCTGATGGCTCATTATCAGGTGCACCCGTGCCGGCTGGTTCACGGCCTCGTTCAGCTGCACAAAGCCTTCGCGCTGCAAAATCTTCAGCGAATTGTGCGCGTCCACGGCCTTGATGCGGTAGGTTTCGGCAAACTGCTGCAGGTCGAACTCGAACGCGGCCAGCTCGCCGCCACCCACCGCCGTGCGCGAGTAGTTGGCCAGCGCCTGGTACACGCGCCGCACCGTATCCAGGGGCGGAAACGACTGGCTGGTGCGGCGGCGCAGCTCATCGGCATCGTTGGGCCCGGCCAGCAGCACGGCAAAGGCATATTGGCCGTCGCGCCCGGCGCGGCCGGCCTCCTGGTAGTAAGCCTCCAGGGTATCGGGCGCGTCGAGGTGGGCCACGAGGCGCACGTCGGGCTTGTCGATGCCCATGCCGAAGGCGTTGGTGGCCACGATGAGGCGCACTTTATCGGCAATCCAGTCCTGCTGCACTTGGGTGCGCTTATCTGATGGCAGGCCCGCGTGGTAGGCCGCCGCCGCAAACCGGTGCTGCTGCAGAAACGCGGCCGTGTCCTCCGTCTGCCGCCGGGTGCGGGCATAAACAATGGCCGTTTTGTTCGGCCCCACGCCGCGCACCACTTCCAGCAGCCGGCGCAGCTTGTCCTCCGTTTGCAGCACCGAGTACGAGAGCTTGGGCCGGGCAAAGCTCTGCCGAAACACGCCCGAGCCCGGCCCAAATTTCAGCTTCTCCACGATGTCGGCCTGCACCTGCGCCGTGGCCGTGGCCGTGAGGGCGATAACCGGCGTGCCCGGCGGCAGCTTCTCGCGCAGCTCGGCAATGCGCAGGTAGGGCGGCCGGAAATCGTAGCCCCACTGCGATAGGCAGTGCGCCTCGTCCACGGCCAGCAGCCCCACGTTCATTTTCGCCACCCGCACCTGAAATAGCTCCGTGAGCAGCCGCTCGGGGCTTACGTACAGGAACTTCACGCTGCGGCCATACACGCAGTTGTCCAGCGCGTGGTCGATTTCCTGGTGGCTCATGCCCGCATAGATGGCTTCCGCTTTCAGCCCACGCTTGCGCAGGTTGTCCACCTGGTCCTTCATCAGGGCAATCAGCGGCGACACCACGATGCAGATGCCCGGCCGCGCCAGCGCCGGCACCTGAAAGCAGATGCTCTTGCCGCCGCCGGTGGGCAGCAGCGCCAGCGTATCGTGCCCATTCAAAACCGAATTGATGATTTCTTCCTGCCCCGGCCGGAAAGCTGTGTGCCCCCAATGCTCGCGCAGCAGCGCCAGGGGCGAGGTTTCGGTAGGAGCGGAGGACATGGTGCGAAGTTACGGCCAGGTTTTACTAACCGATGGGCTTTTGCTTGGCTTTGTGTTGTGCACCAAGACAGCAATTGGCCGAAAAACGCTTTCGGTAGGAGTTCGCAAAACTCGTCCCAAAACGGCATTTCGTGAACGACGAAAGTGAGCGAAGTTTCTTAAACTTAACGCACCCGCTTTCCTGTCTTTGAAAGGGCTTGTTTATACAAGTAGGCACTTCAGTGTTTCTTTTAGCAAAAGGAGCGTTAGTTTGCTGTCACCTACTTTGTCCTTCGCATGGCTAAGCTCCTTTTGGCACTCCTCTCGATTTTGCTGCCGTGCGCCGTGTTCGGTCAGCCCACGTGGCATCGCCCGCCTGGTGGCCTACAGCAAGAACGCTGCTTGGAGGCGGAAGTAAAGCAGCAACTCCGAACCCTGCGGCGCCAGCATGTCGACAGCCTGTTCACGGTGCGGCACTACTTCGAGCAGGGTGGCTTTGACCACGTGGTGGCCTACGTCGTCTGGCAACATGCCGGTCAAGGCCAAGTGCGCACGCTGCGCGGGTGTGGAGCGGACCAGAGCTCCCAACCTTTTCCTACCCAATCCTTATTTGCCTTTTATCAGCAGCACCAACTAGCTACCCTGCCAGAGTTGGTCGTAACCCACCTGCACGACCCGTACCTGTATAGTGTCGAAGTCACCCTGCCGGGCCTCACCCATGCCTTCGTGCTGCAAGAGTACCAGCGCCAGCCCAGCCTTTCGCGCCCGCTCCTGCCTGGCGAAACCCCGACCATGCAGGCACCAGAACCGCGAAGCATGTGGGTGAGCCTTTTTGAACAAAGTCTTCCATAGAAGTTTGCCAAAAAGGTGATTAAAACAATCCTGCCTCACCGCCCCTTAAAATATGCTCACAAAAAAGCCCGGCACCTCACGGTACCGGGCTGGTAGAAGCAGGAAAAGTAACAGGACTAAGCCGCCACTTTCTCCCCGTTCTCACGGTCATCAATGGCCTTGCGCAGCTTAGCGATGGCCTGCACCGCACGCTCCTCATCGAGGCGGTTGATGTTGAGCAGCATCTTGGTTTTCTCGGGGCGGGTGATAACCGGATGGTTCAGCAGGCGGATGATTTCCTCCTTGTGCGCAGCCGTGGCGTACTGAACCGGCGCGGCGGCGGGGGCATCAGCCGTGGCGGCCGGAGCCTCGGCGGGCAGCACCTGCATGGCGGGCACGGGCTGGGCTGCTACCGGCGCAGGAGCGGCTACGGCCACCGTGTTGGTGTTGTAGTCCATTTCCTCGGCGGGCGTGGGCTCGTAGCCGGCGGCGCGGATTATCCAAGCTAGGCAGTTGCGGTAGGCCTTGCCGATGGCGCGGGTCTGGGCCATGCTCATGATGGCAAATTCCTGGTAGAATTTCTTGCCGCTCTCCTTGTTCGAGCACACCGCGAAGCCGGCACCCACCGTGGTGCCGTGGCGCAGGTCAAAGAGCGTCACTTTGGCCTGGTACTTCATTTCCTCGGGGCTGCTCACGTTGATGACGTGCTCCACGATGGGCACGATGCCCAGGCGCGAACCGGCGTACTGCCAGCCCTCCACGTTCACAAACTCCTTGCCTTGCACGTTGGTCGTAAGCTTGTTATCCTTAATGAACTTAGCGAGGTCCTTCGCCAAATCCAGCGTTTCGTCGGAGCGGGCAATGTCGTAGCTCTCGACTTTAACGTTTTTGGTAACTTCCTTGGTGGTTTTCGGGGCCTCGTTCATGGCTTTGTTCTTTAGTAATGTGTCCAACTGATGTTCGGGTTAATAACCCAGAATTAGAAACAAACGTGCCAGAATTGCCAAAAATATTGGTAAATTTTATTGCTGTTATTCAGTAATTTATCAGCAATAAGAAAATTATTAAGAACTAAGCAGGTTGGGAATGGTCGGTGGCGGCTCTTACTAAGCTCCTCCGTTTAGTAAGCATAGCCCGGCGGGCATCGTTTCGGCGGCGCCAGGCAGCGGTTCCTGCAGCGGGTGCCGTGTAAAAAGGCAGAGGTCCGCAGAGCCGTGCCGAAACACTTCTGCGGACCTCTGCGGGAACCGATGTACAGGACGAGAAATGAACCTATCCGCCTTCCAGAATATGGCCGTCGCGCATCACAATCTTACGGTCGGCCATGTCGGCCAGCTGCTCGTTGTGCGTCACGATGACGAAGGTCTGGCCCAGCTCTTTGCGGAGCAGGAAGAAAATCTGGTGCAGCTCCTGGGCATTTTTGGTATCGAGGTTGCCGCTGGGCTCGTCGGCGAAGATGATTTCGGGCGAGTTGATGAGGGCGCGGGCCACCGACACGCGCTGCTGCTCGCCGCCGCTCATCTCGCTGGGCTTGTGGTTGGCCCGAAATTCCATGTTCAGCATGCCGAGCAATTCGCGGGCCCGTACGCGCACTTCTTTTTCGGAGCGGCCGGCCAGGTAGGCGGGCAGGCACACGTTTTCGAGGGCCGTGAACTCGGGCAGCAGGTTGTGAAACTGGAAGATGAAGCCGATGTGCCGGTTGCGGAACCGGGCCAAATCGTTGCGCCCCAGCGAGCTTACCGATTCGCCATCGAACAGGATATCGCCCGAGTCCGGCGTGTCCAGCGTGCCCAGAATGTGGAGCAGCGTGCTCTTGCCGGCCCCGGAGGAACCAACAATGCTCACGATTTCCGACTTTTCAATCGTTAAATCAATGCCCTTGAGTACGTTCAGGGAATTGTAGCTCTTGTGAATGTTGATAGCTTGCAGCAACGGCGGGCAGCGATAGACGTGAATGAAGCGGTAGTGGCAAAGCTACGCACAATCCGGGCGGTGCCCTGCCGCGCCTTAACACGCAGCCCGCCGATTAAGCACAAACCGATTCTTCGCATTGCCCCACTTTCTTTTCATGCCGCGCTCTTTTTTTTCGATACGCCGCTGGTGGCCGTTGGCTTTGCTGGCCTTGGTGCCGCTGCTGGCCCTGTGGCGCTGGCCGCGCCGCGCCGTCCTCCCCGCCGAAACCGCCCGGCAGGCCCAGACGCTGGCCACGGCCCCATCGGCTTTCGGGGCGGCGTTTGCGCCGCGCGGCCGGGGCGCGGTGGTGTCGGACAGCCTGCGGCTGCGCGGCGTGAGCTGGGTGGGCGGCGACTCCGTAACCATTGCCGAGTGGGCCCCGCTGCGGCGCGACCACATCAGCTGGATTGCCCAAACGCCCTTCGGCTGGCAGGCCGGGGCCGCCGAGCCCGCCGTGCAGCTGCACACCGCCCGGCCCGGCGGCCGCTTCGGCCTGTGGGGCGAAAGCGACGCCGGCATCGAATACACGGCCCGGCTGGCCCGGCCGCGCGGTATCCGCACGCTGCTGAAGCCGCACTTGTGGGTGCGGGGCCGCAGCGCCTGGCCCGGCGATATTAACATGACCAGCCCGGCGGCCTGGGATGCGTGGTTTGCCAGCTACACCACCTTTATTCTGCACTACGCCGCGCTGGCCGAGGCCGCGCACCTCGACGGCCTGTGCATTGGTACCGAATTGCAGCACGCCACCGAGCCGGCCCACGAAAAAGCCTGGCGCAGTCTCATCAGGCAGATTCGGCAGGTGTACCACGGCCCGCTTACCTACGCCGCCAACTGGAGCGGCGAGTACGAGCAAATCCGGTTCTGGGACGCGCTCGACTACGTGGGCATTCAGGCCTATTTCCCCCTGTGCTCGTCTGCCAGCCCATCACTCGATACGCTGCTGCGCGGCTGGCAGCCCCACCTGCAAAAGCTGGTCCGGTGGCAGAAAAAAATCAAAAAAACCGTGGTATTTACCGAAGTGGGCTATAAAACCACGCCCGATGCCGCCGCCCGCCCTTGGGAGTGGCCCGAGCGCACGGCCGCCCTGCAAACGCCCGACGAGGCCACCCAGGCCCGTTGCTACGAGTCGCTGTTCCGGGCCTGCTGGGGCCTGCCGTGGCTCAAGGGCATGTTTATCTGGAAGTGGTACCCCGGGCTGGAGGCCGATGGCCCGGCCCGCCGCCACGCCGACTTTACGCCCCAGCACAAGCCCGCCGAAGCTGTGCTGGCTCGCTGGTATGGTCAGTAGCACCCAAGCTTGTACCATAAGCTTTAGCTTGTGACAAGCGCAGCGAGTTCCGGAATCCGCACCGTTCAACGGGTACACTCGCTGCGTTCGTCACAAACTAAAGCTTATGGTACAAACCGCTTGTCACAAGCTAAAGCTTGGGCTACTGCCTACCTGCTTCGTACTTTCGCCCCAACAACCGCGAGGTAGCGTAGCTAAAACCACCCCTTACCCGTTTTTATGAACATTCACGAATATCAGGGCAAAGAAATCCTGAAAAAATACGGCGTCCGCGTGCAGGAAGGCATCACCGCCGATACCCCCGAGGAGGCCGTAGCCGCCGCCGAGAAGCTGACCGCCGACACCGGCACCAGCTGGTACGTGCTGAAGGCGCAAATCCACGCCGGTGGCCGGGGTAAAGGGGGCGGAGTGAAACTCGCTAAAAACCTGGAGCAGGTGAAAGAGATTGCCGGCAACATTCTCGGCATGCAGCTCATCACCAAGCAAACCGGTCCCGAGGGCCGCAAGGTGCATAAAATCCTGGTTGCTCAGGACGTGTATTACCCCGGCGCTTCGGAGCCCAAGGAGTACTATATGAGCGTGCTGCTGGACCGTGAGCTGGGCAAAAATGTCATCATCTACACCACCGAGGGTGGCATGGACATCGAGGAGGTAGCTGAGTCGCACCCCGAGAAAATCCACCGCGAGCACGTGGACCCTTCGGTAGGCCTGCAAGGCTTCCAGGCCCGCAAAATAGCCTTTAACCTCGGTTTGGAAGGTGAGGCCCAAAAGGAAATGGTGAAGTTCGTAACCGCTTTGTACAAGGCCTACGACGAAACCGATTCCAGCATGTTCGAAATCAACCCGGTGCTGAAAACGTCGGACAACAAAATCCTGGCCGTTGACGCCAAGGTGACGCTGGACGAAAACGCCCTGTACCGCCACAAGGATTTCGTGGCTCTGCGCGACTTCAACGAGGAAGACCCCCTGGAAGTGGAAGCCAGCCAGAACAACCTGAACTACGTGAAGCTCGACGGCAACGTGGGCTGCATGGTGAACGGCGCCGGCCTGGCCATGGCCACCATGGACATCATCAAGCTTTCGGGTGGCGAGCCCGCCAACTTCCTCGACGTAGGGGGTGGAGCCAACGCCCAGACGGTGGAGGCGGGTTTCCGCATCATCCTGAAGGACCCGAACGTGAAGGCCATCCTGATTAACATCTTCGGCGGCATCGTACGTTGCGACCGGGTGGCTAATGGGGTAGTTGAGGCCTACAAAGCCATCGGCGACATCCGCGTGCCCATCATCGTGCGCCTGCAAGGCACCAACGCCGAGGAAGGCGCCCGCATCATCGACGAGAGCGGCCTGAAAGTAGCCTCGGCCGTGTTGCTGAAGGATGCTGCCGCCCGCGTGAAAGAAGTGCTGGCCAACGCCTAAGGGTAACCGACCATTAATTGCCGAAAAGGCCCGCCTGAATCATCAGGCGGGCCTTTTCTTTGTTCTTTTCGTGGCACCGGAGCGCACGGGCTATTTCTTTTCGGTGAGGGCAGGCACGGCCTCGCCTTTCACGCGTAGCTCCACTTCCATGTTGCCACGGGTGCCCACCGAGTATGGGCAAATCTGGTGGGCATGGCGCACCATGTCCAGCGTTTTTTCCTGGTCGAAGGATTTGAGGTCAACGTCGAGCACGGCGCTCAGGCCGTAGCCTTCGCCCTCCTGAAACAGGGTAACCGAGCACTGCACGGTGGTTTCGGGGTCGAGCCGGTCACCGGCCTTTTGGGCGATGACGAGCAGGGCCTGCTGGAAGCACGAGGCGTAGCCGGCGGCAAACAGCTCTTCGGGGTTGGTGGCGTTTCTTTTGCCGCCCAGGCCCTCGGGGACCGACATGTCGAGGTCGATGATGCCGGTGGAGGAACGGACGTGGCCGCTGCGGCCACCAACGGCCGAAGCATCGGCCGTATACAGGTTCTTTTTCATGAATGAAGCGTGAAAGTGGAAATTTCTGATGCGATAAGGGTTGTTGGCTTAACTGGTTTTGGCCCGCCTGGGTTATGGCATTCGAGTAGAATTGCCAAGGAATTTGGCGTTGAAATTTGGTCGCCCTCGCTTTTATGGCTACTTTTGCAGCCTAATCCGGCCGCGTCGTACAACGGATAGTATGAGAGTTTCCGAAGCTCTTGATTTAGGTTCGATTCCTAACGCGGCCACTTTAAACCCCGTTTCCAAGCTGGAAACGGGGTTTTTTATTTTCCGGGGTACGGTACAGGACCCGGGTAGGAGTTTTGCCCACTGAAATGGCTTGTCGAAGCGCTGTTCAGCATAGGCCCAGAGTTACTGTTCTATGATATGGTTGGCCTGAATTCAAGTTTATGTACAGGGTGTAACGACGTGACAATTCGCGACGTTGTATTTCGCGCATTAACTCGAAATGTTCCCTAAGAAGCCATGCGGGCAGGTAGTTGCGCGGGCTGACGGCTCTTCGTATACTTTGCGTGGCAATCGGCAAACATTTTCCTTTCCCGACTCTTGGTTCAGCATGAGAACAATTACCCTACTGCTTTTTCTGCTGCTTTCCTTCGCTGGCCGCGCCCAGAATCCGGGCACCGTGGCCGGCACCGTGCGCGACCGGGCCACCCAGGAAGCCCTGCCTGGCGTGAGTGTAACGCTGGAAGGCACCACCTTCGGCACCGC
Organism: Hymenobacter siberiensis; assembly: GCF_018967865.2. Taxonomy (NCBI): domain Bacteria; kingdom Pseudomonadati; phylum Bacteroidota; class Cytophagia; order Cytophagales; family Hymenobacteraceae; genus Hymenobacter; species Hymenobacter siberiensis. The sequence continues at coordinate 1,635,977 of NZ_JAHLZY020000001.1, forward strand.
GACCGATGCGGAAGGCCGCTACCGCCTCACGGGCGTGCCGGCGGGCGCCTACAACCTGCGCGCCAGCTTCGTGGGCTACGATGCCCTGCTGCGCGCCGACGTGGCCGTGAGCAGCGGCAATGTGAACACCCTCAACCTGGAAATCAACAAAGGCCCGCAGGCGCTGGGCGAGGTAACCGTGACGGCCAACCGCGCCATTCGGGTGGCCACAGCCGAAACGCCGCTGAGCGTACAGCGCCTCACTACCGAGGAAATCAAGAGCAACCCGGGCGGCAACTTCGATATTTCACGGGTAATACAGAGCCTGCCCGGCGTGGGCGGCGGCGGCACGGGCGGCACGGCGGGCTTCCGCAACGACATCATCATCCGGGGCGGCGCGCCCAACGAAAACGTGTACTACCTCGACGGCATTGAGGTGCCCATTATCAACCACTTCCCCACGCAGGGCAGCGCGGGCGGGCCGGCTGGCATCCTCAACGTCAGCTTTATTGAGGACGTGACGCTGAGCTCCTCGGCCTTTCAGGCGCGGTATGACAATGCGCTGAGCTCGGTGCTGCAGTTCCGGCAGCGCGACGGCAACTCCGAACGGCTGCAGGGCAACCTGCGTACCTCGGGCACCGAGGTGGCGGCTACGCTCGAAGGGCCACTCACCAAGAACACGACCTTTCTGGCGTCGGCCCGGCGCAGCTATTTGCAGGTGCTGTTTAAGCTGATTGACTTGCCCATCCGGCCCGATTTCTACGATTTTCAGTTCAAGACCACGACGAAGATTTCGCCCAAAACCACGCTCACCACGCTGGGGTTGGGGGCCATCGACCACTTCGAAATTGTGCCGCCCAAAAAGAGCTCGCCCAGCAAGGAGTTCATCCTGCGCAACAACCCCACCATCGACCAGTGGAACTACACCGTGGGCCTGAACCTGCGCCACTTGGTGGACAACGGCTACCTGAACCTGGCCCTGAGCCGCACCCAGCAGCACAGCGCCGCCGACCAGTTTCAGTACGGCTACATCGGTCAGGAAGCCTACCGTAAGCTATTTGCCCGCAGCGGCGAAACTGAAAACAAGCTGCGCGCCGACGTGAACAAGCGCGTGGGCCGCTGGCAGTACAGCTACGGCGTGGTGGGCCAGCTGGTGCATTATGATAATAACCTGCGCAACCGCATCCGAGCCGAAGTGCGCGATGCCAGCGGCGCGCTCGTGAGCCCGGCCGTGACGGTGAACTTCACCACCAGCCTCGACTTTGTGCGCTACGGCCTGTTTGCCCAGGCCACCCGCACCTACGGGCCTGAAGGCCGCCTCACGGTATCGGCCGGCGTGCGGGCCGATGGTACCAATGCCCTGCTGCAAGGCTACCGGCTCGACCGGACGCTCTCGCCCCGCGTGTCGCTGAGCTACGCCCTGCTGCCCACCCTGAACCTGAACGCCAGCCTGGGCCGCTACTACAAGATTCCGCCTAGCACCATTCTGGGCTACCGCGACCCGGCGGGCCGGCTCGTGAACGAGGGCAGCCGCTACATCCGGTCCGACCACGCCGTGGCGGGGCTGGAGTGGCTGCCCACCCAGGGCACCCGCGTCACGCTGGAAGGCTTCTATAAAAAGTACGCCTACTACCCGGTGAGCGCGCGCGACGGCATCAGCCTGGCCAACCTGGGCGGCGATTTTAACGCCATTGGCAACGAGGCCATCACCAGCACCGGCGACGGGCGCGCATACGGGGCCGAGGCCTTTTTCCAGCAGAAACTCAGCGGCAAGCTCTTCGCCATTGTGTCGCTCACGGCCTTCCGCTCCGAGTTTTCGGGGCGCGATGGGGTGTACCGGCCCACGGCCTGGGATACGCGCTTTCTGGGCTCGGCGCTGCTGGGCTACAAGCTGGGCCGGGGCTGGGAAATAGGGGCCAAGTACCGCGTGGGCGGCGGCGCGCCCTACACGCCCTACGACGAAGCCGCCAGCCGTGCCAGCTACCAGGCCGTGGGCCAGGGCATTCTGGACTATAGCCAGCTTAATACCCGCCGGCTCGGGGGCTTCCAGCAGCTCGACCTGCGCCTCGACAAGAAAGTGAGCCTGCGCCGCCTGAGCTTCGATTTTTACATCGATGTGCAGAATGCGCTGCTGACCAAGCCCGTATCGGTGCCCACCTACACCTTCGAGCGCCAGCCCGACAACTCCGGCTACACCACCATCGACGGCCAGCCCCTGCGCCAGGATGGCGGCAACGCCGTACCGGTTTTATTGCCGGCAAGTGACGCGCTGGTAGTGCCCACAATTGGGTTCATCGTGGAGTTTTAAGGGCCAGCTGTTGGGGTGGAGGTCTGCTTGTTTGATATGAAGCAAGGATGTAGCGCGGGGTGGTGCGACGACGATTTCGGTCGTCGCACCACCCCGCGCTAGGTATTTATTCGAAATGGTTGCGTGGGCGCTGCTTGTTTCTGCTGTGGCCACAGGAAAGCTCCTTTGCAGGCTGCAAAGGAGCTTTCCTGCTTCGTGCCCTGCTGCATCGATATGCAGCAGCTTGACATATTTGAACTACCGATGTAATAACTGTTGCATGAATAAATAAAAAATATATAAATATTTTATGTTATAAACAAGATTTAACACCGCTGTGGGCACATGCGCTAAACCTAATACTACCGTGCCGCCGTATAGGCTGAACATTATCAGTGACTCTCACTCCAACTCCCAATACCATGAACACGAAAAACATCTTCACCGCCCTCGCCCTCACCGTAGCCTGCTCGGCCACCTCCTTCGCGCAGGATATGAAGACCAAGAGCGACGACGAGAAAACAAAAACCACCGTCGACGGCATGATGACCAAGACCAAAATGGCCGACGATGGCAAAATGAAAGTCAAAGGCAAATCGGCTGCCGGCGACAAAATGAAAGCCAAAACCAAGCCCCGCTCCGCTGCCGACCGCAAAAAGATGGGCATGGCAGACAACTCAATGAGCAACGGTGTGATGGTGGGCGGTGCCATGATGACCCCCGATAAGGATATCGTGGACAATGCCGCTGGCAGCGCCGACCACACCACGCTGGTAGCCGCCGTGAAAGCCGCCGGCTTGGTTGAAACGCTGAAAAGCGCTGGTCCCTTCACCGTATTTGCCCCCACCAACGCGGCTTTTGATAAGCTTCCCGCTGGCACCGTAAACTCGCTGTTGACGCCCGAAATGAAGCCCACCCTCACCAAAATTCTCACCTACCACGTAGTACCCGGCCGCCTCACGGCCGCCGACCTCAAGAATGGTCAGGTGCTGACCACCGTGGAAGGCGAGCAGCTGACGGTGATGATATCCGGCAGCAGCGTGATGCTGAAAGACGCCAAAGGCGGCATGGCCACGGTCACCATCCCGAACGTGATGTCGAGCAACGGCGTAACGCACGTAATCGATACCGTGTTGATGCCAGCTAAGTAATCAGCAAATTCAGGCTTCGTGCCCCAATAAAAAAGCCGTCCGGAGTTATCCGGACGGCTTTTTTGCTAATGAGGCTGTTTAGGAAGTCGTTGCGCCGGTCTGACCGCTCTAGGCGGTCCGGCCGGTTGTCGTGCGGACGAAATCGGGGGTACTTCAACCGGTCAGACCGCCTAGGGCAGTCTGACCGGAACGATACTACTTTCTAAGTAGCTTCGATTGCTACAGAGGGCAAACGCTATTCCAACATCAGCTTTTGCCCGATGGTGCGGCCGTCGGCCAGGGTCAGGCGCACGGTGTAGAGGCCGGCGGGCAGCGTGGGCAGGGCCAGAGTGGGGTTGCCGGCCTGGGCAGTGGGCTGCTCCCACACCACGCGGCCCAGAGCATCGACCAATACCGCTCGCACAAAACCCGGCCCGGCAATGCTCACGGTGCCGTGGCCGTGCCCGGCAGGGGCAGGGTTGGGGTAGATGCTGTAGGCGGCGGCGGCGCGGCTGGCGGCAGTGGCGGTGGCCACGTTATTGGTCATCACGGGGCGCATCATGAGCGCGCCCCGGCCGGATGCGAAGTTGGTGGTGTCCCACACGCCGGTGTTGTCGCGGCGCAACAGGTGTTGGGCCGGGAAGCTGCTGTTGTAGTCGAGGCCGTAGGGCAGGAAGCGGCCGGCGGAGGTAGAAGGCTGCGAAAAGCCCACGTAAAAAATGCCCGATACTGGCACGGGCTGGTCAAAATCAATCTGATAATACTGCCAGCCGGCCGGAATATTGGCGGCGGCCGGGATGGTGGCCGTTTTGGAAACCCGGGCGGTGGTAGCGGGTCGGCCGTTCGCATTGTCCCACACGCTGATGGTGACGGGGCGGGCATCGAAATCCAGCGTCCGGTTGCCGCCGGCCACGCTGGAGCCGGGATATACCGGGTATAGGCGCAGGCCGCGCACGTAGTCGGCCTGGTTCAAATCGAAGCGGTAGGCAAAGGCGAGCTGCTGGCCGCTTGTGAAGGGGTCGAGGTTGGTAAATCCTTCGGCCGTACCATCGTCGTAGGCGTAGTAATTGGCCAGTTCTACGTCCCGGAAAATGGTGTCGTTGGGCAGCGTAAGCGGGTTTTGCTCCTGCGAGTTCAGCGCCATGGTGTAGCGCAGGCGCTTGGCATCGGGCGTGGCGGGCAGGGCCACGGCGCTGGCCGCGCCGGTCACGGGCGTGAGGCGGGGCAGCGTGCCCAGCGGCAGGCTGCGCTGCAGCCAGGTACCCAGCACCGGACCGGCGGGCAGCTGCTGCACGGTGCCCAGCACGTTCACGTTCAGTGGGAGCAGGCCGCTGCGCAGGTTGCTGTAGTTCACGCCCAGGTTGGCGGCCAGCTCGCTGCCGGTCGGCGAGGCCGTGTTGAACTGCCAGACCGGCATGGAGGTGAACCGGCGCAGGGGGCTGCGCATGCCGCCCGAGGGATTGCCGCCGGTGAGCCCGCCGCCGGCCCCCGAATCCAGAAACGTGGTATCGGCCAGGCCGGCGGTGCGGCCCCGGTTCAGCAGAATGTAGTCCACGCTCCAGTTGTCGCGGTTTTCGGAGCTGTTGCCGGTGGCAATGAACATAAACTGGAAATTGCCGTGCAGGTATTTGGCTTGCTCCAGCAGTACTACCTGCTGCCGAAAGCCGGTGCGCACACGCTGGCCGTTGTAGGCCCACACCTGCTCCCAGGCATTGGCATCGGTTTTCACAAACAGCTCCAGGCGCACGGGGGTGGTGCTGCCGTTGGCCCCCGGGATGCTCACGATGCTGCCGGCCTGCCAGGCAAAGCTGAGCGCCACCTTGTCGTTGGCCGTGAGGCCACCCAGGTTGATGGGCTGTGATACCAGCGAGTCGATGGGGCCGTACACAATGTTTACCTGGCCGCTGTAGTTCTGGCCGTTGGCACGCAGGCCGTCGAGGGTGGCGGCCCCCCGGGTGAGGGGCTGAATGGCCAGGCGGTTGCTCACGAAAGCGCCGCCGATGGGCATCCACCTCTGCGGGTTGGGCGCACCGTTCAGCGGCGTGGTGAAGTCATCGAAAAAGGGCAGTGCCAGGGCCGTGGTGCCACGCAGCTGGGTGCGGATGGCGGCGCTGGGCGCGTAAGCTGCCCGGCCCGGGTCGGCCGACAGGGGCTCGGAAGGCGAGAGCTGGGCCGAGGCCGCGCCGGTGCTCAACAGCAGCGCCGGCAGCAGCAAGCGCGACCATGGGAGGAATCGTGTCATCATAAGTTAGCAGGAGATTGAGGGCCTAACGACCAAAGCGCCCGGAAAAGTGCATTACGACGAAGCGGTGCCCCACGCCGCTACGCCAGTGAAAAAGGTTTTCCGGCGCGGCGACGCAAAGCACCGCTTTGCGTTGAAAATTAACGGCTTATTTCGCCACCCAGATATCCACCAGCTGGCCCATGCGGATGGTGGCATCGGGGACGGCGGCGGGGCGCTGGCGCACCACCGTGCCGGGCGTCTGGCCATCGGCGGCGGGCTGCTCAAACACTTCGCCTTTTTGCAGGCCCTGGCCCACTAGGAGCGTAATGGCCTCATCCTCAGGCATGTTGATGAGGTTGGGCACGGCGAAGGTCTGGTTGCCCTGGCCGTCGCCCACCACGAGGTCCACTTTGGTACCCTTGGCGATGGGCGCGCCGGCCGCTATCTCCTTGCCGTTCACCAGCTGCTTCAGCACCGCGCCGGAGGCCAGGTCGGGCACCAGCTGAATCTGGCCCACCACGAGGTCATAGCTTTTGAGAATGAGCATGGCGTTTTTCGAGGAGCCATCGGTAAGTTTGGGCATCTTAATCACCGGCGGGTTTTTCATGCTCACCTGCAGGTAGATTTTGCGGCCTTCCTTCACCTTTTCGCCGGGGGCGGGGTCCTGCACCAGCACGGTGAAGGGGCGGATGTTGGGACTGTAGCTGGAGTCGTCCACGAAGTAGTTCAGGTTGCGCTCATCGAGGTAGGCTTCGAGGTCGGCCACATTCATGCCCGTCACCTTGGGCACTGTGATGGTTTCGCCGTGGTGCGTGCTCATGGGTAAATACACGTAGAAAAAGCCCAGCACGAGCAGCAGGCCCGCCCCGGCGATGAGCACGAGGTGCTTCACTACGTCGAGCGGGGTATTGGAGGTGAGGAAAGCCATTTAGCAAAGAAGACGTTATATGGGGCAAAGAACGGAAAACTCCCCTCCTTACCAAGGAGGGGATATTTTGCCGCAGGCAAAATTGGGGTGGTTGTGGCGTTGAGCAACGTTAGAATAGTGTCATCATGTGTTGTGCAATGCCACAACCACCCCCGTTTGCGCTTCGCGCAAACATCCCCTCCTTGGTAAGGAGGGGAGTCCGATGTTCAGCTAACCCGGGCCGCCCGCGCCTTGCCGAACTCCAGAATCCGGTCGATGAACTGATAAGGCGTGTAGCCGGCCAGGGCCGTCTGGTGGAAGATGCAGGTGGCGGGCGTCATGCCGGGCAGTGAATTTACCTCGATGATGAGCACCTCCACCTCGCCCTCCTGGCGCACGCGCACGAAGGCGTCAATCCGGGCGTAGCCCTGAATATCGAGCACTTCGGCCACGCGGTGCAGCACGGCCTTCACCTCGTTCGAGATGCGCTGGCGCTCGGCGGGGTCTGCATCGTAGCGGGCGGGGGTGATGTTCTGGCCTTCGCCGGCCAGGAATTTCTCCTCCAGGCTCAGCACCTCGCCGTTGGCCAGGGCCTCGCTGGCCTCGAATACTTCGATGTCGAGCAGGCCGTCTTCGTCGTAAGAAGTGAGCAGGCCGCCCGTGACTTCGAGGAAGTGCGCGGCCCCGTCGCGGCTGATGAGCGTTTCGACCAGGAAGGCCTCTTTGCGCGGAAATTCCTCCTTAAAACCCAGATTCAACACGCCGGCCGGGGCGGGCATGAGGTCTTCCCCGGTGCGGAAGATGAGCTGACTGAAGGCTTCCAGCTCCGCGCGGTTCTTGATTTTCTTCACCGCCGAGGAGCAGCCATCGTCGGCAGGCTTGGCGATGAATGGGTAAGGAAACTGCGTTTCGAGGCTGCGGTAGAAGCTTTCGGCATCGGCCTGCCACTCCAGCTTGGTGGCCATGCGGTGCTCGGCCACCAGCAGGCCGGCGGCACGCAGGCGCTTGTTGGTTTCAAACTTGTTGATGGTGACGCTGCTGCTGGCCACGCCCGAGCCATTGTAGGGCAGACCAAACTTCTCCAGCTCCTGTTGCAGCGCGCCGTCCTCGCCGGGGCGGCCGTGCAGGGCAATGAATACTTCATCGACCATGCCGGCCAGCTCCCCGAACGAGATGCGGCGCGGCAGGGCCAGCGCCTGTCCGGCGTAGGTGCTGGTAATCTGGCTGGCTTCCTGTCGGATGCGGGCCAGAATGGGGTGCGGGGCCTCGCCGGCCTCGGCGTGCTCAATTTTCTCGCGGATGTCGTCGGCGTTGTCCTTCAGCATCACGTTCACGGGCAGCACGTAGAGCTGGTGCTCCTGCGCCGAGCCGGTGAGGAACACCGGCACCGGCGCGTACTTGGCCGACGAGCTGAGCTTCTCGAAGATGTTGCGCCCGCTCTCCACCGAAATATGACGCTCCGAGGAGTAGCCGCCCATTATCACGGCCACCCGAATGCGCTCGGTGGCCTCGTGCTGGCGGCCGGCTACGGCCGCATCGAGCTTGGCCAGCAGCGCCCCCAGCTTCACGGGGCGTAGGCCGGCGCGGCGGCGGGCCGCCAGCGACGTGCGGATGAGGTAAGTCAGAAACTGGCTCGGGTTGAGCCCTATTTCGGCCGCCTGGTGGAAGAAGAACGAAGCCGGCAGCATGCCCGAAGTCGTGTTCGGGTCGTTGAGAAACAGGGTAGAAGGGGAGGAGGGTATAGGGGATAGGGATTGGGCACCACCATTTTCCGTATTCCCTATCCCTTCTACCTTATTCCCCTCAACCACAAACCCATCCAAGCGGGCATACACCTGGAAGCCGAACGTGCGGAACATCTCCTCGCAGGCCTCGCGGATTTCCTGAATTTTATCCTCCGGTAAGTCAATCGGGGTGATTTTGCGGGCCAGGCCGGGCAGGTATTTCGAGCGGTAGTCAAACATCTCCTCGCCCTTCACAATCTCGGTGGGCGGCAGGGCCAGCGGCAGGCCGTTGGGGTCTTCCACCACAATGCAGCTGAACTCGCGGCCGGCCACGAAGCTTTCCACGAGCACCTGCGTTTCGCCGTCCACGTTGGTCAGGCGGATGGTATCGGCCGTTTCAAAAGTCTGGTCGAGGGTGAAGAGCAGGGTTTCGGGGTGGTAAATGGTCGCTTCGCTTAATGAAGAATTATCGCCTTCCAATTCTTCATTAAGCGCCAGCGTCACCGGCAGGCCGATGCCGTCACGGATATCGGTGAGATGCTGCACCCAGGCCACTTTGTCCTGCTCGCCCAGGCGCTGCCAGTCGGTGCGGGTCAGGGTTTTGCGGAACAGGCTTTTTTCGATGGCGGCCTCGAATTTGGCGAGGTCGTCGGTTTTTAGAATGCTCACGCCGATGCTGGAGCCCTGGCGCGGCGCTTTCAGCACCAGCGGCAAGCCCAGCTCGCGCACCAGGTAGGCGAGGGTGGCGGCGTGGTCGGCGCGGTCCCACTCCTCGGCCGTGATGACGCGGAAGTCGGGCGTGGGCTGGCCCAGCGCTTTCAGCAGCTTCTTCTGCGCGATTTTATCAATGCCAAATGCCGAGGGCAGAATACCGGAGCCCGAATATGGAATCCCCAGCCACTCCAGCATGCCCTGAATGGCCCCGTCCTCACCACCCGGCCCGTGCAGGGCCAGAAAGGCGAAATCCATGAGCAGCGGCAGCTGTTCGGGCTGCACCTGCCGCCCCACTTTGGCAATGGCCTCAAACTTCTCATCGTGGCTGAGCTCGCCCAGGCTTTCGATGTACACCTGCAAATGGTGCAGCGACGGCGGCTGCGAGCTCACCGGCGGGTAGAAGTCGCGGATGGTACCTTTATAGATAAATTGCCAGTCGAGCAGAATGAACTGCCCCAGGCTATCGACGAAGATGGGCACGGGCTGAAACAGGGCCTTGTCCAGGTTATCAAACACGGTGCGGCCGCCGGCGAAGGAAATTTCCCGCTCGCGCGAAGTGCCTCCGAAAAAAATACCGATTTTCATAAGTGCAGCAAAGGTAAGGGAGTGCGGTAAGCTTTAGCTTGCCGTTATCGTACAAGGCAACGCCACTGTGGCCTCACGGTTCGGAGTGTACCCGCCGGGTTTACTTTGTGGTCTGATTACGTTTTCTCCACGGCAAGCTAAAGCTTACCTCACATTCCTTCATTCCCATGAACACCCTCGATACCTACAACTTCGCCGGCAAGCGCGCCGTGATGCGCGTCGATTTCAACGTGCCCCTTGATAAGGACCTGCGCATCACCGATGACACGCGCATCCGCATGGCCACCCGCTCGGTGATGAAAATCCTGAACGATGGCGGCTCCGTGGTGCTGCTTTCGCACCTGGGCCGGCCCAAGGGCGGTTACGAGCAGAAGTTTTCGCTCGAAGCCCTCATGGCGCGTCTCTCGCAGGAATACGGCCGCGAAGTGCAGTTTGGTGGCGACGTGCTTGGGGCCGAAGGCGCCCAGAAAGCGGCCGCTCTGCAGCCCGGCGAAGTGCTGCTCATGGACAACGTGCGCTTCTATAAGGAGGAGGAAGCCGGCGACCCGGTCTTCGCCGCCAAGCTGGCCACCCTGGGCAATGTGTACGTGAATGATGCCTTTGGCACCGCGCACCGCGCCCACGCCTCCACGGCCGTGATGGCCAATTCCTTTGCTGCGCAGGACCGTGTGGGCGGCTACCTGCTGCAATCCGAAATCGACAACGCCCAGAAGGTGCTCGAAAATGCCGAGCGGCCCTTCACCGCCATCATGGGCGGGGCCAAGATTTCAGACAAGATTCTCATCATCGAAAAACTGCTCGATAAGGTTGACAACCTGCTCATCGGCGGCGGTATGGCCTACACGTTTGCCGTGGCCGAGAATGGCCACGTCGGCAGCTCGCTGCTGGAAGCCGACAAAGTGGACCTGGCCCGCCAGCTCATCCAGAAGGCCAAAGACAAGGGCGTGAACCTGATGCTGCCCGCCGACTCGCTCATCGCCGATAAATTCGCCAACGATGCCAACGTGGACGTGGCCAGCAACCTCAGCATCCCCGACGGCTGGATGGGCCTCGACCTCGGTCCCGAAAGCCGCGAAGCCTTCGCCGCAGTTATTCGCAACAGCAAAACTATCCTCTGGAACGGCCCGATGGGTGTGTTCGAAATGAGCAACTTCTCGCTCGGCACCGAGTACGTGGCCCAGGCCATTGCCGAGGCCACGGCGGCCGGCGCCTACTCGCTCATCGGCGGCGGCGACTCGGCGGCGGCCGTGCAGCAGCTTGGTTTTGGCGACCAGGTGAGCTACATCAGCACCGGCGGCGGCGCGCTGCTGGAGTACATGGAAGGCAAGGAGCTGCCCGGCGTAACGGCGCTGGGTTAGGATGTAGCGAAGAACCAGTATAATAACGCAAAAAGGAGCCCCGGTCGCGCAGGCAACGGGGGCTCCTTTTTGCGTTGTGTAATCGTCAGCTTTTGCCGTGCAGCAGGTATTTGGTCTGCTTGAAGCTGTAGCCGACGGATACCACCATTCGGCCGGCGCTGGCCGGGTGGTCCGTAGTGGCGGTGTAGATGGGCAGCTGGAAGCTGGTGTTGAGCGAGAAGTTTTTGTAGTACACATCTAGCCCGGGGCCCAGCAGGGCGTTGTTCATGGCGTGCTCGCCGGTGAGCTGGCCGTCCAGCATCTCGCCCTTGGTTTTCTCGTAGAAAAACTGCGCTGAGGGGTACACCTGCCAGTTTTCGCCCAGCGGCACGCGGTAGAACAGGCTGGCGTAGGTGGCCGTGCTCGGGGCCAGGCTGTTGCGGAATGTGTTTTCCGTGGAGCGGCGGTAGCTGCTGTTCACGCTCAGCCCGAAGCTATGGAAGCTGCCGATGTAGTTGGCGTATACGAAGCCGTCGGTGGTGCCGGTGCCCACTTGGTTTAGCAGCGGGTAGCGCTGGCCCTGGGCATTCTGGCGGGTGTACTCGCCGGTGGGCAGCTTCAGGCCGCCGCCCACAATGAGCCGGCTCTGCACCCCGGCCGTTTCGATGGCCCGGATGAGGTGGTAGCCGGTAAAAACCGTCACGTCGCCCACGCCGGCCGAGTTCAGCTGCCGGCCGTTTATCTGCGAGGTATTCATCATGTAGGGCACGAAGGCGTTCAGCTCCACGCGTTGCGAGAGGAAGTATTTTCCGCGCAATTCGATGACGCGGAAAGCTTCGAAATCGGTCGGTTCGCCGTGGTGGCTGTGGGCGTAGCCGTTGTCGCCGTTGAGGGGCGAGGGGAAAAACGGCCGCACCCCGGCCGGGAAAAACTGCGGCGACTGCCCCAGCGCCTGGTAGCCGTTGAAGATGCGGTAGCGGTGCATCAGGCTGAAACCGCTCTGGTTGTCGTAGGGCGTGATGCCCATAAAGCAGCCGCAGATGTCGCAGGCCCGGCCGGGCAGCGCCAGCCCACTCAGCAGCAGGCTTATGAGAATAGATTTCTGAGAGTTCATCGAAATAAATGCTGAAGCCTAGGGCTGCGCCGCCAGTCGCACATCGTGAATAAACGAGTCGTCGGTGAGCGTGTGCAGGAAGGCGATGATATCGGCTTCTTCTGTTGCGGTAAGGGGAATGCCCGCCGGGCGAAGGGCCGGGTCGAGAGTGGGGGAGGCCACCACGCCGTGGTCGTAGTGAGCCAGCACCTGCGCCAGCGTGGCAAAGCGGCCGTCGTGCATGTAGGGAGCTGTGAGGGCCACATTGCGCAGGCTGGGTACTTTAAAGCGGCCCACGTCGGTGGTGCGCCGGGTGATGTGGGCGCGGCCCGAATCGGCTTCGAAGGTGGCACTGAGGCCGTTGTTGCGGTAGGTTTCGTCGGTGAATAAGTCGGTGGCATGGCAGCTGGCGCATTTTTGCGCCACCAGTACCCGGCCGCGCCCTTCGCCGGCCGTGAGCACGGCCCCGGCCTCGCCGCGCACCACTTTATCGTAGCGCGAGTTGGCCGAGGTGAGTGCGGCCGTGTACTGTGCCAGCGCCCGCAGAAACTGGTAGGAATCGATGGGCCCCGCCCCGTACACCGCCGCGAAGCGCCGTGGGTAATCGGCATCGGCATTGAGCCTGGCTAGGACGCGGGGCAGTGTTTCGTCCATTTCCAGCGGATTGGTGAGCGGGGCCAGGGGCAGGGTTTCGAGGTTTTTGGGTCCGCCGTCCCAGAAAAATTCCGATTTCCAGCGCAGGTTCTGCAGGGCCGGGGCGTTGCGGGTGCCCAGGCGGTTGGCCACGCCGTGGCTCAGGCGGTGGTCGGCGTTGGCGAAGGCCACGAATTGCTGGTGGCAGCTGCCGCACGACACAGACCCGTCGCGCGAGAGCCGGACATCATAAAACAAGCTGCGGCCTAGCCCAAACGCCGCCGCCGTGGGCGGGTTGGCATCCGGGGCATACACGGGGGCGGGGAAGTTGGCCGGGAGGGTGGTGCCGGGTACCGGGGCATCCGGCTCCACCACGTCGCCGAGGCCGCAGCCCGCCAGGAGCAGCCCCGCTAGCCCACAGGCCAGCGAGGCAACCAAGGTGCGGCGCATGGCCGGACTAGTTGGCGTGGATGTGCTCGACCGAATACATGCCGGCCGCGTAGTTATTGGCCACTTTCACCGCATTGCTCCCCGGCGACTGCACGTCAGACAGCGTCGCAAATCGAATGGTGCTCGGCCCACTGAAGAGCTTGAGCAAGTCCACATTCAGGTGGATTTCGGGGCTGTGGTCGGCGCGCACCAGCAGGGTCATTCCGCTGGGAAAAGCCGGCGAAACGGTCCGGATGGTGTTGTTTGGCGCTTTAAAGCCCCCAATGTGGAACGTGAGGGCCGACGTGGTGGACTGTGCGGAGTACCCTTCGAGCTTGGTGAAGATGTAGCCCGAATTCCAGGTCCAGAACATGTTGTTGTTGGGGTCGAGCGCGCCTTTCTGCACGCCCGAAACATTGTGCACGCTATCGACCCCAATGGTGAAGGTGATGCCCTTGTAGTCGCCGGCCGGCACGCCGGTGAGGGTGAGGTGGCGGGAGTCGGGCTTGGCGGCGTCCAGCAGGTAGTAGCTGTCGGGCACGGCATACGTCGAGCCGTCGGTTTTTGTGAAGACGATGTTGGAGATGTACTGCCGGAAAATGCTGATTCTGAACTGGTCGCCGGCCAGCGTAGTATAGGTTTTGGTGTCCAGTACCAGCAGGTCGGCCCCCACGGTCTGCTCAAATTCGAGGGATACCGTGGGCGGAGCGGCCACTACTTCATCTTTCTTGCAGCCCGCAAGCGCGAGCGTAGCAAGGGTTAACGTACAGAAAAGGGCGGAAATAGAAAAGCGTTTCATCGGAAAAGCGGGGGAGGGGGAAATCAACAACTGATTGAAAAGCAGCGCGTATGCGCGCATCCGGTCCGCCGGGAAACCCGACGGAGTCACCAAGTTGGCCGGCCTTCTGCCGCGCAGAAAGCCAAAGCCACAATCAGGCTGATAACAGGGGCGGGCGAAACACGCCCCGGCTGGGCACTGCCGCACAGTGCGGCACAGGTCGGCGGGCATAGGGCCGGGCGGCCACCGGCCAGCGCCGGGGCCGGGGTAGCAGCAGGGCGGCCATGGGCAGCACTTCGTACTTCATCCTGGCCAGCATTTCGGGGGCTTTTTTGTCGCCGCCCTCGGCTTTGCGCAGCTGCTGGGCCAGGTGGCACTTGCCGTTGCAGTGCAGCTGCGGCCTGGCCTTGTTCACGCAGTACAGCTCCGTGATGCGGGCCTTATTCATCTGATAGTCCACGACCAGCACCTCCTGCCCCAAGGTCTGGAGCAGCACGAGCGTGACGAGGAAAAAAGCCGGAATGCGGTGCATAAAGCGGGAAGCTGTCCGGGCAAAGGTAAGCCAGCTGCTCAGGACTCTGTTCCGGGATGGTAGCGCGTCATGTAGCGCATTCTGCGCTTTTTAGTGCCTGTTCGGATAGGCGCTAAGCGTCGTTGCTCCGGTCTGACCGGTTGTCGTGAGAACGAAACCGAGGAGCTTCAACCGGTCCGACCGGTTTTCGTGAGAACAAAATCGGGGGTGCTTCAACCGGTCCGACCGCCTAGGGCGGTCGGACCGGAGTATACGATTACTGCTGGGTTAGTTGAGATAGGGCGACTCCAGCTCCTGGCCCATGCTGCGGAGTGTATCGGTGCCGCGCCGGCCGGTGAGGCGCGTGCTCAGGGCCTGGGCTTCGCGGGCGCTGAGTACGTCCAGCTCGTGCAGCCAGGCCACGCGGCGCAGCTGCGGCTCGATGAAGCCGAGGGGGTTTACCTGGCCGTACTCGTCGCGCAGGTAGGTTTTGGTGCGGCGCTCCAGCTCCGCCACTAAAGTGCGGAACTGCTTGCGCTGCCAGGGCCGGCCGGCCAGCGTGATGGCCAGATGCGCCGTGCGCAACCGGAACGTGCACCACTGCTGCTCGAAGCGCAGCCAGCTGGCCAGCACGTTTACCCCAAAAATGAGCCACCACGAGTACAGTGCCACCCCGGTATGCCCCGTGGCCAGCCACTCGCGCCACGGGCTGTAGCCCAGAAACACAAGCAGCAGCCCCGTGAGCAGCAGCTGGTTGGTGGGGATGTGGCGGTGCTCGCCGGACTTGATGGGTAGAATTTCTTCGTAAGGCACCTCGGTTTCGAGCGTGGGCACGCCCTGGGGGTTGCGCTTGCACACGTACAGGCTTTCGGCCCGCAGCTCGATGTGCGTGGTACCCAGAAAAAGCTGTTTTTGGCTAAAAATCATTCAGGGGAGGGGTGGGGAGTGGGTAGAATGAGGGGGAGCGGAGGGTGGTGTTATGAAGTGGCTGGTTGGGTTGAGTTACGAGAATTCCGGAACGATGTAGAGACGCATCTTTGCGTCTTGGCTGTGAACCAATTTCAGCCACGCGGCGCGGACGCCGAGACGCAAAGATGCGTCTCTACACCGTTCACCGGCTAACTCAACTAGCCAGCCACTAAGCAAATGGGCTGGGGGTGAAGCAGAGTACAAAAATAGCCACCATCAGCCAGCCCAGCAGCTGCCGGCCCGGGCTCAGGGGGCGCTCATCGGGTGCGGGCGGGTGATAGATGCCCGTGAAGCGCCCCAGCAGCAGCCCGAATACCAGCCAGCCGGGGTTGCCCACGATGCCCGGCAGCAGCGCGGCCCCCGCCACCTGCCCCGCCCAGATGCCCGCCGCCAGCAGCAGCCCCTGGCGCGGCCGGGGAAATACCCGCCAGAATATCAGCGCCAGATACCCCGCGTACACCGGCCCGCCATACAGCCAGGTCTGCCAGTCGTCGTGCAGCGAAAACAGCCCCAGCCCGGCATAGAAAATAAAACCTGTGAACAGCACCGGTACCATTCGATTAAAGCGCCCCGGCCCCAGCAGCCCGTACAGAATGTGGCCGCCGTCGAGCTGGCCCATGGGCAGCAGGTTGAGGGCCGTGAAAAACAGGCTGAGCGAGCCGGCCAGCAGCACGGGGTAGTGCAGCAGCTCCAGCGGGTGGGGCAGGCGGGCGTGGTCGGCAAAGGCGTTTTCCAACCATTGATAGAGCAGCGGACGGGCCAGGGTGAGGCCGTTGGCCAGCTCCTTGGCTCCATACACATGCCGCGCATAGTCGGCCCCATATTGGGCGTAGTCTGGGTGGATGGCGTACAGATACGCCAGCGGCGGCAGGTGCGTGAAGCCGTAAATCAGCAGCGGCACCGCCACCAGAAAGCCCGCCAGCGGCCCGGCCAGCCCGATATCGAAAAACTCGCGCCGCGAAAAAATCCGCTCCCGAATCCGGATGATGGCCCCAAACGTGCCCAGCCCCATCGGAAACGGAATGTAATAGGGCAGCGAAGCGCGCACCCGGTTGTAGCGCGCCGTGAAATAATGCCCGAACTCGTGCACCGTGAGTACCCCCAGAAACGGCAGCGCAAACCACAGCCCGCGCCGCAGCTCCACCCACAGGGCCGCCCCGCGCAGCTGAAATACCTCGAGCGGCAGGAAATCGACCGCACCGCGCGTGAGCTGAATGCCGGCCAGCGTAGTGGTAACCAGCGTGACCAGGAATAGCCCGATGTGCAGCGCCGCCGTGCGCCCAGCCGACGGCTCCGGCCGCTCGAAGCGCCGGAATAGCCCCCGCGCCCGGGCCAGGCGGCCGGGCGCATCGGTGGCCAACGGGGCGGCCACATCGGCCGGACCGTGCCCGGCAGGGAAGTCCGCAAAATCAGGTTCAGGACTGGGCAGGGGCGTATTCTCGGGGAAAGGCACGGAGGGCTTCGGGCAGGGCGGTGAGGAGGGTGAGCGGCGGGGCCAGGTGCAGCACCTGCAGCCCCAGGCGGCGGGCGGTGGCAATGTGCTGCGGGCTGTCTTCGATAAACAACACGTCTTTGGGCTGCCAGTTCATTTCGCGCAGCGCGTGCCGGAATATTTCCTCGCCCGGCTTGCGCAGGCCCATCTCCTGGGAGTAGAACACGCGGTCGAGTACGTCGGCAATGCCGTTTTGGAAGCCGTATTGGCCGGCCAGGCGCTGGTTTATTTCGGTAATGTGCAGCTTGTTGGTGTTGGAGAGCAGCGCCGTTTGGTGGCCCTGCCGGCGCAGCTCGCCAATGAGGGCGAGACGCTCGGCGGGCACGTCGAGCAACATGGCGTGCCAGGCGGCATCCAGCTCGGCATCGGTGGCATCGAGGGCGTAGGCGGCGCGCAGGCCGGCCCGGAATTCGGCGGGCGTGAGGTGGCCGGTTTCGAAGCGGTCGAACAACTCGGCCTGGCTAGCCTGCGAAAAGGCTATGGTGCTGCCCGCGCGGCTCAGCCGGCGCATGGCGGTGGGGGTGGCATCGTAATCAATGTCAATGATGACACCGCCGAAATCGAACAATAAGTGGGGAAGCATGGGCTGGCTTGTTTTTCCATCCACGAAGGTCGTACTTTTGCAGCGTTGGAGGGCTGGCAACGGCATGGTTGAGGTGAAAGATGACTGCCTCCGGCACCGGGCCCATAGCTCAATCGGTTAGAGCAACTGACTCATAATCAGTAGGTCCTCGGTTCGATTCCGAGTGGGCCCACAAAAAAGCCTCTCACGATATTGTGAGAGGCTTTTTTGTTGATGATATGCGAAAAACGGGTGCCGTCGATGCGCGGTCGATAAAGGCTATGCGACTTATCGCCAGCTTGTGCAGCACCCCGAAAATCGCTAGTTGAGCCACATGCGCTCAATGAACTCGAAGCGGTGCGGGGCGAAAGCGTTGAAGTACGGCGCCTCGCCCTCGAAGCCTAGTACGTGAACCAGGTCCAGGCCTTCGGTGCGGCTTTCTACCACGCGCACGGCGTAGGCTTGGCCCTGCACGGGCCAATCGCCTACGTGGTTGGCGGGCCGGTTGTCGGCATCTACACAAATGGCATAATCCAGAAACGGAGCCGCCGAAGTGGCTTCGGCAAAAGTGTGGTTAGCTATTTCCATAAAATAAAGGTATAGAAAAAGCTCAACCAACGGGGCTTGGCTTTGGTGCAATTTCGCGGGCGCTTTTCATATCGGGGCCGATACGGGAGCTAAGCCGGTTCCGGTCTGCCGCTGCCCGGTGGCTCCACCCGCCTGGCTGCATAGCGGGTGTAAAAAAGAGTAAATAAGCCTTGAATTAGGGTTTTTGGGCGCGTTTTCCATCTTGGGAGTACCTTTGTGGTCCTTATGGCTTCTGGTAAACAACGCATCCACTTTCGCAATCCTGCCGGCCAGCTGCTGGAGCAGCCTGTCGGCGAATACATTATTATCCGATACAGCCCCGGCCCGCGCCAGCTGGCCGACCTGCAAACCCTGCTCGGCTACGCCAAGCAGGTACTGGCGCTCCGTCGCTGGCACAAGGTTATTGCCGACCATAGCTGCATGGTGCCCTTCACTCCCGAAGAATCTGCCTGGGTCACCGATTACTGGCTGAGTATGCCCAGCACGCGCATGCCCGATTTCTACGGGGCTATCCTGTTGCCCGCCGATGTGCTGGCGGGCCTTTCCATCGACCAGGCCACCGGCGAAGCTACTGCCCGGGCCATGACTTACCGCCTGTTTGGGGAGGAAGCCGAGGCTGCAACCTGGCTGGCGCAGCTGGCATAGCCGCAGCAGTAGTGGTACGAGACTTAGCGGGCAATTCGGGCCACCAAAAATACAGCGCCTAATAGCCACATGCTCAGTTGCTGAGCCGGTTGGGGGCGGAAGCCCTGCTGCGGCAAAGCTGGTTCGATACACTATGCATGCCGGGCTTTATCCAGATTTCGCCCGGCCGGTTCGGGCGCTTTTACGTTTGGTGTGGTTATACCCATTCATCAACCAACGTGAAAATGACCAATCGCTGGAATCTAAACGGCCGCCGCGCCCTCGTGACAGGGGGCACCAAGGGCATTGGCCTGGCCATTGCCGAAGAGCTCCTGGCCCTGGGCGCCGAAGTGCTGATAGTAGCCCGCAACGAAACCGAAGTAGCCGCTGCCGTGGCCGACTGGACTGCCCGCAGCCTCCCCGCCACCGGCCTGGCCGCCGACGTGAGCACCGAGGCCGGCCGGGCCGCCATCATGGCCCAAATCCAGGCCCAATGGCAGGGGCTCGACCTGCTCATCAACAACGTGGGCACCAACATCCGCAAGGGCTTCAACGACTATACTACCGCCGAATACGAGCGGCTGTTTCAGGTGAACCTGTTCAGCATCATTGAGATGTGCCGGGCCGTCCACCCGCTCCTGAAAGCCTCCGGGCACGCGGCTATCGTGAATGTGGGCTCGGTGGCAGGCCGCTTCGACGTGGGCACCGGTGCCTACTACAGCATGACCAAAGCCGCCGAAGAGCAGCTCGGCCGCAACCTGGCCGTGGAGTGGGCCCCCGACGGCATCCGGGTGAATACGGTATCGCCGTGGTTCATCCGCACGCCGCTCACGGCGGGGCTTATGGCCCGGCCCGACTTCATGGCCAAGGTGGAGGCCCGCACGCCCATGGGCCGCGTGGGCGAGCCCGACGAAATTGCCGCCGCCGTGGCCTTCCTGTGCCTGCCCGGTGCGGCCTACATCACCGGGCAGTGCCTGCTGGTAGATGGCGGCATGAGCGCCAAAGGCATGTAAAAGCCACGGCACTGCGGGCGCAAATCGTCCTTTGGCGGGGCTGGTGGCAGAAGGCTATTCTATTCGCCGCAGGCCCAGTACGCCAATGATAATGAGGCTGGTGTAAAAAACGCTCAGCCAGGAAAACGGCTGTTTGAGGTAGAGCAAATCCACCAGTTTGATGCCGACCACGGCCAGCGCCATCCAGGCCGAGTAGGCGGTGGCCGTGGGAATGCTGCGCATGGCCTGCGAGAGGAAAATGACGTTGGCCAGCCCAAAGCCTACGTAGGCCAGCAGCGGCAGCACTGGTAGCAGCAGCGCCGGCTGGCCCAGGCTGTGCGCCCAGGCTATCTCCTTGATGCGCTGCATGCTCAGTGCCTTGAGGCTATACGTCCAGCAAACTTCCATGAAGGAAGCCAGAAACAGGGAAAACCAGGGATTAATCAACGAGACGAGGCGGCCGTGGTGGGCGGATGAGATGAAGCGGCCGGGGCCGGATTTTGGCCGAAATTACCGCCTGGCCGCTGCGCGGGAATGGTTTCGGAATAAGCCTCGGGCACGGGCCAGCCGTGCAGCGGGCGCAGGGCCGGCACGCGGTCGGTCAGGCGCTTTAACACCCGCAGCCGCACGCCGTGGTAGGCGCGAAACAACGGCGAGCGCCGGGCTAACTCGTCTTCATCGAAGCGGGCCACGGAAAAGACGTGCTGGCTGAAATAATCCTTCGGGAAAGCGTAGGGCAGGCCCCATTTCAGGGGCTTGTGGTCGGGGCGGTAGGCAGTGCCAAAAATCCAGTCCCAGAAAGCAAATTTGGTCGAAAAGTTGGCGTAGAATACTTCCTCGTGGTCGGCGTGGTGCCAGAGGTGCATCTCGGGGCCGTTGATGACGTATTGCAGGCGGCCCGAGCGCACATCAATGTTGCAGTGAATCCAGATGCCCCACACGGCATCGATGCAGGCCTTGATGGGCACCACCATGGGGTCGGCTCCCAGCAGAATAATGGGGGCAAACTCAATGGTCTGGTTGATAATAATTTCCAGGGCGTGCGAGCGGGAACCGGCCAGCCAGTCGACCTGCTTGCCGGAGTGGTGCGCCTCGTGGGTGCGCCAGAACAGCGGGCTGCTGTGCTGAAACCGATGAAACCAGTAGATGTAGAAATCGTGGGTAACCACGAAAAACAGCACCTGCGCCCAGATGGGCCAGCCCGTCACAAAATGCAGCTTCGAGAACCCAAAATGCTGGTCGAGCGGCAGAATGATGTAGTCGAAAATGATGATTTTCAGGGCGAAGCTCTGCACGAAGGTGTAGAGCACGAGGTCGGTCCAGAAGCCCTCGCGGAAAAACGGCAGGCCCTTGCGGTACGGGATGATACGCTCCAGTGTAATCACGATGGCCACCCAAACGAGCAGAATGGCCGTGGTGATGAGTTCGACGTGATGCATGGTGTGGAGGATTCTGGGTTATTAAAAGAACGTCATACCATCCAACGTCATGCAGAGCGCAGCGAAGCATCTTTACCGCAGCAGTAAGCTAAATTACTATTGCGGTAAAGATGCTTCGCTGCGCTCTGCATGACGTTCTGCTATTTTCGTTCAGCAGTTCAACCGAAACGCCCTACTCCTGGTTCGGCGTCAGCTCGCGGCGCAGGCGGGCGCGGGGCTCCAGCTCGGAGTCGTACACGCGCTTCACGCCATCGCCGAGGCCTTCCTCCACGTCGCGGATGTCGCGCACGAGCTTGGCCATGCCGCCCGGCTCCACCGAGGCGGCGTGGTCGGAGCCCCACATGGCGCGGTCGAGGGTGAAGTGGCGCTCCACGAAGGCGGCTCCCAGCGCAACAGCGGCTACGGTGGTAGCCAGGCCGGTTTCGTGGCCCGAGTAGCCGATGGGCGTGGCCGGGAACATGCCTTGCAGTACGGGCACCATGCGTAAGTTCAGCTCGGCGGGCGGGCAGGGGTAGGAGGAGGTGGAGTGCGCAATCATCAGCTTATCTAGCCCCACCCATTTCACGGCCTGGTGGATTTCGTCCATGGTGCTCATGCCGGTGCTCAGCATCAGCGGGCGGCCGGTGGCGCGCACGCGGTCGAGCAGGGGCTTGTCGGTGAGGGAGGCGGAGGCCATTTTATAGAGCACGGGCGCAAACTGCTCCATGAAATCCACCGACGGCTCATCCCAGCACGAGGCAAACCAGTCGATGCCCAGGGCGCGGCAATAGTCGTCGATGGCGGTGTATTCGGCCTGGCTGAACTCGGTTTTGCGCTTGTAGTCGATGTAGCTCATCCGGCCCCAGGGGGTGTCGCGCTGCTTTTCCCACTGGTCTTTGGGCACGCACAGCTCGGGCGTACGCTTCTGAAATTTTACGGCATCGCAACCGGCCTTGGCGGCTTCCGAAATCAGTTGCTTGGCCAGGTCGAGGGAGCCGTTGTGGTTGATGCCGATTTCGGCAATGATGTAGGCCGGGTGGCCCGCGCCGATAAACCGGTTTTTACGGATTTCAATAGCTTGCATAGGTCTAGGGTATGAGGGTACAAGGGTCTGAGGGTAGGAGGGAAATAGTTAAAAGTTGAGAGTTAAAAGGTAAAAGGGAACCTACCGTATTTTAACTTTTAACTGCTTAGATGGCCGTCCAGCCGCCATCCACGACCAGGTTGGCTCCGGTCATATAGGCCGAGGCATCCGAAGCCAGAAATACGACCGCGCCCTGGTAGTCGGTGGGCGTGGCCATGCGGCCCAGCGGGGTTTTGGCACTGTATTGTTTGATGAAAAACTCGTCCTGGCTATTTTCCACGCCGCCGGGCGAAAGCGTGTTCACGCGCACGCCGGCCGCGCCCCAGTAGGCCGCCAGGTAGCGGGTGAAATTTACCACCGCGCCCTTGGTCATGGGGTAGGAGGGCGACTTGTAAAACGTCTGTTCGCCGGCCTCGTTGCGGTAGATGCTCTGGTCGGGGCCAACCATGCCATAAGTGCTGGCCACGTTGATGATGGAGCCGTGGCCCTGCTGCGCCATGGGGGTGCCGAACACCTGCGCCGCCAGAAACACGCCCGTCACGTTCACCTCCAGCACTTTCTGGAAAGTGGCCAGCGGGAAGTTTTCAAACTTGCTCAAATCGGCCGCCAGCGCGGGGTTCTCAAACATGTCGTTGATGGCGGCATTGTTCACCAGCACATCAATGTGGCCGAAGTGCGCCAGAATCTGGTCGCGCGCGGCAGCCAACGACTCCGGGCTGGTCACGTCAACGGCCAGGCCCAGGTGCGGGCCGCCGCCCAACCCGAAGGCCACAGCGGTAGCGGCTTCGGCATTCAGGTCGGCTACTACCACATTGGCCCCGGCCTCGGCCAATGCGGCGCAGTGCTTCTGGCCGATGAGCCCGCAGGCCCCGGTGACGATGGCAGTTTTACTGGTGAGGGAGAAGAGGTTCAAAGGGGGAGAAAAGTAGGGTAAAATATTGAACGTCATGCTGAGCGCAGCCGAATCGACTCGCGTACCACAACTAATCCGTGCAATCTGAGTTGCTACCACACGCGAGAGGCTTTGGTTGCGCTCAGCATGACGTACTTTTTACAACGTTCTGTCTTACTTCGCCTTCGCCGGCGCAGCATTGGTCACTTTGCGGAACACAGCTTCCACCGGCTCGCCCAGCAGGCGCGCGGCTACGTCGCCGGCTTCGATGGCTTCCTTCAGCAGCGGCAGCACCTCGCGGTAGGTGGCCAGTGTATAGGCCACGTCCTCATCCGAGTGCGAGAAGCACATGTTGTGGAAGCCGCCCCACATGATGCCGCGCTTGAATAGCTCCTGCTGCATGAAGGCCTTCAGCTCCATGCCGTTGCCAGCCGAGGGGTCGAAGGTCACGATGCTGCGGCAGTCGTAGCCGTAGCATTTCGTGTAGCTGGTCAGGCCCAGCTCTGCGGCGATTTCGTTGTAGCCATCCTTGAGTTTTTTGCCCTGCTCGGCGAGGCGGGCGGGCACGTTCTTTTCGCGCATCTCGGCGATGGTCGCCACGGCGGCGGCCATGCTCAGCGCCTCGCCGCCAAAGGTGGTGAAGAAGAAGACATCCTGCTCAAATAGCTCCATCACATCGCGCCGGCCGGTGAGCAGGGCAATGGGCATGCCGTTGGCAAATGCCTTGGAATACACCGCCAAATCGGGCGTGATGCCGAAATACTCCTGCGCGCCGCCCACGGCCACCCGGAAGCCGGTCCACATCTCATCGAAGATGAGCAGCGTGCCGTTTTCCTTGCAGAGTCGTTCCACTTCGTGGAGGAAGTTGTCCTTGGGCGCATCGAAAATAAACGGCTCCAGAATCACGCAGGCCACGTTTTCATCGAGCAGGGCTTTGAGTGAGTCGATGTTGTTGTACTCAAAAGCAGCGGTCAGGTCCTTGGTTTCCTGCGGGATGCCCTTGTCGCGGCTGGTGGTGCCGATGTACCAGTCGTGCCAGCCGTGGTAGCCACAGCACAGCACCTTGTCGCGGCCGGTGAAGGCCCGGGCCACGCGTACCGCCGCCGAGCACACATCCGCGCCGGTCTTGCTGATGCGGATGCTCTCGGCGTTCGGGATAATCTCATGAATCAGCTCCGAGAGCTCCACTTCCAGCTCGTGCATCATCGAGAAGGTGATGCCGTCTTCGAGCTGGGCCCGGATGGCATTATCAACCCGCTCGTAAGCATAGCCCAGCGAAATGGGGCCGATACCCATCTGAAAATCAAGGTACTCGTTGCCGTCCACGTCCCAGATATGGGAGCCTTTGGCGCGCTTCACGTACTTGGGGCTCACGCCTTTGGTGTACTGGCCGGGGCCTTTGGCGAGGGTCTGCGTCACCGGCGTCATGATTTTCTGCGCCCGAGCGTACAGCTCATCCGATTTGGTGATGTCGGGGTAGTTTTCGTTGGAGGAAACGGTGTTTGGCATGGGGTGGGTTGTTGTTAAGTGGGGTTAGCGAAGTACTCCAGCCGCTCCGCCCAGGCGTCAACCTCACCCCCTGCCCCCCTCTCCAAAAAAGAGGGAGCACCGGCTCGTGAGGACGATTCATGTGCTGGGTTTAGCATCTGCGATTAATACGCTTTATAAAGGCAAATCCGGTGCCCCCTCTTTTTTGGAGAGGGGGTCAGGGGGTGAGGTTGACGCCTGGGCGGAGCAGCTGAAGCTACTCGGCAAACTGGTTTTCCAGCACGGCCGGGCCGGCGGCAATACTCGCGCCCGACTCGCCCAGATGCTCCGTAATACGCCGGGCAATGTGGTGGCCGGTGAAGCCTTCGTACTCCAGCACCGCGCTCAGGCGGCCGGGGCGGTACCAGCGCTCCTCCAGCGCCAGCGGCAGTACGCGGGCCGTGAGCTGGTGGCGCAGCAGCACTTCGGCCAGAATGGAAAAGAGGCCGCCGGTTACAAAATGGTCCTCCACCGTTACTAGGAGGCCGCCGCGCCGTGCCACGGCCAGCAGCGCTTCCTCATCGATGGGCTTGAGGCTGCGCAGGTTAATCAGGCCCACCGACTTACTCTGCTGCATCAGCAGCTCGCGTGCCACCAGCGTTTGTTCGAAGAGCATGCCGTAGGTGAGGATGGTGATGTCGGTGCCCTCGGCCACGATTTCGGCCTTGCCCATCTCGAAAGGGGTGTGCTCATAGGTGGCGGGGCGGGTGTTGATGCGCACGTAGGCCGGCGCGGGCGAGGCCCAGATGGCGGGCAGCATGGCCAGCATGTCGGCCTCGTCGGCGGGGGCAAAAACCGTCATGCCGGGGATGCCGCGCATCAAACTCACGTCCTCAATGGCCTGGTGGGTGGGGCCGTTGCCGTCGGAAAGGAAGCCGGGCACGAAGCCGCTTAGTTTCACCGGCAGCTGGCCGATGCCCACATCGGTGCGGATGAACTCAAAGGCCCGTAGCGTGAGGAAGGTGGCCAGCGCGTGCAGAATCGGCACGCGGCCGCGCAGGGCCAGGCCGGCGGCCGCGCCAATAAGGGTTTGCTCGGTGATGCCCGTATCGATGAAGCGCGGGCCGAGCACGGCCGGGAGGTTGCGGATGAGGGCGCGGTTTTCGGCGGTCATCACCACGATGCGCTCATCGGCGAGGGCGGTTTCTTTAATTAGCTCTTCGTAGGTCATGGTCATCGTGCGGCAAGTTTTAGCTTGCCGTAAA
The DNA here is from genome assembly GCF_018967865.2 of Hymenobacter siberiensis. Classification (NCBI taxonomy): domain Bacteria; kingdom Pseudomonadati; phylum Bacteroidota; class Cytophagia; order Cytophagales; family Hymenobacteraceae; genus Hymenobacter; species Hymenobacter siberiensis. The sequence goes on from NZ_JAHLZY020000001.1 coordinate 1,661,661, forward strand.
TGGGTTGGTTCGATGGAAGGCGAAAAGACGGCAAGCTAAAGCTTACCGCACAGTTAACGTTTCGCTGGTCAGGCGGGTGGCTTCCTGGGTGTGCAGCTCCTTCAGCAGCTCTGTCACTTCCTCCGAAGAGAAGTTGCAGAACCAGCGGTCGGCCCGGGCCTCAATGCTGGGCAGGCCGCGCCCGCGCACCGTGTCGCAGATGATGACTGAGGGCTTGGTATCGGAGAAGGGGAGGGCAGCAAACGCTTCTTCCAGCTGCGCGAAATCGTGCCCGTCGATGCGCCGCACTTCGCAGCCGAAGGCTTCGAACTTGGGGGCCAGCGGCTCCAGCGGAATCAGGTCTTCGGTGGCCACGTTGGCTTGGAAGTGGTTGCGGTCGACCACCAGGGTCAGGTTATTGACTTTGTGGGCGCTGGCCACCAGTAGGCTTTCCCAGACGGTGCCCTCGTTCAGCTCGCCATCGCCGGTGATGACGATGACTTTGTTGTCCTGGCCGCGCATGCGGCAGTCCATCGCCACGCCCAGGGCTACGCTGGGCAGGTGGCCCAGCGAGCCCGAGTGGAATTCCACGCCCGGCACATTGCGGTTGGGGTGCCAGTAAATGTGGTCGTCGGTGCTCAGGTGCTGGTCGAGGCGGGCTTTGTCGATGAAGCCGAGCTCTACGAAAGTGCCATAGAGGGCGGGCACATCGTGGCCCTTGCTCAGGAACAGGTAGTCGCGGGTAGGGTCGGTGAGGTTGTCGGGCCGCACGTTCAGGCAGTCGGCGTAGAGATACACCAGCAGGTCGGCGCAGCTCAGCGACGCGCCGGTGAAGCAGCCGCCATCGGTGCTCAGGCGCACGATGTGCTCGCGCACACGCAGGGCCAGGGCTTCTAGTTTCTGTTGTTTTTCAGACGTCATGAGGGGTTGATGCTTGGTTGCTGGTGCTTGGTGCCTGGTTATCAGCGTTTGAAAGCCAAGCACCAGGCACCAGGCACTAGATTTTTCGGGTTTGCGAGGCGTCCACGGTTTTCAGCTCTGTCAAATGGTTGCGGTACCAATTCACGCCGGCCAGGTGAGCGTTGAGTTGAGCAATATCCGGGCGCTTATTCAGCAACTGCAGAATATCATCAAGGCCAAAGGTTGGGTTGGTCGGGTACAGCGCGTCATAAACGGCCTTTATGAAATTGTAGTCTTCCGGGTAGTCGATGGTCCAGCGGTGGCTCATTGAGAAGTCCTGACCCGTATCCCACTTCACATTGGCCAGCCGGAACCGGTCGGTGTTTTCCCAGAAAAAGGGCGTGGTGTGCTCGCGCTCCAAGGGCCGTTGGGCCTCGCGCCAGGCGGTTTCCAGCGCGGCGATGGGCATCACTTCTACATCATTGCCATCGGGGAAAGTAGCGGGGTGCAGGTTGCTCACAAAGTCGTAGCGGTCGGCAAAGTGCAGGTAGAAACCCACTACTTCGTCAATCACGGCCGGGTCGATGAGCGGGCAGTCGGACGGGATTTTCAGCACCACATCGGCCTGGTAGTGGCGGGCGGCCTGGTAGTGGCGGTCGAGCAAATCGAGGGCATCGCCCCGGAAATATTCGAGGCCGTGGGTGGCGCACAGCGCGGCAATGGCGTCGTCGGCGGCCTCCGTGGTGGTGGCTACTACCACGGTGCCGGCCAGGTGGGCGCGTTGCACCCGCTCCACCATGCGCACCAGCAGGGGCTGGCCGGCCAGCGGCAGCAGCACCTTGCCCGGCAGGCGCGATGAGCCCATGCGGGCCTGCATAACGGTCAGAATCTTGGGAACGGACATAGGCAGCAAAGTCAGCTAACGGGTAGTCGCCCCTTCAACGTGAATACTCTAAAAAGTCAGGTGAAATCAGCCAAAAATCAGGTAGCAGCCTGAGGCTTAAATAAATAAAAAAATGGATTAATGAACGGCCAATGAACCATTGGCGGCCGGTGGTGCGGCAAAGGCCCCGGCATCGAGCTGCCGCAGAAAGGCCGGCCCGCTGCCCTCGAAGTGGCTAAAAACTCGGCAAATGGTCGCGATGCGCTGGGCCGAGGTACCGTCGTTCTGCCAGGGCAGCTTGCGGCGCAGGTCGTCCACGTCGAAGTAGGAGTGTACGGGCTTGCCCAGGGCCAGGCCCACGTACACGACAGTCGAGTACTGGGTGATGAGCTCCACGCAGTTGGCAATCATATGGTCGGTATTGCCTTCGGTGAAAATCATGGTGCCGGCCGGGGCATTGGCGTTGATTTCGTCCACGGCGCGGGGCAACTCCTCGTTGGGGTGCAGCTTGAAGGCCAACGGCCGGCCGGCCGCAATGCGAACGCACTCGCGGATGAACTTGGGGCGGTTTTCGGGCGTGAAGGTTTCGCGCAGGTCGGAGGTGGCCACCAGCACGTAGCCGTGGTGCGGGAAGTTGTTGTGCCGCACCTGCTCGATGTGGTCGAAATTGGGAATGCCCGTCACGATGAGCTTGTCAGCATCCACGCCCACACGCTCAAAGTGCTGCTGATAGCCTGCCGACGCCACGCAGTAGATGTCGCAGCAATTATTCATGCCATTCAGGGCCGTGCCAATGGCCAGTATGGGGTAGCGGGTGAAGCGCTTCACCAGCCGCGCCCAATAGTTGAGCGGGTCGGTCATTCCTTCCTGCACGAAAATGGTTTTGGTGCGGCGCATCAGCGGCCAGGGCACCACCACGTCGGAACAGCACACGATGAGGTCGTAGCTGTTGCCGTATACCCGGGCCTCGAAGTCATTTCGCAAGTCATGCTCAGCCAAGTACTTATCGGCCTTGGCTTTTATTTTTCCGGTGACGATGGTTTTGTCTAGCCCGCCGCTCCAGAGTAGGAATTTGTAGAAGGGCCGCTGCCAGCCATCGTAGTAGAGCTGGCTGAAGTAGGGCTCAAACTCGTTGGCCAGCAGCTGCGCAATCTGGTGCATCTGCGTGGTCTGGTTGGGCGAGCCGATGAGAAAAAGAACCTTTTTTCGGGACATGCAGGACGAAAAATTGAGGCAACCGAACTGCCGGCGGGCTGCCCCACGGCAGGGCCGGCATACTGCCAAGGTACTGTATGAGGGGCGAAATACCACCCCCGCCCATCGTTTGCGCTACTGCAGCCGGTGCCAGATGGCGACGGTTGGCCCTGGCGCATTTCACCACGGCCGGCACCGGCCGAAAACGCCCGGCCCGGCCGCCGTAAGGGTACCGCGTACGCAGCTTCAACTAAATCAATTCCAACAGTTTTTCAATGGTTGACCTTAACCGGGGCCGTGCCGAAAGACTCCTGCATATCAACTGCATTAAGAATCCAAAAGCGCCGTAAGTAGCTAAAACGACGCTACATTTAAGGGCTTTTATTCCCTGAATAGCTTAGCCACTAACTACTTACTTCTGCCATAATTCTGAGCTTTCTTCCCGATGCCGATGGCAGTCGGTGCGCCCTCTCGCAAGAGCCCGGCGGCTGGCTGCGGGCTACCTGGCGCGGCTTCGTCGACATGCAGGAAGCCCTGCGCAGGGCCGACAACTACCTGCACATCCTGCAAGGGCTTCGCAACCCCTGCCTGCTCAACTACAACGTGGCGCTGATGGGGCCGTGGTTTGACTCCATTGAGTGGCTGGAGCGCGTGTGGATGCCGCAAGCCACCGCCATGTGCCTGCGCTACGTAGCCCATGTAGTGCAGGCCGACTCGCTGTCCGATATTCTCACCGTGCATTTCGACCACGGGGCGGGCGGCCCGCTGGAGCTTTTTCAGGACGTGGCCCAGGCCGAAGCCTGGCTGCGCGCCTGCCAGCAGGAGCGGCACGCCCGGGTGTAAGCCCCCTCCGGCAGGGCCCAAGGGGGCCTACTTGCGCAGCACCCGAATACTGACGCGCCGGTTCAGGGCGCGGTTGGCGGGGGTGTTGTTGGGCCGCACGAAGTATTTGGGGCCGTAGCCCTTGGCTTGCAGGCGGTCGGCGCTCACGCCCATGCTGGCCAGCGTGAGCATGGCCGCGCGGGCGCGGTCTTCGCTGAGCTGGTAGTTCACCAGGGCCTCGCCGGTGCTGTCGGTATAGCCACCTATTTTCACCACAGACTGCGGAAACGTGGTGAGAATGCTGGCAATGTTGCCCAGCTGCAGCGCCGACTCGGGCGTGAGCTGGGCCTTGCCGGTTTCGAAGTTGATGCGGTCGAGATTAATCCAGCCCTTGGTCCGGTTCACCGAATCGACCTGGAAGGCGGGCGACGAAAGGAAGGTGTAAAGCCGGTTTTCGGTCGAGTTGGCCCCCACTTTCTGGGTGGTGCCGTCGGCCAGCGTCAGCACAATGGGCCGGCCGGTGTCGTAGATGTAGGTGTCCCGGTCCTGGTCGTAGCGGCCGTTGGGCTCGTTGCCGCCGGCCGCCGGGCGGGCCGTGGCCAGCCGGTAGGCCCCACTGGCCGGGGCACGGCTGGGCAGGGGCTCCACGAGCCGGCTCCCCAGGGCGGGCGCGGGCGAGACTGCCATGGCTGCGGCTTCGGGGGTCGGGCCGGGGGCCTCGGCCGGGGCCGTTTCGGAGAGGGGAATATCGGCTGCCGTAGATGCGGCGGGTGGAGATTGCGGGTTTGTTTCTGCCACCAGGTTGGTTGCCACCAGTGGCTGGTCCTGGCGCGGGGTGCTATGACCAAAGAAGTAGCCCAGGCACACGGCCAGCAGCAGCAGCCCGCCCCACTGCCAATACGGCGAAATAGCCCAGCCGTCTGCGGTTTCCGGGTTTGGCTCTGCCCAGGCGGCGGGGGTGGGGGCCAGCTGCACAGGTTGTACGGGCTGGTAGCGCAGGCTCAGCTCAGGGGGCAGGGGCGGTACGAGGCCAGGTTCCGAAGCCGGCAGCATGGCCGTGGCAATGGCCGCTTTCTCGGTGTGCAGCCAATAAACGAAGTCGGTGGGCGACAGGCTTTTCTCGGTGGCGGCGTGGCCCAGCACGCCCAGCACGGCCGTGGCGGCTATTTGCAGGAGCGTGTCGCTGGCCGATGGCCGGATGGCTGCCCCGGCGGCAATGCGGCTCACGGTGCTGCGGTAGGCACCGTCCAGCAGGTCGAGGAGCAGGTTCACGCCCCGCTCGTAGCGGGCGGCCGGGTGTAGGTCGGCCAGCGGCTGGAGCACCTGGGCCGAGTCGGCTTCGCGGACCAGCTCCAGCAGGCCCTCGGGCGTGAGTCCGTGCCCCACCCGGTCCGACAACTCGTTCAGCACCAGGTGCAACGCCTGGCGTAACGCATACTCAACGCTGGGCGCGGCTTCATCGAGCCGGGTACCGAGGCGGGCAATGGTTTCGCGGGTGAAGCAGTAGCTAACTGATTCGTTTACAGTATTTTTCATAATGTGACAATTGTTCGGAAATACTTTTTAGAATCGCACGTGGCCCAGCTGCCACGCAACACCCTGCCTTGCCCGCGCACGCGGCTGCTGGAGTATGCTGATTGTCAATCTTATGCAACTATTTCATGGCTAAACAAAAATAACAAAATTTATTCATAATAAACATTATAAATATTAATTATAATAATACATTTAATTCGAAGCTGCTCTCCGCCGGGAAGCTACTTTTGGGGTTGCCATGAACGACCCGGAAATTCGCGTCCTGCTCTACCCGCTGCTGGTGGGCGGCGTACGCATCGATGAGCTGCCCACCGGCACCACCCGCGCCGATGTGGTGCACATCACCGAGCACTTCATGCACGGCTACGAGGTGAAGGGCGACGGCGACACCCTGCAACGGGTGGCCAACCAGCTGCGCTGCTACGGCGAGGTCTACGACTTTGTCACCTTCATTGTGACCGCAAAGCACCTGCCCAAGCTGCTGCCGCTGCTGCCCGCGTGGGTGGGCGTGTTGGTAGCTTCGGCCGAGGGGCTGCATCCGCACCGCGCCGCCGGCTACAACGCCACCGTGGAGCGTGCGCCGCTGGCCAAGCTCCTGCTATTGGAAGAAGTGAAGCAGTTTTTGCTAGCGCGGGGCCTCACGGGCGTGAGTACGCTGCGGAGCCGCGAAGTGAGCAATTTTCTGCGCACCACGCAGCTGGTGCCGCTTTCCAGCCTGGCGCAGTTCGTGCGCGAGCGCCTCATTGCCCGCCTGCCCGAACGCCTGCTCATGCGGGCTGAGCGCAAGGCCGAGCGCGAGCGCCTGCCACCCCGCCGCAAAAAAGCCCGACCCAAAGCCAAAAAGAAGAAGCCGGCCGGGCGCAAAAAGCCCGTGCCGCCTAGCCGCTGAGAGCGGCCGGGCGGCACGGGCGCAGGGGCGGCCAAGCGGTTATTTCTGCTTCAGGGCAGCGGCTACGGCTTGGTCGAGCAGGGGCTCCATCACGCGGTAGCCGGCCAGGTTGGGGTGCACCCCGTCTTCGCCGTAGGCTTTTTTCAGGCCGTTCAGGTCGTCTTTCAGGGCGGTGTGAAGGTCGTAGTACAGGAGGTAGCGCTGGCCGGCGTAGGCTTTGATTTGCTGGTTAAGGGCCAGGATTTTGGGGGCCGGCTCCAGGCCCTTGCGCCACCAGAAGTCCGAAGCCGGCGCCACCGCGCCCAGCACCACCCGTAGGCCGTGGGCCTGGGCCAGCTCGGTCATCGTCATGATGTTGTTCATCGTGGTTTGCGGGTTGTAGGGGCCGTTATTTTCGGCCACATCGTTGGTGCCCACCAGGATGACGACCACGGCCGGGTGCAGGTCAATCACATCGGCCCGGAAGCGCACCACTGTCTGGCCCGTGGCCTGGCCGCTGATGCCCCGGCCCACGTAGTCGTACGTTTTACCCTTGAAAAAGGCCGAATCCTGCTTCACCCAACCCTCGGTGATGGAATTGCCGATGATGACCACGCGGGGCCGGCCGGGCGTGGGCGCGGGCAGGCGCTGGTTGGCCGCCGCATAGCGCTGGAGGTTGGGCCAGTCGTTATGCAGCAGGTATTCCTGCCGCTGATGGTAGGCTTCGTCGTCGGCTTTTTTAGTGGTGGCCGCGTCGGCGGGCTGCTGGGCGCGGGCGGGCGCGGCGGCTAGTGCGGCAGCAAGCAGGAGGGCTACGGGGAGGCGTTTGGGGAAAGGCATATTGAATGATAAATAAAACGGTCATGCTGAGCGCAGTCGAAGCATCTCTACCGCAGTAGTAATCATTTACTATTACGGTAGAGATGCTTCGACTGCGCTCAGCATGACCGCCAGGGCTTTAAGCAAGCAGCACCGTTCTAATTAACCACCAGCGTCATAATGGAGTGCGCGGCGGCCGTGGTATTGGTGCCTTGGCCGTGCATCCAGAGCTGGAATGCCTCGGGCTTGTCGGTCTGGTTCATCACCACCACGGCTACGCTGCCATCGGGGTTGCGGTAGGCGGTGGTTTGCAGGGTGTCGCGGTTAGACGATGCGCTGATGCGCTTCGCGCCGGGGCGGATGAACTTCGAGAAGTGGCCGATATAGTAGTAGGCGTTGGTGTAGATGAGCTTGCCGGTTCTGGTGTCGGCAATGACCGGGGCAAAGCAGAAGTTGCCGACGTGGTTCGGCCCGCCGGTTTCGTCCAGCAGCACGTTCCAGTCGGTCCAGCCCACGGTGCCGGCGTTGAAGTCGCCAATCAGCGAGTGGCCATACTTCTCGCCCAGCGCCCAGTCATCGACTTTGGCCAGGTCGAATTTCTCCTGGCAGCCTTCCGTGAAAATCAGGTTGGTGTTGGGGAAAGCCTCTTTCACGCGCCGCTCGTTCTCAAACAGCATGCTGCTGCCGGTCCAGGTTTCGTACCAGTGGTAGCCGATGCCCCACACGTATTTGGCGGCCTCGGGGTCGTTGAGCACGGTGCTGGCGCGCTGAAACAGCAGGTCGCGGTTGTGGTCCCAGGCAATGAGCTTTTTCGAACCCAGTCCGCCTTTGGCCAGCGTGGGGCCGAGGTAGCCCTTGATGAAATCCCGCTCGTCCTCGCCGGTAAAAATGCACGACTCCCACTTCTGGGTGGCCATGGGCTCGTTCTGCACCGTGAGGCCCCAGATGGGGATGCCCAGCTGCTCGTAGGTCTTGATGAACTTCACGTAGTAATCGGCCCAGGCCTGGCGGTATTGGGGCAGGAGCTTGCCGCCGTGCAGCATTTCGCCGTTGGTTTTCATCCAGCCGGGCGGGCTCCAGGGACTCACAAATAAGGTCAGTTTACCGCCGGCCGCCGCCATCACCTGCTTGATGAAGGGGATGCGAAACTGCTCATCATGCTGCACGCTAAAGGTTTTCAGCGCCTCGTCCTTGTCGGCCACGTAGGTGTAGCTGCCGCTCGAAAAGTCGGAGCTGTGAATGCTGGTGCGCCCCAGCGTGTAACCGATGCCACTCGTGGGGCTGTAATACGCGTTGAGAAACTCCTGCTGCTGGGGTTTGGGCAGCTTGGCGAAGGTTTCGGCTGAGGCATCGGTGAGCGCCCCGCCGATGCCGAGCATGGTTTGGAACGAGTGGCCGGGGTCGACAAACACGCAGACCTGGGTTTCCAGGGGCTGGGCGGCGGGCGCAAAGCTGAGGTTGCCGCCGGCCGCCAGGCGCTGGCTGGTACCCTGCACGGTAGCAAATACGTGGGCCGTCTTGCCAGCCGCCGAGTAGGTGGCCGGTGCGGGCCGGGTAGCGACTGGTTTTGTCTTGATTTGCTGAGCGTTGGCATTGAGGCCAAGCACGGAAAGCAGCAGCAGGGGTGGGAGTTTGGCAAGCATGGTGGAAGGGCTAAGGATGAGGGTGGCAGGGCCGGGAATGCAGCCGTGTGCGTAAGCGACAGCCCAAGGGCTTTTGCATTGCCTGGCCGCCCGGCCGCCCAGGCAAATGTAGCCGCCTGTACCGAAGCTGTTGGGGTGAAAAAAGCGACTGGCTGGCTTGTAAAGCATTTTCAGTAATTGCTGATACACCTACAGCACACGTCGAGACCCGAGGGCTGGGCTGGCAGGTGCCGCGCTGGTCCCTAATCAGCCCGGCCGCCATGCGCTTAAAAAACAAGCGAAAAAAGTAGCGGCCAGGCCTACCAGAACTTGTCCATACCCAAATCCGGAGTCATTGCGCCGGTCTGACCGCCCTAGGCGGTCAGACCGGTAGTCGTCCGGGCGGAATCGTGCTCACTTCAACCAGTCAGACCGCCTGGGGAGGTTGCGCCGGTCCGACCGGTAGTCGTCCGGGCAGAATCGTGCTCACTTCAACCGGTCAGACCGCCTAGGGTAAGCGCAAGGCGTACAAGAAGGCACTTTCGGATGTGCCGATGAGTCGCACGAAGCAATTGTGTTGGCGGTTGCGGGGCCGGCAGACGGTTGGGTGGCGCAGGCTGCGGCGTTGTGGCCGGGCTGCATCTTTTGGCTGGCCACGGCGGGGTACGCCTGCGGTTGGGCATCATGAGAAAAACCCCCAGACGCAAAAAATCCCGGCCGTTGCTGCGACCGGGATTGTTGCTGTAGAGAGAGGACTCGAACCTCTAATTTTACTAGCGAGATAGGCTAGCGCGTCTGCCAGTTCCGCCACCCCACAAGGTTCAATAATTCAAAAGTAGGTAAAATAATTATTAATAAAAATATAAATTTTTAAGATTATTTTATTGTTAAATTTTGATAATCAGGCAAATATCTTTTAAGGGAATAATATTTCCCCAATTGGAAACCCGACATACTCGCTGGAAACAAAGATTCCGCCTTCCGCAGCCGCCCTTTTATTTTTTGTTGGAATAAACAGTAAAAATAGTGACTGCCAGCTCTATTCGCAAAATTATTCATTTGGATATGGATGCATTTTATGCTTCGGTGGAGCAGCGCGACCACCCCGAGCTGCGCGGCCGGCCCGTGGCGGTGGGCGGTGCGCGGGAGCGGTGCGTGGTAGCGGCGGCCAGCTACGAGGCCCGGCAATTTGGGGTGCGCTCGGCCATGCCGAGCGCCACGGCGCTGCGCAAATGCCCGGAACTGGTGTTCGTGCCGCCGCGCTTCGCGGCGTATAAGGAAGTGTCGCGGCAGATTCGGGCCATCTTCGCCGAGTACACGCCATTGATTGAGCCCGTGTCGCTCGACGAGGCCTACCTCGATGTGACGCTCAACCTAAAGCAGATGGATTCGGCTACCCAGATTGCGCGGGAAATCCGGGCCAAAATTCTGGCCGAAACCGGGCTCACGGCCTCGGCGGGTATTTCGTATAATAAATTTCTGGCCAAGCTGGCCTCCGACTACCGCAAGCCCAATGGGCAGTTTGTGGTGCGGCCCGCGCAGGGGTTAGCCTTTGTGGCAGGGCTGGCGGTGGGCCAGTTCCACGGCGTGGGCCCCGTGACGGCGGCCCGCATGAACGAGCTGGGCATCTTCACCGGGGCCGACTTGCGGGCGCAGACGGTGGCCTTTCTGCATCAGTGCTTTGGCAAGGTGGGGCGCTACTACTTTGCCATTGCGCGGGGCGAGGACGAGCGGCCCGTGGTGGCCGACCGCCTGCGCAAATCTATGGGCTCGGAAACCACTTTTGGGCAGGATTTGCACGAATTTGCCGACCTGCTGGAGGCTCTGCAGCCGCTGTTAGAAGACGTGTGGGAGTATTGCCAGCGCAGCGGCATCCGGGGCCGGACGGTGACGCTGAAGGTGAAATTCGGCGACTTCCAGCAAATCACGCGCAGCCGCAGCGGCGTGGGCCTGGTGCCAGGGCCGGAGGTGCTGGCCCGCATTTGCCGCGAGCTGGTGGAAGGGCTGTTTCCGCTGGAAAAGGGCGTGCGGCTGCTGGGCGTCACGCTCTCCAACCTGAGCAATGCGCAGGAGGGGGCCGGCCGGCAGCTCACGCTGAGCTTCTGAGGGCTTCCGCACTGCTGCCGGCATGCGTCGCAGACGCGCGCCAGCAATCCGTCCAGCAATCCGTTCCGCGTCCGCATTTCGCAACCTTTGTCGGTTCTTTTTCGACTTTGGGAGCAATTATTGGTGCGATTCTGGTTAGGGAAGCAGCATCTTTACCCTTTGGCCCGTCAGGGCGCAGGTATCGGCCCCGGCCAAACCCACTTTCCTTTCTTCATCAGCCCTTTTCGCATGCAATTCCCCCGCTTCAAACTGGGATTATATTCCACCTCCGTGCTGGCCCTGCTGGGGCTGGCTTCCTATTCCGTGTACCAGGGCACACCGACGCGTGACCAGGTAGTGCTCGGCGTGATGATGCAGGGCCTGAACCAGCTTCATTACCAGCCCGAAAAGATTGACGACCAGTTTTCGCAACGTGTGTACGACTTGTATATCAAGCGCATAGATGTGAACAAGCAGCTGCTGCTGGTGCCGGAAGTGGCCCAGCTCAGCCAGTTCAAAACCAAAATTGACGATGAGATACGCGGCGGCAGCCACGAGTTTCTGGATGCTACGAGCCAGCTGCTGGCCAAGCGCATGCCCGAGATTCAGGTGCTTTACCGCCAGCTGCTGGCCCAGCCCTTCGATTTTTCGGTGCAGGAAAGCTGGGAAACCGACCCCACCAAGGCCACCTACGCCGCCAATGCCGCCGAGCAGCGCGAGCAGTGGCGCAAGATGCTGAAGTACCAGACCCTGGCCCGCCTCTCGGAAATGATGGACGAGGAGGCCAAGAAGAAGGACAAACCACTGGCTGCCAACAAAGTTGGTGCCTCGCCAGCCACCACCACCGACAAAACCCGCACGCCCGCCGAGATGGAGGCCGAGGCCCGCAAGCGCGTGCTGAAATACTACGACGACGTATTTATCGACCAGCTGCAAACCGATGCTAACGACCGCCTGGCCGTCTTCGCCGAGGCCATTGCCAACAGCTACGACCCGCACACGGACTATTTCGCACCCATTGCCCGCGAAAACTTCGACATCACTATGAGCGGCCGTCTGGAGGGCACGGGCGCGCAGTTGCAGGAAGACGGCGGCAAGCTGAAAGTGGTCGACATCGTGGCCGGCTCGGCTTCGTCGCGGCAGGGCGAGCTGAAAGTGGGCGACCTCATCCTACGCGTGGCGCAGGGGGCCGCCGAGCCCGTGAGCGTGGAAGGCATGCGCTTCGATAAGGCCGTGAAGCTCATTCGCGGGCCGAAGGGCACGGAGGTGCGCCTCACGGTGCGCAAGCCCGACGGGGCTACCCAGGTCATCCCTATCATCCGGGATGTGGTGGTAATTGAGGAAACCTACGCCCAGTCGGCCCTCATCAAGCAGGGCGGCCGCACGTATGGCTACCTCAACCTGCCCGGTTTCTACGCCGATTTCAGCGGCAAGGGCGGCCGCAGCAGCGCCGCCGACGTGAAGGCTGAGCTGGCCAAGCTCAGCAAGGAAAACGTGGCCGGCGTGGTGCTCGACCTGCGCTACAACGGCGGCGGCTCGCTGCGCGACGCCGTGGACATGGGCGGCCTGTTTGTGCCCACCGGCCCCATGGTGCAGGTGAAAACCAGCCGTGGCCCGGCCCAGCCCGTGGCCGATACCGACCCCGCCGTGCAGTATGCCGGCCCACTGGTGGTGCTGGTGAACAAGTACAGCGCCTCGGCTTCCGAGATTCTGGCGGCCGCCATGCAGGACTACCAACGCGCCATCATCTTGGGCAGCACTACCTATGGCAAAGGCACGGTGCAGCAGGTATTTGACCTGGACAATGCCGTGAACGCGCAGGCCAGCGGCCTCAAGCCCCTGGGCTCGCTCAAGCTCACCATCCAGAAATTCTACCGCGTGAATGGCGGCTCGACCCAGTTTAAGGGCGTGACGCCCGACATTACGGTGCCCGATGCCCTGGCTTCCTTCGCCAAGGGCGAGCAGGAATCGGAATACCCGCTGCCCTGGGATGAGATTGCGCCCGCCGCGTTTCAGCCTACCAATACCCTGCCGGCCCTGGCCACGCTGAAGGCCAACAGCGCCGCCCGCGTGGCCGCCAGCCCCGGCTTCAAGCTCATTACCGAGGCCGCCCAGCGCGCCACCGCCCGCCAGAAGCAAACCATGCTGTCGCTGAACCTGGCCGCTTACCGCACCCAGCAGGTGGAGGCTCGGGCCATCAACAAGCAGCAAACGGCCGCCCAGAATGCCCTAGCCGTGCTCGACGTGGCCGCCCTGCCCGCCGATGCCCGCCCGGCATCCGACTCCACGGCCGCCAAGCGCCTCGCCCGCTTCCTCAAGCCCCTGCGCAAAGACCCCGCCCTGGCCGAAGCCGTGGCCGTGATTGGCGACGAGCTGAAGTAGGCTGAAAAGTAAATCTCACGAAAAAGCCCCCGCTGCGGAATCGCAACGGGGGCTTTTTCGTGGAGCGCTACCGAGAACCCGCTAGTAAGTAGTCACGCAAAAGTAACCGTAGCCAAAAAAGGTGGTCATGCTTCGACTGCGCTCAGCATGACGTTCTCGATTCCGTACGCTTACTCCTGCACGACTACAGTCTGCTGCGAAGCAGCAGTCAGTAACTCACGTCGCTGAATGTGCCGGTGATGGTTTTGCTGTCCGAAGAGATGGCGGCTTTGCCCGTGAAGCTGAAAGTGCCGGAAGCATAGCGGGGGTAGGGGGGGCGTGCTGAAGACGGAGGTGAGGGTGCCGCTGGTCGGAGCCGGGGGCGTACTCAGGCGAGATGCAGGCAGTTTTTCATGGCGTGGAAAGGGTCGGGAGTTAAATGTGGCAACGACCAACGAAAAATCCTAACGTCCTGATAGGCAAGGGTGCGTGCTCAGCGCAGCTGAAATGGCCGCAGTATTTTCCCGTTGGGATTTCCTTTAAGACTGACGCCGTTATACTCATCACGAAGTGGTTTGCAAAACGCAGTATGGTGCGGGGCTACTCTACCCTACTATTTTTCAGGTACAAAAACGGGGCAGCCCGACCTTTGGGGTTACGACACCACCAAAAACCCGTTCTGCCCCGTGAAGCAACACTTCGCCGCTAAAATTACGACGCTTTTGCAGCAGGCCCCGTTTGTGGGCCACTTGTCCCGCCAAAAGTTTGTGGGCCAGTTTATTCTTGGCCTGATAAAGAGCCGCAACGTGCAATTCGGCGAGGTGGCCCAGCACCTCAATGACGCGGCCAAGCCCGCCTCGAACGAAACGCGCATTCAGGACTTTTTCCGCGAAGTAGACCTCAATTACGTACTGGTGGCCAGGATTTTACTGAGTTTGTTGCCTGCGCAGGGCAAGCTGCGCTTATGCCTCGACCGCACGGAGTGGGACTTCGGCCAGTGCCAAGTGAACATCCTGCTCGTCACCGTCGGCACGGGCGAGGTCCACGTGCCCCTTTATTGGCACCTGCTCGACAACCGCAGCGGCAACTCCAACGCCGCCGACCGCATCGCGGTGCTCGAAAAGTGCCTGGCCTTGCTGGGCAAAGACCGCATCGGCCTGGTCGTGGGCGACCGGGAATTTGTCGGCCATGCGTGGTTCAAGTGGCTCAAAGACAATGGGCTTAATTTTGTCATGCGCCTGCCCAAGCACCACTGCCTGACCCACGCCGACGGCCGGCGGCAGGCCGTGGCCGACCTGGGCCTGGTGCCGGGGCAGGTGCGCCGCTTCGCCCACGTGCAGGTCGACGGAGTCTGGGGGCAGGTCTGGGTCAAGGCCGTGGCGGCGGACGCGTTTGTCTTCCTGTTTGCCACGGCCGGTCTGAACCACCTCGAGCAACTCTATGCCAAGCGCTGGACGATTGAGCAATGCTTTCAAAATCTGAAAGGGCGGGGCTTTAACCTGGAAGCCACCCACTTGCGCTGTTTCCAAAAGCTGCGCAAGCTCGTGGCCCTGGTCAGCCTGGCCTACGCGTTTTGTCTGGGCGTGGGCGCGGCCGCCCACGGCGGCCGCCAGCCCATTGCCCGCAAAAACCACGGCTACCGGGCCGCCAGCCTGAGCCGCCACGGCCTCAATCTGCTCCGCCAACTCGCCCGCCCGCTGACCCTGCCCGAGGACCCATTGGCCCGCTTGGTTGAAACGCTACTGAACTGGATTACGAGGCAACTTGCTAAAAATCAATTACTAAAAATAGTAGGGTAGAGTAGTGCGGGGCAAGCCCTGTTGCGTGACGGGTACAACAAATGCATCGAGCCGCAACGCGGCGATACGTTGGTAGATAATGAAATAGTGTTCTACCGACTTAGTTTTGCTGGTTATTTTCGTTAATTCTGCGTACCTGTTTTTCAATTTATCCCGGGCTTTTTCGGTCGTGAAAGACCAATTGACTTTGACGGCGGCCGCATTGCGTTTAGCCTCCCAACAGAGGGCTTCCTCTTCGAGACGTTGCTGGGTGCCGATGCGGCGGTCGAGGCACTGGCGGGATAAGGCCGAAAACTCGATTTCGGCCATGTTGGGCCAAGACCCGTGCTTGGGGGTGAAGTGGAATTCGAGCCGGTGGCGCAGGTCGCGGGCCGTATCCAAGGGCAGGTGTTCGTAGAAAGCCCCGTAGGAATGGGTCGCGTAGTTGTCCTGGATGAGCTTGATTTTGGGGGCGTCGGGGTAGTGGGTTTGCACGAGCCAGTCCATAAATTGCGCGTAATCGGCCTTGGTTTTGGTCGTCGTGACCTGCAAATAGCGTTGGCCCGTGTCGATGTTGTAGGCCAACAGGACGTTGTAAACGTCTTTGTGCAGGTATTCCTGGTGTTCTTTGGCGGTGGCGTTGGATGGTATCGGGGTTAGCACCTGGTCGAGCAGTTGGCAGGGGCGCTCATCGAAGCACAGGCGCACCACGCCCGCTTCGGCCGGTTGCTGGTACACGTCGAGCACGTCCTCCATGTTGGCTAGGTATTCGCCCGTGATGGTGCCAATGCACCACATTTGTTTCAGCCAGGGTTTGAGTTTCCTTTTTTTAAAACTTGTCGAATCGATTCATTCGAAATCTTGTCAATGCAGTCGAGCGAAATCAGCTTTTCGTTAAGTAGGGACAAGGTCCAACGGGCCGCGCCAGTCGGTAACTCACTGCAAGCCAAGCTTGTAATACGGGCCTCCAGGGTGGCCGTCACCTTTCGGGGTTGCCCGCTGCGGGGGCGCTCTTCCAGCGCCCTGTCCAGTCCTTCGGCCAGGTAACGCCGCTTGATACGGTGATACTGGCTGTCGGAAATGCCCGCGCTGGCTTGCACCTGCGCCGCACTTTGGCCCTCCCCCATCAACAGCAGCGCCCGCGCCCGGGTGATTTTGCGGCTCTTGTGAGTGCCTTTTTTGACGATAGCCCGCAGTCGAGATACGTCAGAGGCAGGTAAACAAACCGGTTTTGCGAGGCGAGCCATCAGGGGAGCGTAAAATGAAAAATAACTAACAATTGGCATCGCAATTAAGTTGGCAGAACACTAGTAGAGGATAATGGATTGGGCTTCAATATGCATTGGCATCAGGATGAACTGTTTCAGCTCTTCCGTCGCTTCCACACCCACACCGAGGGTACGGGCGTGGGCCTCTACCTCATCAACTGCATTACGCAGGGCAACGGCGGGCGCATCGAAGTAGAGAGCGAAGTGGGCGAGGGCACCTCGTTTCGGGTGTATCTGTAGGAAGAAGGAACTTCCAGCCCGTCATGCTGCGCTGCATGACTGTCATTGTGCCCGCTGTATGACGGCTTTTATAGCATTGCGTGCCGTTCTTTGCGCCTATCAAAGACCCCGAAATTCTCCTATGAAAGCCTTTATCTTCGACCTCAACGGCACCATGGTGCACGACATGGAGTACCACACCCGCGCCTGGCAGCAGCTCTTCAACGAAGACCTGGGCGGCCGTTTCAGCTGGGACGAGGTGAAGCCCCAGATGTACGGCAAAAACCGCGAAGTGCTGGTGCGCATGTTCGGCCCCGACCGCTTCACGGGCGAGGAGATGGACCGGGTTTCGCTCGAAAAAGAGCGGCGCTACCAGCGTGAGTTTCTGCCGCACCTGGCGCTGCTGCCGGGTCTGATGGAGCTGCTGGAGCAGGCCCATCAGCAGGGCATTCCCATGGCCATCGGCTCGGCTGCCATCCCGTTCAATATTGATTTTGTGCTCGATAACCTCCAAATCCGGCACTACTTCCAAGCCATCGTGAGTGCCGATGACGTGACAGTGAGCAAGCCCAATCCCGAAGTTTTCCTGCGCTGCGCCGAGCTGCTCGGCGTGCCGCCCGCCAGTTGTATCGTGTTCGAAGACGTGCCCAAAGGGGCCGAAGCCGCCCACAATGCCGGGATGCAGGCCGTGGTGCTCACCACTACCCACTCCGAAGCCGAGTTCGCGCACCTGCCCAACGTGCGGCACTGTGCTCCGGACTATACCGATGCCTTCATGCGCGGGCTGGTGGCGTAGGCAGTGCTGGATAGGTTGGGGCTGGCAGTGTGCTGGCGCGAGTTTAGCGCAGCGTAACTCGTGACTTATTATTCGGGGGAGGCTGGGTCTCCCATAGAACGGCCCGCTGGAACGGGGCGGCCGGCTTGCCGCTGGCGCGGCAGGGGAGGCCCAGCCTCCCCGTCATGGCGGGCACGAGTTACGCTACGCTAAACTCGCGCCAGTGACGCGCGGACTCGCAGCCTCCACGGTACAGCTACGGCAGCACCGAAACCTGCACGGCCGAGGGGTGCCCCGCATCGTGGTACAGCCGGATGGTGGCTTTCTGAAAATCCTTCGCATCGGCCGTGGCAATGGGCACGAAGGTTTGCGGGTTGCGGTCGACGAGCGGGAACCAGGTGCTTTGCACCTGCACCATCATGCGGTGGCCTTTGGCGAAGGTGTGGAGCACGTCGGGCAGCTCGTATTTCACCTTGGTGGGCTGGTTGGGTTTGAAGGCTTCGGGCCGGGAGAAGCTGTTGCGGAAGCGGCCGCGCATCACCTCGGCGCGCACCAGGCGCTGGGTGCCATCGGGCTGCTCGTCAATTACTTTCACGACGAAGTCGGCATCGGTGCCGGAGGTGCTCACCCACAGGTCGGCGGTGAGGGGGCCGGCCAGGGTGAGGGCATCGGGCAGGGTTTCGGTTCGGAAGGTGAGCACGTCGGGGCGCTTGGCAGCGAAGCGCTGGTCCTCAATCATGTACTCGGTGTTGCGCTCGCCGTGGATGCCGTCGGTGTAGGGCACGGGGTTGGCCGGGTCGCTAAGGTATTGGGTGTACTCTGAGGCAGGAGTTATTTTCATGTCCTTCAAGCGGCGGGCTTCAGCTTGGCTCTTAAGGTCCGTTTCGGTAGCAAAAGCCAACCCTCCAGCCTTCTTGAAATATAGCTTCCCCTCCGTAGCCGCTGGCGGCCAGGCCGGGTAGGTTTTCCACTCGTTGGTGCCGGTGTTGAACACTGTGGCTTCAGCCGGATTAAAGCTGCCTTTGTCTTTCAGGTAGAAGTTGAAAAATGGCGTTTCCAGCGTTTTGCGGAAGGTATCGGCGGTGTTGGAGCCGAAGCTGAGCGGGCCGAACTTGCTCCAGTCGGGCCGGGCCCAGGCACCGTGGGTCCAGGGGCCCATCACGAGGCGGTTGGTAGCGCCGGGGTTCTGCTTTTCGATGGCCTTGTAGGTGTTCAGCGCGCCGTATAAGTCCTCGGCATCGAACCAGCCGCCTACCACCAGCACAGCCGGTTTCACGCCCGTGAGGGCGGTGCGAATGTTGCGAGCTTGCCAGTAGGCGTCGTAGGTTTCGTGCTGCTGGTACTCGTTCCAGATGCGGGCGCGGTTGTTGAAATACTTCGGGCCGTTGGCGTTTTTGATGGGTCCGAGGTCGAGAAAAAACCTATAGGCGTCTTTCGTCTCAAACTTGAATAGCGGCTTATACTCCGCCACCGGCTGGGGGCGCGGCACGTCGAAATAATTCGTGAATTCGAAGTTGTCGAGCAGGAAAAACGCGCCTTTGTGCCGGGCATCATCGCCGATAAACTCATCCGTGACCGGGGCCTGGGGCGACACGGCTTTCAGGGCCGGGTGGGCGTTGGGCAGCGCCGCCGAGGCGTAGAAACCGGGGTAGCTGATGCCCATCATGCCCACGCGGCCGTTGTTGTTGGGCACGTTCTTCAGCAGCCACTCGATGGTGTCGAAGGTGTCGGTGCTTTCGTCGTGCCGCACGGTGTTGCCGCGCGCAGTGGTGCCCGCCGGTATAGCCGGGGTCATTTCCTCAAACTTGCCCTCGCTCATGTACCGCCCGCGCACATCCTGATACACAAAAATGTACTTCTCGGTCGACAGTTCCCGGCTGGGGCCAGGACCGCGCGGGCGGTACTTCTGCTCCCCATACGGCCCGGCCGAGTAGGGCGTGCGCGTCATCAGAAACGGGTAAGGCGTGGCCGTGGAAGCATCTTTCGGCACGTAGATGATGGTGTAGAGCTTCACGCCGTCGCGCATGGTAAGCTGGCGGTCGAGCTTGGTGTAGTTGTCTCTGACGAAAGCAGAATCCTGGGCGCGGGGTGCGGTTTGGGCCCGGGCGGCAGGAGCGGCGGCCAGCAGCAGAAAGGCGAGAAGCAGGCGAGACATAAGGGGGGAGCTGTATGAGAAGTTGAGCACGGAACAAAGAACGGTACGGCGGAGCGCAGAATACCGGTCTGCCCGGCCGAAGTCGGCACGTTATGGGTAACCTGAAGCCAACTCGTTCCGGTAAACAACGACAACCGGTCAGACCGCTTAGGGCGGTCAGACCGGGTGCCCCCTCAGCGCAGCATCTGCACCGTGGTGTCGAGGCGCTGGGTGCGCAGGAAGCTGCGGTACTGCTCCTGCAGGCGGGTCATGGCGTTGCGGTGCTCGTCGCGCTGAAACAGGCGCACCTTGTACTTCTCACCGGGGGCCGTGCGGCGCAGGCTCACGTAGGTGAGCTTGCCGGTTGATTTGCTCACCCTGGACCCGTTCTGGATACGCTCCACGCGCTTGCCGTTGTTGCCGAACAGGGCTTGCAGGGGCTTGAGGCCGATGAAAAGGCTGGTGGCCCCCTCCAGGCCGTAGTGCCCGCTCACTTCGAGGTTGCTCAGGTTGCTGTTCAGGTGCAGGCCGGGGATGATGACCTGGCCCTGCGCCAGCACGAACTCGGCCCGCACGGGCTCGAAATACAAGTGGCCGGTGCGCTCGGATTTCATGAATTTCAGGGCCTCCATCAGGGCTTCCACGTTGATGAGCTCCAGGTCGCGGATGTCGGTTTTGAGGTAGCCGGCGGTTTGGGCCAGGGCGGGCAGAAAGGTGGGGCCGAGGTCGGTGTGGATGTCGGCCATGCCCCGCAGGCTGCCCTGGATATTGCTGCCGCCCAACACGCTCAGGCCCATGCTGGTAGCGGTGGCAAACAGGGCCGGCAGCTGAATGTCTTCCAGGCGCACCTGTAGCTGGGTGGGGTGGTGGGCCCGGTTGGCGGTGCTGCGCATGTAGCCGCTCAGGCTGAGGTGGCCCTGCAAGCCATCGAAGGAGCAGTTGTCGAGCCGGGCCTCGCCATCGAGCAGGTGCGATACCAGCCGGAACCGGCCGCCGCTCAGCACCCCATAGTGCACGTTATCAGCCTCCACGCGCAGCACGGCGCTCAGCACGCCGTTGGAAAACAGGGAGGGGTTGCCGGGCAAGCGCTGCCGCTGGGCGCGGCGCTCGGCCCGGCGCTCGGCCCGGGCCAGGGTGCGGGCGGTGGGCACCGTATCGGTATGCGCGGTGAGGCTGGCAATGAGGCCCAGCAGGCGCTGCACGTCGAGGGTGGTGTAGCGCAGGGTCAGGTCGGTATCGGCGGCGGTGAGGTGCAGGCCCTCCACCTGGGCCGTGCCCGAAGCCTCGCCGTGACCGCCCTCGGGCGTGAGGAAGCGCAGGTAGGGCATGCGCAGCGTGGGGCCGCTTTTTTCGAGCTGCAGGCTCACCTGGCGCATGCTTTCATCCTCGGGCAGGTCTACCCGGTCAATTTCGAGGGTGAGCTGGCCGTTGGCCGACAGCAGCAGGTCGCGCAGGGCCGGGCTGGCCCCGCCGGGCTTGCGGCGGCTGGCGCGGTCGGGGGCCGGCCGGGGCGTGGGGCGGTTCAGGCGGGTGAGAAACTGCAAGTAGTTGATGGCCGCGAAGTGCACGCCCACATGGTACTGCACGGGGGCCACACGGTTGTCGGGGTCGGTGGGCCACTGCACGTCGCCGCGCACGTCGCCGCCCCACATGCGGCCCGCCAGGTGCTGAAGCTGCACCCGCTGGCCATCGTGCCGGATGGTCACGGCCAGGTTGCTCAGGGTATCGGTGGCCAGCAGCAGGCGCTGGCAGCGCAGGCTCACATCGAGCAGCAGGCCCGGCGGAATAAGGGCGCTGCCCAGGGTGGCGGCCAGCTGCGCCTTGTCGCGCGGCCGGCGGCTGGGCTTGGGCAGGCTGGTGGGCGCAAAGTCCTCGCTGCCAGCGCGGGGCACGGGCTGCATGAGGGCCCGCAGCTGGGGCACCCGCAGCTCATCCACGGCAAACCGGCCGCTGATGCTGGCCGTGGGCAGCTTGCCATTGAGGTAGCCCAGCAGGTTGACCGTGGTGGCCGAAGCCTGAAACCGTATGTCGTTGAGCACGCCGGAGGCATTGGTCAGGTGCCAGAGGCTGTCGCGCAGGCCCACCTGCACATCCAGGCCCGAGATGTCAGCCCCGCGCGCCGGCAGCACCAGCGAGGCCTGGTGCAGCGCAACCGTGCCGCGCAGCGACAGCGGCCGCTGCGGCACAGCAGGGGCGGGGCGGTCGGCGCGGGGCGGAAGCAGGCCGCGCAGGCGCACGTCTACATCGGCGGTGCCGCCCCGGGCCTGCCAGCGGTCGGAGGCCAGCAGGGCGGCCAGCTCGGTGAGCTCGGTGCGACCCCGGAAGCGGCCGTCCAGGAAGGGGCGGCGGAAGTTGCGCAGGGTGAGGGCTACGTCGAGCTGGCCGGCGGCCGAATACACCCGGCAGCGCCGCAGCGTGAGCACCGTGGAGCGGATATTGTGCTGCGGGCCATTATCGTAGGTGCCCATCAAATCCCAGCGTCGGATGTGGCGGGCGGGCTCGGGCCATTGCAGGCTGGCCCCGCGCAGGCTGAAGGTGAGTACGTTGCGCGGCGTCACCTTCGGCCCGCTCAGGCCCGTGATGGTGTAGTGAATGTGGGCCTTGCTGGGGCTGGTGGTGCCGGTGAGGTAGGGCTCGAGGCGGGGCGGCAGGGCGGCGTGCAGCACGTCCACGAGGGGCTGATTGCCCACGAAGCGCAGCGCCATCGTGGTGCCGGTGGGCTGGTCGGCGGCCACAGTGTGGGTGCCGCTCACTCTAATGGTGTCGCCGTTGAGGGTGGCGCGGGTGTGGTAAATGAGGCCCTGGCGGTTGGCAAAGGTGTATTTGTAGTTCACCCAGGCCATCACGGGCTCGCGCTCAAACAGGGTGCCGGCACGGGTGCGCAGGTAGCTCAGCTCGCCGTCGAGGGTGCCGCCCACGCGCAGCACTCCGTCGCGCAGCCGCGCCTTTAGTTTGGCCTGCCGCACCTGCACCCCAAAGGCCCCCCGCGAATACCCGTTGTGCGAGCTGAAGCGGAAGTTGTTCACCAACAGCTCGTCCAGCTTCAGGTTGAGGGTGGGCGTGGCGCCGGTGCCCTTGCGGCGCTTGCCGCGCAGGCCCCAGGCACGGCCCAGCGAATCGACCCGCTCCTGAAAATCAATGTCGCTGATTTCGACCCGCGCCACATCGACCCGGCCGCGCAGCAGGCTGAGCAGCTCCACCCGCAAATCGGCGCGCCCGATGCTGAGCACCGGCACCGATTTTTGAAACGAAGTATCCGTGAGGGCGAGGTGCTGGATGGAGGCTGTGAGGTGCGGAAAATCGCGCCAGGGCGATAGCTCGACCCGAAATGGAGCCAGCACCAGCTCCGAATTTTGCGTGAGGCCCTGCCGCACTTTTTGGGTCACCAGGCGGCGGGCATATTCACTGCCCCGCAGCCACACGGCCAGTCCCGCGCCCAGCACGGCCAGCAGCAGCACCAGTGCCAATACTCGTCGTAGGGTGAAGAATCTCATAAAATACCGGGTGCGCGGCGGGGCTGCCACGAGCTAAAGGAGCCAATGTAGGGCAGCTTATGCGAAAGTTTCTGGTTGCTGGGTTAGGACTTACGCAGTTGACGATTTTTTCCAGCCGCGAAGCGGCGACACGTTGGTCGTAAAGAATTGCAGAACCGAACAGAGCCGCAAAGCGGCGGCATCCTGTTCCGGCAATATGTGCCGCCGCTTTGCGGCTGTTCGCCTACGCAAGTTCTGGCTATTCTTCGGCCGGTACGGCGGCGTCGGCGTGGGTGGTGGTCTCGTAGGTGTCGGCGTACTTGAAATCTTCCAGCCAGTAGGCCGAGCTCACTACGTCGAAGGTGATGGAGTTATCCGTTTTTTCCTTCGTGCTCAATTGCCAGAGCATCGATTTCGCTTCCTCGAACTTGTCGCCTTCCACCTGCGACGAGAACAGGCGGTTAATCAGCGCATTGGCTGGCAGGCCGGGCGCGAGCAGGCGCACCAGCGGCGCGGCCGGCTCATCAGCAAATAGGGCCAGGTCGGCGGGGTTTTCGGCGGTGCATTTCACTTGGAACTCCACGGCCTTGGTGGCCGGGAAGGTGCCGTTGTATGCATCGTGCAGCAGCTGCGTGGCCTGGTAAAAGCCCTTGTGCAGCGGCAATTCGGGGTTTTCTTCCCAGAGCTTCTCGGTGAGCATCTGGTGGCTCAGGTTTTCAATCTGGCCGGCATTCAGCTCTTCCGGATACAAGTAGCCCAGCACCACTTCGGCCGCCTCGCGGGGCTCCAAATCGGTGAAGGACATGAGGCACATTTCCTTCAATTCGGCTTCGCTGATGGCGTCCGGATTGTCGTAGTTCATCTTCACCAACAAGGCTTTGTAATCTGAATTCTGCCAGGTATTGGGCAGCTCGGTGAGGGTGGCGAAGGTGAGGCGCTCAACGGTGAATTTGGGGGCGGGGGTCAGCATATATTAAAAAAGGGAAAGGCGGCGCGGGGCCGCCGGTACGGTTGGGTTTACGCATGCCGGCGGCAAACGGCCGGAAATGGTACCATAGAGACGTTATGCCGAGCGCAGCACAGGCATAACGCGTGCTGCCACTATTTCTTTTCCTAGTGATTGGAATACTACTGCACGCGTCATGCCGAGCGCAGCCGAGGCATGACGTCCCTGTTTAGCCTCTCAACCCAGCCTTAACCCCTTAGCCCACCACCGGCAGCGTAAACAGAAACCGGCTGCCCGCTGCCGGCTGGCTTTCCACCCACAGCTGCCCGCCCTGCGCCCCAATAAACTCGCGTGAAATGCTGAGGCCCAGCCCCGAGCTGCCGTGCCCGCCCTGGCCCGGCACGCCCGCAAAGCGCTGGAAGATGCGCTTGTGGTGCTCGGCCGCAATGCCGGGGCCCTGGTCCTCCACGCTCACGCGCACCATCTCGCCCCATTGCATGGCTCGGATGATGAGCGGGGCCGCCGTGGGCGAGTAGCGGATGGCGTTGGAAAGCAGGTTGATGAGCACCCAGGTGGTTTTTTCCACGTCGCCGTGCACTTCGGGCAGGGCCTCGGGCAGCTGCAGGTCGAGCCGAATCTGCTTGTCGTGCAGCTGCGGGTGCACCGTTTGGGTGGCGTAGCGGATAACGTCGGCCAGGTGCATGGGCTGCACGTTGAGCTTGATGCCCGCGCCCGCGTCGAGGCGCGATACTTCGATGAGCTGGCCCACCATGTTCAGCAGGCGCTGGGTTTCCTCGCCGATGCCGGTGGCCAGCACCTGGCGCTCGGCATCGGTGGTGCGCGGGTTCTGCAACAGCATCAGGCTGAGTTTGATGCTGGCCAGCGGTGTTTTCAGCTCGTGCGAAATCGTGGCCAAAAAGGTGGATTTCAGCTCGTCCAGCTTCTTAAAGTCGGACACGTTGCGCAGGCACAGGATGTGGCCGGCGGCGGTGCGTCGGCTGGCCTGGTCCACGGTTTCAATGGGGCTTATTTTGAGCTGGTAGTGCGGCGCGTCGCCCTTGTGCGGAAACATGAACACGGGGTCGGGCGTCTCATCGCCGGCCATGTTGGCTTCGGCCAGGGGCACCAGCAGGTCGCGCAGCAGCTCGTTGGTGGCGGCCACGGCGGTGGCGGGCAGGTCCAGCAGCTCCGACTGCGGCAGGCCCAGCAGGTCGCAGGCCACGGGGTTGGCCAGCACAATGGTGCCGCGCTCATCGAGGAGGAGCAGGCCCTCATCGAGGCTGCGCACGAGGCTTTCCATGCGGTTGCGCTCGGTGAAGAGCTCGGCCAGGGTGGCGCGGCGCTCGTCCTGGGCCTGGCTCAGCACCAGGTTCACGGCGGCGGCCACGGTGCCCACCTCGTCGCGCTTGCCCACGGCCACGCGGGTGGCGGGGCCGGGGCCAGCCACCCGCTCCATGTCGGCGGTGAGGCGGTGCAGGGGGCGCACCACGATGCGTGGCAGCCGCACCATCATGGTGATGCCCACCGCCGTGCCGGCCGCCAGAAATGCCAGCACCGCAAAGCGGGCCGTGTTGAAATCAGCTTGCTCGATGCCGTGCGCGCCGTTTTCGAGAAAGCGGATGGTGAGGAAGGCGTAGCCGCCCAGCCCCAGCAGCAGCAGCAGTAGCAGAAAGACGCTGAGGCGGATTTTTAGTTTGAGGGACATGACGCAACGAATGCCGCCCCGGCCCCCGACCAGGTGGCCGGCCGGTTTCGGCACCCAAATAAATTGAGAACAAAGGGCGGATGAGCCCGTAAATCGGTTAAAGCTATAACGTCGGTCCCAGACGGCGGCTCTGGCAGGACCGTAATCAAGCGGCGGGCCTTGTTTGCCACCCGCCCGGCCGTATCGCCGTATCTTGGGCCGCCGCCCGGGCCACTGCTACCACCAGCGGCTCTGGCCTTATGCCACCTTTTCCTTTCCATGGCCATCTTCCCCGCTGCTCCCCACTCCGATATTGATTGGGCCGCACTCGTTGCTACCGAGCGTGCCCGCCGCGAGCAGGCCGAAACTGCCCTGGCTACCGCCCAGGCCCAGGCCGCTACCCTGGAAAGACAGCTGGCCGCCGTGGCCGTCAGCGCCCAGCACTATCACACCCAGCTCACGACCCTGGTGCAGCACCTGCCGGCTGCCCTGGTGCTGGTGGACCACTCCAATCAGATTCAGTTTGTTAATCAGGCATTTTGGGAGATGTTTGGCTTGCCGCCGGTGGCCGGTCCCCTGGAGGGCAAGCCGCCGATTCCGCACGAGGCCGTTGCTATCGGTAATGCGTTTGCCGACGCCGCGGCCTTTGCGGCGCGGGCCCGTGCCCTGCATGCGGCGGGGCAAACCGTGCTGCGGGAGGAGTTCCGGCTGGCCGATGGGCGGGTGGTTGAGCTTGACTACCTGGTGCTGGATACCGTGTGCGCCGGCCGCCTGATTTGCTACCGCGACGTGACCAAGCGGCATCAGCGCGATGCCGAGATTCGGACGCTTTCCTTCATTGCCCAGCAAAACCCCAACGCCACCCTGCGCCTAACGGCCACCGGCGAGGTGATTTATGCCAACCCTGCTGCCCAACCCCTGCTGCAAGCCCTGGCGGCCGGCACGCAGGGTGATTTCCAGCAGCAGCTGCACGCGCTGGTGCAGGCTGCGCTGCGCACCCCCACGCAGCAGCAGCAGGCCCTGGAAGTGGCCGGGCAGCACTACCTGTGCCGGGCCGTGGCCGGGCCGGGCCAGGATACGGTTACCCTCTACCTCACTGACATCACGGCCCGGCACCTGGCCGAGCAGCAGCTGGCCGCGCAGCGTACCTTTTACGAGAGCATTCTGGAGCAGACACCTACGGCCATGGCCGTGTTCGACGCCCAGCACCGCTACTTGTTTCTCAACCCGGTGGTGGAGCCCGACCCTGCCGTTCGCGCCTGGATGCTGGGCCAGACCAGCACGGTGGCCGGTGTGCAGCGCGGGCTGCCGGCCGCCGTCATCGAGCAGCGAGCGGCTGCCTTCACCAAAGCCCTGCGCACCGGGGCCGAGGTAACTTGGGAGGAAACTTACCCGGGACCGCGGTATTTGCAGCGGAGCTACCGGTCCGTGCGGGGGCACAATGGCATGCTGCTGGTCATTGGCTCGGGCAGCGACATCACGGCCAGCAAGCAGGCCGAGCAGGAAATAGCCCGGCAGCAGGAGTTCTACGAGTCCATCCTGGACTTGCTGCCCGTGGACGTGGCCGTGTTCGATGCCAATCACCGCTTTCTGTTCGTCAATCCGTCGTCGGTGGCCGACCCGGTGGTGCGTCGGCAAATCATCGGCCTCACCAGCGACGAATATTTTGCCCTTCACCACCAGCAGCACCCCGCCGGCCTGCACCAACAGCGAAACCAGTACTTCGACCTGGCCGTGCGTACCGGCGAGGACGTGACCTGGGAGGAAATGCGTACCAGCCGCCACCAGCGCCCCCAGCTGATAATGCGCCACTTGCGGCCCGTGTTTGGGGCCGATGGGGCCCTGCGCCTGGTAGTGGGTTCGGGTATCGACATTACGGCGCGCTACCAGGCTGAAAAGCTGCAGCACGAGGTGCAGGCCATGTTGCAGGAGCAGCAGGATTTTATCCGGCAGATTGTGGACTCCCTGCCCAATGTTATTTGTCTGATGAATGCCGAAGGGCGGATATCGTTTTTTAACAAGGCCTACGATGAAGCCGTGCAACGCGCCCAGCATCAGCATGCCGAAATCACGAGCCCCGTGGTGCAGCAGGAGCGGGACCTGGTGCGCGCCCTGAACCAGCAGGTGCAGAACACGCACCAATCCCTGACGGTAGAGCTGCCCTTCACCCAGCTTTCGGGCGAAATACTCCATTTTCACATGCACAAGCGGCCCATGCTCCGGGCCGATGGCCAGGTCAATATCCTCACCATCGGCACCGACATCACGGCCATGAAGCAGGCCCGCCAGGAGCTGGAGCGCCGCGAAAAACAGTACCACGACCTGGTGTACTACTCGCAGGCCCTGATTTGTACCCACAACCAGCAGGGCATAATCCTTTCCGTTAACCCGGCCATTGAGCGGCTCATGGGCATGCCGGCGGTGCAGCTGGTGGGCCTTCACCTGCGCGAAGCCCTGACCCCGGAACACCATGCCACCCTGCAAGCCTATCTGGACGGCTACGAGTCGGCCCTGCCGCAGCCCCGCGTCGTCAGCATCCGCAACAAGGCCGGCGAGTTGCGCTACCTCAACTACTACACCTATAAGGTGACCGAGGAAGGCTACTCGCCCTACGTGGTGGCCTCTGGCTACGACGTGACGCTCGGCGTGCTGGCCCAGCGCGCCCTGCAGCATGCCAAGCAGGAAGCCGAAGAAAATGCCCGCGGCAAGGAAGCCTTTCTGGCCCGCATGAGCCACGAAATCCGGACGCCCCTCAACGGCATGCTGGGCATGGCCGCCCTCCTGCGCAAAACGGCCCTCACCGCGCCGCAGCTCGATTACCTGGGCACCATGCAGGAGGCCGGCCAGCACCTGCTGGCCCTCGTGAACGACGTGCTGGACATGGCCAAAATCACCACCCGCCACCTGGAGCTCAACCACGAGCCTTTCGATGTGGCCGTGGCCATGCAGGGGGCCGGCCAGATGGTGGCCACTCTGGCCGCCCAAAAAGGGCTGACTCTGCACGTTGAGCCGCCGCATTCGGCCGAGCTCCGGGTGGTGGGCGATGCTTACCGCCTGCACCAGGTGCTGCTCAACTTGTTGTCGAACGCCATTAAGTTCACCGAGCAGGGCCATATTCGGCTGGGGGCCGAAGTGCGCCACGATACGCCGCAGGAGCTCGTGCTGCGCTTTTGGGTGGCGGATACCGGCATCGGCATCGCTCCTGGGGAGCAAGCCCACATCTTCGACGCCTTCAGCCAGGCCAGTGCCGAAACTAGCATGCGCTTCGGCGGCACGGGCCTGGGCCTGGCCATCAGCCAGCAGCTGGTGGAGCAGATGGGTGGTACCCTGCGCCTGTGCAGTGCGCCCGGCGTGGGCACCACGTTCTCGTTTCAGCTGGTGCTGCCCCGCGCCCCGGAGCCGGCCGTGCCGCTGGCCCCCGCCCCGCCCGATGATTCTTACGAAGCCCTGCGCGGCCTGCGCGTGCTGCTGGCCGAAGACAACCTGGTAAACCAGCGCATTGTCGTGGTCGTGCTCGAATACTGGGGCGTGCAGGTGCGGGCCGTGGGCAATGGCCTCGATGCCCTGGCCGAGCTGCAGGCGCATGCCTTCGATGTGGCCCTGCTCGATATCCGCATGCCGGGCCTGAGTGGGGTGGAGGTGACCCAGGCCATCCGCCGGCACCCCGACCCGGCCCGCGCTACCCTGCCCATCATCGCCCTCACCGCCAATGCCTTCGCCGCCGACCGCGCCGCCTACCTGGCCGCTGGCATGAATGCCTGCCTCACCAAGCCCTACGAAGAAACCGCTCTCTGCCAGTTGCTGCTGGATTTGACTAGCTCAAAGCGACCGTAGCCCTGGCGCGAGTTTAGGCGCAGCCGTAACTCGTGCCTGCCATTCGGGCGAGGCTGTGCCTCGCAATAGAACGGCGCAATAGGCAGTACTGGCGTGAGTTTAGGCGCAGCCGTAACTCGTACCTGCCGTTCGGGTGAGGCTGTGCCTCGCAGCAGAACGGCGCAGTGGGCGCGGTACTACATTGCCGCTGGCGCAGCAGGGGAGGCGCAGCCTCCCCGTCATTTTCGGCACGAGTTACGCTGCGCTAAACTCGCGCCAGTTAACGCACCCTACCCCAATCCGTATTCCTCCAGCTTCCGGTACAGCGTGGTGAGGCCAATTCCCAGGCGCTTAGCTACGTCCGGCTTGTTGCCGTCCAGCTCGCCCATCAGCTTGCTGATGTGGCGGGCTTCCACGGCCCGCATGCTGTCGTCGGCCGCGTCGGCACCGGGCTTCGCAGGGCGACCCAGGGCATGGAACTCATCGGGTAGAAAATCAGCCGATAACAGCTCGCCCGGCGGGGCCAGAATAGCGGCGCGCTCGAGCACATTTTTCAGCTCGCGCACATTACCGGGCCAGGGGTAGCGCTGCAGCAGGGCCAACGCCTCGTCCGAAAGGCCGGGTAGGCGCTTGGCGAGGCGGGCGGCGAAGTGCTGGAGGAAGTAGTTGGCCAGCGGCGGCACGTCGGTGGGGCGCTCTTTGAGGGAAGGCACGTTGATGACGAACACCGAGAGGCGGTAGTACAAATCGGGGCGGAAGCGGCCTTCGTCGGCTTCCTGCTTGAGGTTGCGGTTGGTGGCGGCCACCAGGCGCACGTTCACCTTGGTGGGCTTGGTGTCGCCGAGCTTGGTGAAGCTCTGGCTTTCGAGTACGCGCAGGAACTTGGCCTGCACGTTGAGCTCCAGCTCGCCGATTTCGTCCAGAAACAGGGTGCCGCCGTTGGCTTCTTCCAGCAGGCCCTTCTTGTCGGAGAGCGCGCCGGTGAAGGCGCCCTTCTTGTAGCCAAACAGCTCGGATTCGAGCAAATCCTTGGGGAAGGCGCTGCAATTGACGGCCACGAAGGCCTTGCCCTGCCGCCCGCTGGCCTGGTGGATGGCCTGGGCAAATAGCTCTTTGCCGCTGCCAGTGGGGCCTTCGAGCAGCACGGTGCTGTCGGTGGGCGCTACCTGGCGGGCCAGCTGCTGCACGCGCCGCAGCTCGGGCGAGTGACCAATCATGGACTCGAAGCGGTACTGCTGGCCCACGCGGCGCTCCAGTTCCGTCACGCGCTGGCGGAGGCGGGCTTTTTCGGCGGCGCGGTCGACCACCACCACCAGCTGCTGCTCAAAATCGCCCTTGGTGAGGTAGTCGAACGCGCCGAGCTTCATGGCCTTCACGCCGTCGGGGATGGTGCCGAAGGCGGTGAGCAGCACCACTTCGGCATCGGGGGCGGCGGCTTTGAAGCGGGGCAGCAGGTCGACGCCGTTGGCATCGGGCAGCTTCACGTCGGAGAGCACGAGCAGGATGTCGGCGGCGTGTTGCTGGAGCAGCTCCAGGCCGCGGTGGGCGTCGGGGGCTTGCAGCACGGTGTAGCCTTCCAGCTCCAGCACCTGGGCCAGCAGCTGGCGCAAGCGCGCTTCGTCGTCGATGATGAGCAGGGTACCAGTGGGCATTTTTTTGCGTTGGAAAGTGAGAGCAGACGGCAATTAGCAGTAGTTTTGAGCTATGCTAGAACGCCTTCATATTGAGAATTTCACCGCCTTTGCCGAAGTTGATTTTGAATTTGGGCCAGGACTGAATGTGATTGTTGGTAATAACGGTACTGGTAAAAGCCATGTGCTGAAGCTTGGTTATGCGGTGGCCCAAACGGTTGCTTTCGCAGAACAAATTAGGCGCAACAAACCTAAGGATGAATTCGACCCCACTGATTTCCAGCTTTCAGTTAGTATTGCGCTATCTAGTCGTTTGTCTGCTGTATTTCTGCCAGGCACGCAGAATAAGTTGGTGCGAAATAATGCTGGTGAACAAGATGCGCAGGTAAGTGCATCGTTTGGGACGGAGGGCGATTCTCGATTTGCTTTCAGAATCAAACACTCTGACCATCCTTTAAACAGTATAGGGCCTGACCAGCCGTTTCAGTTTGCCGCCAAAGAAACAGCTACGCCCATCTTCATTCCGGCTAAAGAGATTTTATCACTAATGCCCGACATTCTGGGTATTAGCAAAAATAATCCGGATGTATTTGATAGCACCTATCTTGACTTGGCAACACAACTGACTATTCGGGTGCCTAAAACGCCACCGGCATTTGCAAAGCCAGTGCTTAGCAAATGGGCCGATATTATGCAGGGAGAAATACAGTCGGAGGATGGGCGGTTTTATTTCTACCCAAAAAACGGTGCGAGATTCCGGGTTGGATTGGCAGCTGAAGGATTCCGCAAATTGGGGACACTCAGCCATCTACTTGCCATTGGGAGCTTAAATAAAAATGCTACGCTGTTCTGGGATGAACCAGAAGCGAATCTCAATCCGGCTCTACTACGCGAATTAGCAAAAGTGCTTGCTGAACTGGCACGTCAGAAATTTCAAATTATCTTGGCAACTCACAGTATGAGTCTGTTAAAAGAATTTCATATCTTGTCGCGGGAGGTAGATGAGGAGGCGCTGCCCATAAAATATTTTGGTTTAAATGCAGAACAGGGACAACCTACTGTAGTCGTCACGCGGGATGATTTTAAGTATCTGCCCGATGTAGTGGCATTGGAAGTTGAGTTAGACCAAGCCGACGACTTGGAAGAAATCTTTGCCCGAGAAAATAGTTAAGCTCATGCTAAGGATAATTGAGCGAAACTTGGAAATTGAGTTTTCTGAGGGTTGGCAGGCAGTACCTTATGACCGGCCAGTCAACCCCGTAACGGGTGATGCGGCTAGCTTCTACAGGCGGGTAATGGAGAAAGGTGGCGTGCAGTACGTGCGGGGAATAGATATAGTGTGTAGGCTGCCTGGCATGCCGGAACGGTTGCAGTTCATTGAGGTAAAAGATGACCGCAAACGGGAAGCGTTAGGTAAAGAACTGAGTGATTCTAGAAAAAAAGAGCCCCGACATACGGAGTTGTTTAGAACGGTAATGCAGAAAACAGCTGGCACCCTGGCTGGGCTGCTAATTGCCGAACGTTTGCAGGATGAAATCTTGGGTCCATATGCCTGCTTGAGCCAACAACCAGCAATAGAGGTGGTCCTGCTTTTAGTAGAACCTGCGTTACCTGTCGGAACACTTAACCCCGCAGAAAACGGTATTTATCAGTTAGGTAGAAAGCAACGAGTAGCTGGTCTCGACCAGAAACTAACCAATAAATTGGATGAGTGGGGTTTGAAATTTCATTTATACAATCTTCATCCCAATCGTTTATCGCCCGACTGGCAAGTGCGCGACCTTACCTAACTCCCCCTAATCTCCTGCTTGATGTGCTCGACGAACTGGGCGAATTCGGGTTCGGCTTCGACGTTTTCGTGCCAGGCGAGGCCCATTTCGGCCAGGTTGTATTGGTGCTGGGAGCTGATGGTGGCGCCCGGCACGAGGGCCCCGGCCGCGTCGTGTTCGTAGCCGAGCAGCCAGAGGCGGTCGGCCAGGGCGGTGGTGGTCACGATGTCGTGCGAGACGATGATGACGGTGTTCAGCTCGTCCATGGTGGTAACTTCGACGATGATGCGTTTCACTTCGTCAATCATGGCCACGTCGAGGCCGGAGAAGGGCTCATCAAGCAGGATGAGGTGGTCGGAGCAGAGCAGCTGCTGGGCGATGGCCGCCCGCTGGCGCTGTCCGCCCGAGAGCAGGGCCGGGTACTTGCGCCGGTGCGGGGCCAGGCCGAAGCGTTCGAGGTAGGCCTCGACGTGCTGGCGGGCGTCGGCGGGGGCGTGCTTTCGCTGGGCAGCCACCAGCAGGTTGTCGTGTAGGGTGCGGTGCTCGAAAAGGGGGTAGCGCTGCTGCACAAAGCCCACCATGCCGGGCGTCACGGGCTGCTGGGCGAGGCCCACTTCCACTGTGCCGGTGCCGGGGGCGATGAGGCCTGCCATGATGCGGCACAGCACCGACTTGCCGATGCCCGAGCGGCCGTAGAAGCCCACGACCTGGCCCTGGCGCATGTTGGGCCGGGTCACGTCGAGGACTTGGGCGTTGATGTCGCGCAGGATTTGCTCGTTGTTGAGGGTGATGGAGACGTTGTTGAGCGTCAGGATGGGGTCGCGGTAGGCGTGGGTGTGGATGGTCATGGGAAGTAGCGCGGACTTTTAGTCCGCGAGTGAGAGCGGTGGAAAAGGATGTTTTGAGGGACTTTGTGGGTCGCGGACTAAAAGTCCACGCTACATTGCAGGGTGTCCGACCTGATTTATTATGAGCGCAACCTGCCGCACCGGCTGCCACCGGGCGAACTCATTTTCATTACATTCCGGCTGGCGGGTAGCCTGCCGCAGGAGGTGCTGGAGCGGCTGCAGACCGAAGCGCGATTGCTGCAGGAAAGCTGCGGGCCAGACCCCGTCGCGCAGTATGCCGAGCGGAAGAAATACTTCGGGCGTTTCGATGATTTGCTGGCGGGCAGTAGCTACGGTCCCACCTGGCTGCGGCAGCTCGAAATTGCGGCCATCGTGGCACAGGCCCTGCATTATCCCGATGGAAAAGGCTACCACCTGCGATGTTACTGCATCATGCCCAACCACGCTCATCTGGTAGTAGAACTGTCCGAAGGAGCGCCGTCGCTGGTAAAAACACTACAATCGCTAAAAGGCTATTCCAGCAAGCAGGCGAATCAGTTGCTGGGCCGGAGCGGCAGTTTCTGGCAGGCCGAGAGCTACGACCACGTGGTGCGGCCAGGAGAGCTGGACCGGATTATCCGCTACGTATTGGACAATCCGGTGAAAGCCGGGCTGGTTGATGACTGGGAAAAGTGGCCGTATAGCTTCCTGGCGCAGTAACGCGGACTTTTAGTCCGCGAGTTGAAGCAATTGGGTGGAAACGTTCAGGCGTACCGTTCACTCGCGGACTAAAAGTCCGCGCTACTGCCCAGCGCCGAGTAAGGAAAAAACACCCTCCGCAGCAGCACAAATACGTAGTCCTGCGCCGCGCCCGTGGCCAGAATCACCAGCTGAATGGCCAGCACCCCATCGAGGTGCAGGTACCGGTTCTGCTTATACAGCAGCAGCCCGATGCCACCTTCCGATTGGTAGAGCGTTTCCACCAGCGTAATCATGGTCCAGATGATGGCGAAATTCTGGCGCACCACTTCGAGCATCTCATCCAATTTCCCCAGCACTACCACTTCGTAGAAGCTGCGCCACTCGCTCATGCCCAGGGTGCGGGCGTGGTCCATTTCCTCCTGCGTGGTGGTCAGAATTACGCTCGTCATGCCCGTGACCAGGTATACGGTGGCCCCGAAAATGAGCACTGACAGCTTCACCTGATGGCCGGAGCTGACCATCAGGGCCATGAAAAAGGTGAGGCCGGTGAGGGTGAGGTAGCGCATCTTGGAGGCCGCGTAGGCGATGGGCCGGAAAAAGGGTAGCGCCGTGAGGTAGGAAATGCCCAGCGCCAGCACCGTGGCCACGGCCAGTGCCTCGATGGCGGTGGTCATGCTGGCCCACAGCTCCGGGATGAGGCCCTGCGTGGTGATGAGGTCGCCGAGGGAGCGGAATACTTCGCTCAGGCTGGGGAAGAGCTGCATGGGGTAAAACAGCCATAACAGCAGCAGCAGGGCCACCTGCGCCACCACCATGGTGGTGAAGATGAGCGGGCGCGGCTGGGCGTTAGGGGAGAAGAGGGTCTTCATGGTGGGAGGACGGAAATGGCGGTCAAACTCCCCTCCTTACCAAGTAGGGAACGTTGAGCCGCAGGCTCAACTGGGGTGGTTGAATCGTTGAACGACTCGCGTGAGGTTCTGTAAGGGTTTCGTTCGGGTGTCGTTCAACGAGGCCAACCACCCCCATTCGCGCCTCTTCGGCGCTCACATCCCCTCCTCAGCTGAGGAGGGGAGTGTCGTTCTAGTTGCCCAGCACCACCTCGACCCGGCGGTTCTTCGCTTTGCCATCGGGCGTGGTGTTGCTGGCTACCGGCTCGGTGGCGCCGTGGGCGTACACCTGGATGCGGCCATCGGGGAAGGCGCTGTGGCTCTTGGTTTCGAGCCAGTGCTGCACGGCCATGGCGCGGTCTTCCGAAAGCTGTTGGTTTTTGCCGGGGTCGCCGGCGTTGTCGGTGTGGCCGTGCACGGCTACTTTCAGGCGGCCGGCTACTACCAGGTCATCGAACAGCTGGGTTAGCTCGCGGGTAGTTTGGGGCGTGAAGCTGCTCTGGCCGCTGTTGAACTCGATGTTCCAGGCGCGCTTGCTCACACTCTGGCGGATTTCGTCGCCGGCGGCAAACTGCTGGGTTTCGGCCGGGGCTACGGCTTTGCCTTTGTACTGAGCCTGCAGCTTTTGTAGGGGCGCGAGGTCCAGCATTTCGGTGAGTGGCACGTAGATGGGCAGCTCCTTCGGATAGAGCTTCTTCTGCACGTCGCCGAAGGTTTTGTACACCGAGGCGTAGATGTTGGTGCCGCCTTCATCAAGGCCGAACAAGGTCAGGTTGTCACTGAAATTGAAGGCTTTGCTGCCGCCCAGCTCTACTACTTCGCCGTTGCGGTCGGCTTCGCTCACGCCTTTGTAATACTTCAGCCAGTAGGCGCCGGGCTTATCCTGGTCGCCGTACACGGTGGCCGAAATATCGGCGGCGCGGGTCAGGGCTTCGGGGTGGCTTTTCACCTGGTCGCCGGCCACGGCGAAGGCCGTCATCAGGCCCAGTACCTCTTTGGGGTGGGCGTCGTACCAGCGCTTGGTCGTTACCATGATGTTGGGCATCTGGTTGGAGTAGTCCTTGGTGCTCACGATGTTCACGAGGCCGCCGCGCTGCTTGGCGATGTTCACGTCGCCGGGCGTCCAGGTGGCCACGGCATCGGCTACCACGTCCACCTTCACGCCCGTGTTCTTGCCGTTCACTACCTTGGTGCGGGCTTCGGGCTTGCCGAGGATGTATTTCTCGGCGGCCACCAGGAAGTCGCTGGCGGCCATGAAGTTCACGGCTTCGGGGTCGTAGGTGGTTTCGTCGGGGTTCACCTTCAGGCCGTTGTCGGCGCACCATTTTAGGGCAATGTTCTGGTCGCCGTCGCGCAGATAGCAGGCCACGGTTTTGCCCAGGGCCAGCTTGGGGTTATCCAGCCACTCCTTGGGGCCCATCAGCTTGTCTTCGCCGAAGGATTTGCCCACCGAGTAGGGGATGATTTGCAGCTGCGTGCCGGTTTTTTTTAGCTCGTTCTGCACCGCCGAGAAAGCCGGCAGGCCGTCGCCCATGATGCTCACAATCAGGCCGGGAGTGGCCGGGTTGCTTTGCAGGTCGAGGGCGTTTTTCACCAGGTCGGCCTGCATCTTGCTCACGTCGTCCTGACGCACAATCTGCATGTCGAGGCCGTTGGCGGCGGCCGCCGAGCCCATCGTGGAACGCGGGCCGCCGTTGGCCAGCATGCCGGCCATCTGGCTGTTCCAGGCCATCACTTCCCAGGTGAGGGGCGTGCCTTTGTCGGCCGGGGCGGTGCCGGGCATGGGGGCCAGCGGCACCACGATGTTGGCGCGGTTGCCGCCGGTGGTCGTGGGCAGCTCAATCGAGTTCAAAAGCACCGACTGCGTGTCGGCCTTTTTAAATACGGCACCGCTGGTAACCAGCTTGTTGATGCCGAAGTACAGGAGGCCAAAAAGAAGGAGGCCAATAATGAATTTACCGCGTGTTGTCATCGGAGTAGTAGCGTGGACTTTTAGTCCGCGAATGGGGTGGTTGAATGGAAATAGAGTGGGCTGGCTGGGTGACTCGCGGACTAAAAGTCCGCGCTACAAAGTCTGCGCTGCTCAAGCAGGCCCAGGCCAGCAAAAAGCTAATCAAGCAGGCTAGAGTAGGCATCATCGGAGGCTTTTTTAGTGGTGAGAATGTTCTGGGGAGCTTGCGGTTTTTCGTTGAGCACGGCGTTGAATTCGCCTTTCTGGTATTGGTCGAGCAGGCGCTGGCCCTTCTCGCTCATCACCCCGTTCTGGATGTCCATCTCCTTCACGAACTCCTGCGAGTAGCGCATGGCCTGCTTAATCTGGCCCAGCTGCTGGGCCATGTCTTCGGCCACGCGGTCCGTGGCCAGGTCGAAGAAGTACTTCTTGTCGGGGTCGCCGCGCAGGATGTTCATGGCCGCGCGCATGCCCGAGCTGGTGCGTTTCGCCAGCTGATATTCATCCTTCAAAAGGTTGACTTTGAACTTACTGCCATCAATCTGGCGCAGGGCGGCTTTCAGAATCTGGCGCATTACTACCGTCACGTTGGCCGTGGTGGTGGCCATGGGCTGCAGGCGCTGGTTATAGTCCTGCACCTGGGCGGCGCGCATGGCGTAGCTCTCGGCGGCGTCCTTTTCGCCCTGGCGGGTGGCCGAGTCGGCCAGCGCCAGGTACTCCTTTATCTGGGCGGCGTTGGCGGCCAGCTTGCGCTTCACCAGCTCGTGCGCCCCTTCGATGTTGGTGACTTCGGCGTCCATCTTGCGGGCTTCCTTCTCGGTGTTCGAGATGTAGTCCTCCATGATACCGATGGGGTTGGTGTTGACGAAGATGCCCGCCATCGAGCGCAGCACCCGCTGCCCGGCGTACCACAGTCCGGCGTGAATCCGCTTGTTGGTGGCCAGCAGAAACAGCACGAACAGCGTGCCCAGCCCGATGCCCAGCTTCACGGTGTCGAACACCATGTCGACGAGGAAGGGCAGGATGCTGCCCCAGAAATACACCGCCGTGCCTACCAGCCCGATAAGGACCACGCGGCCGGCTACTTTTTCCGGCTGCTGCCACTTGGGGAGGCCGGGGGCGGAATCGAAAGAAGGAAGTGCGTTCATGGCGTTGGTATTGGGGGGAGGGAGGTGGTGGCCGGTGCGGCCGTTAATTGGTTGCCTCCACCATATGCCAATACCAATGCCGGATTGGTGATGCCTGGGTTCGAACCGAACTACCTGTTGATTACCAATTGAATAATAAAAAATCCCCGCCGGGCACGGGGCCCAACGGGGATGAATTTTTCCAAAATGGAAAGCGAATTTTTTCAAATCAGCAAGGGTAGAGACGCATAATTGCGTCTCTTCGTCCGCATCGTCTGTACGATTACCGTTCAACGACGAGACGCAATTATGCGTCTCTACCGCACCAGAATCAGGGCGGAGTTGCCGGGGACCTGCACGCCGCTGGTTACCTCCAGCACGTCGAGGCCTTCTTCCTGGATTTGGTTGCCGCGCAGCACTACTTTGTAGGTTTCGCGGGGCAGGGGCACGCTCCAGGCCCCCCGGTTGCCGTTGAAAATGACGGTGATGGTGTTCCAGGCATCGCCGCCGGCGTGGTCCTTCAGCTGGTAGGCGATGATGCCGGGGGCCATGTTGGGCAGGAATTCGAGGTGCTGCTGAATGAGCTCGGTGGTGGGCAGGCGGAAGGCGGGGTGGTTGCGGCGCAGGGCCAGCAGCTTGCGGTAGAACTCGTACACGCCCACGTATTTGGCCTTGCGGCCCCAGTCAATCTGGTTCACGCTGTCGGGCTGGTTGTAGGAGTTGGAGGAGCCGCCCTTGGTGCGCAGGAACTCATCGCCGACCGGCAAAAACGGTACGCCCTGCGAGGTGAACACGATGGTGTTGCTCAGTAAATCCATCTTGATGAGCGTGTCTTCCGAGGTGTTGGGGTTCGATACCTTGAGCTTGTCCCAGAGTACCCGGTCGTCGTGGCAGGCCACGTAGTTGATGGCCTGCGACGGTGCACCGGCCCACGGCGCTTTCGAGTAGTTAACCTTCGTATAATCGAGCTGCGGGTGCCGGGTAGCGGCCACGATGCCGAATTTCACGCTTTCCTCCAGGCCGGGTTGGCCGCTGGCGAAGCCGGGCTCGGTCTGGTGGGCGTAGTGGCCCTTCACGCCATCGCGCAGCTCGTCGCCGAAGGCGGCAATGCGGTCCAGCTTCATCATATTGCCCTTGAGGGCGCGTTTGGCGTCGGGCAGGGGTGAGGGGCCGGCGGTCCAGCCCTCGCCGTAGATGAAAATGCTGTGGTCCTGCTGGTCGAGGGCCACGCGCACGGCGCGCATGGTTTCAATGTCGAGCACGCCCATGAGGTCGAAACGGAAGCCGTCGACGTGGTACTGCTGCGCCCAATACGCCACCGATTCCACGATGAGCTTGCGGACCATGGGCCGCTCCGAGGCTACTTCGTTGCCGCAGGCGGTGGCGTTGCTCAGGCTCCCGTCGGGGTTGTGGCGGTAGTAGTAGCCGGGCACCAGCTGCTCGAAATTACTGCGGCGGGCATCGGCGGTGTGGTTGTACACCACATCGAGCACCACGCGCAGGCCGGCCCCGTGCAGGTTTTCCACCAGCTGCTTGAACTCGCGGATGCGGGCGGCCGGGTTGGTGGCATCGGTGGAGTAGGTGCCTTCGGGCACGGAGTAGTTCAGCGGGTCATAGCCCCAGTTGTAGCGGTTGGCGCTGGCGGGCGCGGCTTCGTCGATGCTGGCGAAATCGGTGGTGGGCAGCAGGTGGACGTGGGTCAGGCCCAATTCAACCAAATGGTCGAGACCGGTGCTCACGCCGTCCGGGCCCCGGGTGCCCACCTGCGCGGCCCCCAGAAACTTGCCCTTGTGCCGCACACCCGACTGCGGGTGCATGGTGAGGTCGCGTACGTGTACTTCGCCGATTACAATGTCGGTGGCTTGTTTCAGGGCGGGGCGCAGGTCGTCTTTCCAGCCCGGCGGCTCGGCGATGATGGGGTTGAACACGGCCCCGCGTTGGCCGTTCACGCCCACGGCGTGGGCGTAGGGGTCGGCTACTTCGGCCAGGGTTTTGCCGGCGATGGTGGCCTGTACTGTGTAGAAGCCGGTGGTGCCGGCGGGCAGGGTGTAGGTCCAGGTGCCGCCTTCGGCTTTGGCCATCACAAAGTCGGCACGGGCCGGGCCGCCGCTGCCGGCGGCGTAGAGGCGCATGTGCAGGGCCGAGGCGGTGGGGGCCCACACGCGCAGCGTGGCCTGGCCCCCGCGCCAGGTTAGCCCAAGGTCGGGGCCGAGGTAGGTGGGGTAAGTTGCATAGTCGGGAAGGGATGGTGCTGAGATTGCGGGAGCAGGGGAGAGCAGCACAAGCAGTAGTAGAAGCGGGCGAATCATGGGGGCAAAGGTCGGGAGTCCGGCCGGAAGTGTAACCTCACCAAACTCCCCTCCTTACCAAGGAGGGGATGCTGACGCAAAGCGTCAGCTGGGGTGGTTGTGTGCGTTGAACGGTGACAGGGCGGTGCGGAACTGGTCCCGGGTGGTGTTGAACCGGTCCCGGGTGGTGTTGAACTGGTCTCGACCGTTCAATGCCCACAACGCCCACAACCATCCCCGTTTCAGCTTTGCTGAAACATCCCCTCCTTGGTAAGGAGGGGAGTGTCGTCCTTCAAACCCCGCCCACCTGCCCGACGGTAAAACGCTGCCCGCCGTCGATGGAATTGCGGGTGCGGTCGGTTTGGCCCGGCTTTGGAATACGGGACCGGCTATGTTTGTTCCGATTTCTCCCTCATCTATGGCCGTCCTCACGCCCCGTCGCTACCTCACGCCGCTTATTCATGTACTGGTGTGGGGGCTGTTCGGGCTCACGTTTTTGCTGTTTCAGCCGCTCACCGGGCGGCTCACCATGCCGCCGCAGTTCTGGCTGAAGCAGGGGCTGATGTTTGCCGCGTGGGTGGCCACCTATTACCTCACGGCCAACGTTACGGTGCCGCGCCTGCTGCTGCATGGGCGCAACGGCTGGTTTATTCTGGCCCTGGTGGCCACTACGGCGGTGGTGCTCAGCTTCAGTAAGTTTCTGGAATCGGTGCTCGACCTGCCCGCCCTCATGGACAAAGCCTTTGAGGCGGCGGCCGGTCGGCCCCGGCTGAACCGAGGCAGCTTCCGCATCGACACCATGGGCCTGCTCACCACCATGTTTGTGCTGGGCATCAGCACGAGCATTACGGTGGTGCAGAAGTGGCAGAACGATGCCCAGATTCGGCAGACGCTGGAGCAGCAGCGCGTGAGCTCGGAGCTGTCGGTGCTCAAGGCCCAGATTAACCCGCACTTCTTCTTCAATACCCTCAACAACATCTACGCCCTCACGCTGCTCGACGGCGAGCAGGCCCGCGTGGCCATTCACCGGCTCTCGCGCATGATGCGCTACGTGCTGTACGACACCGCCGGTGGCCTCACGCTGCTCAGCCAGGAAATTGCCTTCGTGCAGGACTACATCACCCTCATGCAGCTGCGGCTCGATGAGCGCGTGACCGTCACCTTCGACCGCCCCGAGCCCGTGCGCGATGTGCTCGTGGCCCCCATGCTGCTGCTGCCCTTCCTCGAAAACGCCTTCAAGCACGGCGTGGCCGCCACCCAAAGCAGCCGCATCTTTATCGGCCTCACCCAGCCCTCGTCTGATGTGCTGGAGCTGGAAGTGCGCAACACCCTGCTCGCGCTGCCCAGCACCGACCTGGCCGGCAGCAACGGCATCGGCCTGGCCAACACCCGCCGCCGCCTCGACCTGCTGTACCCCGGCCGGTTCAACCTGCTGGTGGATGACCACACGCCCGCCAACGAATTCCGGGTGCACCTCACGTTGCATATTGGGGACAAGGAAAAGGGTATAGGGGATAAGGAATTGAGGGCGTAGTCGCTCCTTTCGTTTCAGCTCCTTATCCTTAATTCCCACGTCCTTATTCCTTATCCCCTGTTCCTTATTCCTTATGACGCCCCTCAAAACCATTGCCGTCGATGATGAGCCCCTGGCCCTGGGCCTGGTCGCGTCCTTCGTTCAAAAAACGCCATTTCTGGAGCTTGTGGGCAAATTTGGCAGCGCCGTGGAGGCCCTCAAGTACCTGCACGAGCACCCCGGCACCGTCGATTTGGCCTTCCTCGATATTCAGATGCAGGAGCTCAACGGCCTGGAGCTGGCCCGCGTGCTGGGCCCCACCGGCCCGCGGGTCATCTTCACCACCGCCTTCAGCCAGTACGCCCTCGAAGGCTACCGCGTCGATGCCCTCGACTACTTGGTGAAGCCCTTCAACTACGAGGAGTTTCTGCGCGCCGCCGGCAAGGCCCGCGCCTACGCCGAGCTCACCGCGCAACACGCCACGGCCCCCGCCACCAGCCCTGAGGAAGAAGAATACCTTTTCCTGAAAGCCGAGTACCAGCTGGTGCGCGTAGCCCTCAGCGACATTCTCTATATCGAAGGCCTGAAGGACTACGTCAAAGTCCACCTCAAAAGCACGCCCCGCGCCCTGCTCTCCCTCATGAGCCTCAAGGCGATGGAGGAAAAGCTGCCCGCTCGGCGTTTCATGCGCATCCACCGCTCGTTCATCGTGGCGCTCGATAAGATTGAGGCCGTGCGCCGTCTCACCGTCCAGATTGGCGCCGTCACCATCCCCGTGGGCGACCAGTACAAAGAAGCCTTCCTGCAGTTCCTCAGCCGCTGGACCTGAGGGTAGCGCTTGAATAAAACTGTCATCCTGAGCGCAGCGAAGGATGACAGTTCGGATTAGCTGCGATTTCTATTTGCTGTCCCACCACGCTTCCACCCTCTACCATTCCAATGCCCCACGCTTCCTGTCTTTCTGAGCTATGAATCCATTCACCTTTTCCAGGCGCCCCACTCCCGGCATGGCCCCCCCATGAGTGGGAGGCGTCCCCGCCGCAGCTGGCCGTTTTGTGCCTTTCCGGCAGCCTGGGCGGGCTGGAGCTGAACAGCTTTAAATTTGGCTGAACCCAGGAGCGCGGCTGGCGTGTCACCTTCTTCGCGCCGCCCGCCACGCCACTGGCCATGTGGGCCGAAGACTAGT
Source organism: Hymenobacter siberiensis (assembly GCF_018967865.2). NCBI lineage: Bacteria > Pseudomonadati > Bacteroidota > Cytophagia > Cytophagales > Hymenobacteraceae > Hymenobacter > Hymenobacter siberiensis. The sequence continues at coordinate 1,704,701 of NZ_JAHLZY020000001.1, forward strand.
TTTTGCTCCTCGAAACCTTGGCCATGCGCCGGGCCCTGGCCATGCCCCTCCTGGCCTGGGCCCTCAAAGAGGAGCCCGAACGCCTGAATATCGATGTGTTGGTCGTTACCCAGAACAAGGACCTGCCCATGGCCACGCTGGTAAAAACCCTGCCCCGTCGCCGGCCGGTGCCGCGTTATGCCATAAGTCCTGTCATTCCTAAGCGGCCCGCCGTGCTGCGCGTGGCCACCCAATTACTTCCCGCTGACAGGAGCGTCCAGCAAATGCCCCCGTCTTGGAATGGCAGGCACCATTACCAGCCACGGCCCGCCGTTGTGCCGGCGGGTGCAACCTCCGGCCACCTTGCTTAAATACACAAAGCCCTTGCGGACGCAAGGGCTTTGTGTATTTAAGGGGATAGGGGTGGGTGATAGTCCAATCCTACTGTTGATATGACAAGTTTGCTGTCAAGTATTTATTGCCAAAGGCCGGGAGTTTCCAGGATTGGCTCGGTAAATAAAAAAATCTAATTGCAAGTTGCTGAATATGTTAGGGATGGGGGATAAAGATTTGATAATAGAATAATGCTTTAAATCTAATTTTATTCAAATATATTTACACCCAACGTGTCCACCGTATGATAATTTGGCAACACCCCTACACTCCGTTTTTTATGAGAAAACCATTACCTCGTTTTTCCGCTGGTATCGGCCGCAGCTTCGCGCTGGCAGTGATGCTAATGTTACCGCTGCTTGGGTGGGGGCAGAGCGCCACCCTCGTTATCAGCCAAGCATATGGTGGAGGGGGAAACGCTGGCTCAACCTACACGGTAAGCTTTGTTGAGCTTTTCAATCGAGGCACTGCAAGCGTTTCACTTAGCGGCTACTCAGTAAAATATTTCAGTTCAGCCGGGGTAGTAGGCGGCTCTGTTTCCATGTCATCCAGTGCATCCATTGCTCCTGGTAAATACTTTCTGGTATCCTTATCGACAACGGCGGGCAATCTGCCTACGCCGGACCAGTTAGCTGTAGTTAATATCTCTTCTACTGCTACCAAAGGACGATTTGACTTGTTGTCAGGCTCCACATTAATAGACCGGGTTGGGTATGGCGTATCTACGGCAACTGTAGGGACCGGATTTGAGGGAACAGGCTCAACTTCAGCCACCGGGAACATGACAGCAGCTGTACGGAAAAACAGTGGTTGCACAGATACAGATGACAACAGCGCGGACTTTACGGTGGTTGCTCCCGTAGCACGTAACTCAAGTACTGCGGCTTTCAGTTGCGTAGCCGTGCCTACCATCACCACCGGCACCGCCACGCCCAACCCGGCCACGCAGGGCGGTAGCGTAACGGTGACGTATACCACCACCGATACTTTCGGTACGGGTAATGTCTTCTCAGCCGAGCTTTCGACGGTCGGCGGCACATTCCCCGGCACGGCGCTCAGCACCACGGCCAGCACGGTGGGCTCGCTCACAGTCACCGTTCCGGGGGGTACTACTCCCGGCGCGGCCTACACCATCCGGATAAATGCCAGCAACCCCTTCATAAATGGCTCACCATCTGGAGCGTTCGCCGTGACCACGGCTCCTTGTTTGGTGGATAACTTCGATGCTTTCCCCTTCGCGAAGTGGGCGGTGAACGGTGTAACGCAGAATGCCTTCAACCGCATTGGTTCTTCGGGCGGCTCGGCTGTGTTCAACGGTGCCGGTCATTCATTGATCAATGCCACCGCCCTCAGCTACCCCAGCAGCCTCGATTTCTTTGTAGCCCGCAGCAGCGGCAGCACGGCGGCCCGCTCGTTGCTGGTGCAGGTTTCGATTGACGGGGGAAGTAACTATACCACCCTGGTTGCCTATGCTATTACCGACCTGACGGCCACTTTTGCCAAGCACACCATCGACCTGTCGGCCTACCAAACCCGTTCCAGTGTGCTGCTGCGCTTCCTGCGCGGTGCCGAAACAAGCACGGCTCAGCTCTACCTCGAAGACGTGGCCGTAACCTGTGGCCCGGCTCCTATGCTGGCCATCGAGCCCACCACGCCGCCCGCCCTGAGCACGGCCAACGTTGTGTTTTCGCAGGCCGATGTGGTGGCGAACGGCGGCAATGGTGCCCAGCAGCTGGTGGTTATTCATGCCACCTCGGTTGCGGCTGGGGCCCCGGTCGATGGCAATACCTACCCTGCCAGCACCACTTTCGGCAGCGGTGCCACCACCGGCCCCGGCAACTACGTCGTGTATGCCGGCCCTACCGGCACCGTTCCCAATACCTTCACGGTAACGGGCTTATCGGCCACCACCGGCTATACCCTGGAGGCCTACGCCTACAACGACAACGCCACGCCCGGTCTGGAAAACTACCTGACCACGGCTTCCAGTACGGCCAGCTTTACTACTACCGCGCCCATCGTATTCTACGCCAAAGCCACCGGCGCCCTAAACTTGGCCAGCACCTTCGGGACCAGCAGCGACGGTTCGGGCAACTCGCTGGGCGACTTCACAACGGTTGGTACTGTCTACAACGTAGCGGGTAACAACCGCACCATCAGCGCCAACTGGACGGTGACGGGCGCGGGCTCGAAAGTAGTGCTAACGGCCAATGCCTCGCTGGTGATTCCCACGGGGCTTGTTTTCAGTGGCAAGCTCGACCAGTTGGCCAATAGCACGCTCGTCATTCAGCATACGGTGGCGGCCGCCTACAACTCCATTACCCAAGGCGTGCAGGATGCCAGCAGCACCATCGATTTCGCTCAGACCGGCACCTTCACCGTGCCCGCGTCCAGCACCTTTGCCTACCAGAACCTGAAGCTGACAAACGGCACCAAGACCCTGACTAAAAATACCGGCACCTTCGCCGCGCCTATCACTAGCACCGTGGTGCCCGGCAACCTCACCCTGGACAACACAGTTTTGGGCGGTAATACTTCCTCGCCCTTCTCGTCCATCGACCTCACTGGCAACCTCACGCTGGTGAATGGTGCGACCTTCAACAACTCGTCCAGCGCCCGCATTACCCTTAACCTGTTTGCCGCTATCCCGCAGACCATTGCCGGCAACAGCAGCAATATTCTGCTGTCCGAGTTATTTGCCTACAAGCCCGGAGGCGGGGTCATTCTCTCCGACGCGGGAGGCCCCACAACCCTTGAGCTGGGCAATCTCGCCAGCGGTGGCTACTACCTCGAAACGGGTACTACCTTGGTATTGAATTCAAATACCCTGCGATTTTACGTTGGTGGCAAGGCCGTTATCTCTGCCGGTACTACCGCTAGTACCGGCCTGGGCACCGTCACCGCTTCACCAGCTTCTAGCATCAGTCTTGAAACGGGGAGCAGTTATTCCATTGGTACGCTGCGCCTGACCCCTGGTGCCACAACAGTAAATAACTTCCGCCTCCAGGCCTTCAGCGACCGCCTTACCGTGCCATCCGACCTCACCGTAAACGGGGTGCTAACCCTGGCTAATGGCGGCCTGCAAATTGGCGATGGTGCTACGCCAGCCACCCTTACCCTGAACGGTACCATCGTCAATACCGGGTCTGGCAACATCGTAGGTTCGGCCACGACTAATCTGATTGTGGGTGGCACCGGCACACTGGGCACCCTGATTTTTGCAACCGGCCTTGCCGAAATAAATAACTTCACGCTGAATCGCACTAGCAATGGTTTGGCCGCGCTGGGTACCCCGCTCACTCTGGGCGGTACGCTGGTCCTCACCGCCGGTAATATCGCTACCACCGCCACCAACTTACTCACGCTGAAAAACGGCGCTATGCTAACCGGTGGTAGCGCCAGCAGCTTCGTGAATGGCCCAATGGCCCGCATTACGGGCGCGGGTGCGGCTACCATGGTATTTCCGGTTGGTAAGAGCACATTTTATCGGCCCATCACGCTCAGCAGCACGGTCCAGACCGCTGCTTCGACCTACACTGCGGAGCAGTTTGAGGGCAACTCCAGCCGTACTTTATCGACAGATGCCGGCCTGGGTACGGCCCCGCTGGCCCGCGTGTCGTCGAAACGATTTTACACCGTTAAATCATCGAATACCACGGCGGGCAACTTCACCGGCACTGTCACCCTCAGCTTCGGGGCCGAAGATTACGTGAACGTACCCAGCAGCACCGATTTCGTGATTGCTAAGCGCGACGCCACCGGCTCATTCGCCAACCAGTGGACCAACCTGGGCCGCTCCGGCAACACGGGTACCGATTCCGGTGCCGGGGGGGCCTCGGTGGCAGGTACGCTCACCTCCGCGTCGTTCTCTGATTTTTCCGACTTCGTGCTCGGAGCTCAGAATGACCTGTCCAATACCAATGTGCTGGCCGCTACCAACCCGCTGCCCGTCGAGCTCACCGCTTTCAGCGCCCAGCGCCAGGCCGATAAGACGGTTTCGGTGAAATGGGCCACGGCCACCGAGAAAAATAGCGCCCGCTTTGAGGTGCAGCGCAGCGTCGATGGCCGCGAATTCGCCAAGCTGGCCACCGTAGCTGCCCAGGGCAACAGCATGAACCCCACAGCCTACGCCACCCTCGACAAGGCCGCCCCGGCCGCCAAGCTCTACTACCGCCTGCGCCAGGTCGACCTGGACGGCGGCAGCAGCTTTTCGCCGGTGGTCACGGTAGCCGGTTCCGGCGAAATCGCCAAAGTGGAGCTCTACCCCAACCCCGCCCACAGCCGCATCAGCTTCATCGCCGAAGCCGCCACGCCCTACCGCGTGCTCAACCAGCTGGGCCAGTCCCTGCTGCACGGCACTACCGAAGCCGGCACCGCCAGCATCGGTCTCGAAGCTCTGCCCACCGGCCTCTATTTCCTGGAGCTGCAAACCGCTGCCGGCCGCACCGTGCAGAAGTTTGAAAAGACCACGGATTAGCACGGATTTTAGTGGATTCCACGGATTTCGTGGACGTACGTCAAACTGTTTTAAGCAAATAAAAAAGGCTTGCCAGATGGCAAGCCTTTTTTATTTGCTGTGAGTGAGGATTGAAGTTTCCTCGGCAGCACAAAATCCGTGCTAATCCGTGGTCAGACGGAGAAGCTCTCGCCGCAGCCGCACTCGCGCGAGGCGTTGGGGTTATTGAACTGGAATCCCTTGCCATTGAGGCCGTCGGAAAAATCCAGCTCGGTGCCGGCCAGGTAGAGGAAGCTTTTCATGTCGACCACTACGCGCACGCCTTTGTCCTCGAATTCCTGGTCCATGGGACGCACTTCGTTATCAAAATCCAGCTTGTAGCTCAGGCCCGAGCAGCCGCCGCCAGCCACCGAGGCGCGCAGGCGGTAGGTGTCGTCAAGATGCGCGTCTTCAATCAGGCGTGCTACTTTTTCTTTGGCTTTATCGGATACGGTAATCATGGCAGTAGGAGCGGAGCCGTTCAGGCTTGATGGAAAGTCGAATGGACCCGCAATTTAGACACATTATAAACAAGCGGCCGAATTTCTTTGTTCACTCGCTCGCCAAACAATTCATCGAAGCCCTTAAGAGCTTGGGTTCAACACTACGCTGAACACGGTAATCGTGTTCAAATCGCGGTCGAAATAAAGCTTGTCCAGTGCCTCATATACGTTGTGTGCCCGGAAGTAGGACGTTTGCAGCTCCCTGTCGCCCCGGGCCCGCCATTGCAGCGTGTAGGAGCTTTCGGTATCACGGTAGCTGCGCACGTAGGCCAGCATCTTTTCCAGGCACTCCACCTTGTCACGGCCGGTTTCGTAGCGAAACAGGAAGCTTTGCTGATGGCGCGGATTCACCGTAATCAAATCCAGTCGGGTCAGCCCTTCCAGCTCCCGGAACTCGAATTGCAGCTGCGTGGGCTCCAGCCCCAGGTACTGCCGAATCTCGCGCTCCAGTCGGGCAATGTCAAATTCGTCCATTAGTCGGATTAAGAGTTAAAAGTGAAGAGTTAGAAGCTTCGGCCCGGTTTGGGACCAAAAACTCCTAACTCTTCACTTTTAACTCGAAAAATTAGTGGTGCGCCAGCTCCAGGGCGGGCAAACCGTTTTTCACGCGGTAGTCCGAGATAGCCGACTTGATGGCATCTTCAGCCAGTACCGAGCAGTGGATTTTCACGGGCGGCAGGGCCAGCTCTTCCACAATCTCCATGTTGTCGATGGCCAGGGCCTCGTCGATGGATTTGCCCTTCAGCCACTCCGTGGCCAGCGACGACGAGGCGATAGCCGAGCCGCAGCCGAACGTCTTGAATTTGGCGTCGGTGATGGTGTTGGTGGCTTCGTCCACCTCAATTTGCAGGCGCATTACGTCGCCGCACTCAGGTGCGCCCACGAGGCCGGTGCCTACGTTCTTCTTGCTTTTGTCCAGCGTGCCCACGTTACGGGGGTTGCTGTAGTGGTCGATTACCTTATCGGAGTAAGCCATGATTTTGGAGTTATGAGTTAAAAGTTATGAGTTAGGAGTTGAAAAGCAGAGCCATGAGGGCAAATGAAAAACTCATAACTCATAACTTTTAACTCATAACTATTTTAGTGTTCCGCCCACTCGATTTTGCTCAAGTCGATGCCTTCTTGGAACATCTCCCACAGGGGCGACATTTCGCGGAGCTTGGTCACGGCCTCTTTTACATGGCCGATGGCGTAGTCGATTTGCTCGTCGGTGGTGAAGCGGCTCAGGCCGAAGCGCAGGCTGCTGTGGGCCAGGTCGTCGCTCAGGCCCAGGGCCTTGAGTACATAGCTGGGCTCCAACGAGGCCGAAGTACAGGCCGAACCGGACGATACGGCCAGGTCCTTCACGCCCATCATCAGGCCTTCGCCTTCCACGTACTTGAAGCTGATGTTGGTAACGTGGGGCAGGCGGTGTTCTACCGAGCCGTTCACGTAGGTTTCCTCCATCGTCATCAGTTCTTTTTCGAGGCGGTCGCGCATCACGCTCAGGCGGGCAGCGTCGGCGGCCATTTCGAGGCGGGCCAATTCGCAGGCCTTGCCCAGTCCCACAATGCCGGGTACGTTGAGGGTACCCGAGCGCATACCGCGCTCGTGGCCACCGCCGTCCATCTGGGCGGTCACTTTCACCCGGGGGTTCTTGCGGCGCACGTAGAGGGCACCCACGCCTTTCGGGCCGTACATCTTGTGGGCCGTGAAGGCCATGATGTCGATGCCTTCGGCAATCACATCAACCGGGATTTTACCCACGGCCTGGGTGCCGTCCGTCATGAACAGGGCGCCGTGATTGTGGGCGATTTTGGCGATTTCGCGGATGGGGTTGATGGTGCCCGTCTCGTTGTTGCCGTACATGATGGTCACGAGAATGGTCTCGGGCGTCATGGCGGCTTCAAGGTCGGTGAGGCTGATGAGGCCCTGCTCATCAACGGGCAGGTAGGTCACCTTGCCGCCCAGCTTCTCGATGTGCTTGCAGGTATCGAGTATTGCTTTGTGTTCGGTGGTGGTGGTGATGACGTGGTTGCCTTTCTGGCTATACATTTCGAACACGCCCTTGATGCCCAGGTTGTCCGACTCGGTAGCCCCCGAGGTGAAGATGATTTCTTTTGAGTCGCAGTTGATGAGCTTCGAAATCTGCTCGCGGGCGTAGTCCACGCCTTCCTCAGCGGCCCAGCCGAAGGGGTGGTTGCGCGAAGCGGCGTTGCCGAATACATCGGTCAGGTAGGGCATCATGGCATCCAGCACACGCGGGTCGAGTGGGGTGGTGGAGTTGTTGTCGAGGTAAATAGGGAGCTTCAGCATTGCGCGCAACGGTATAGCAAAAAGATAAACCAATGAAAGCCTGGTCGGCTCTTAGAACACGGTTCGGGGGCAATCAGTTTTCTTTGGTCTCACAAAAGTAGACACAATCTAAATAAGGAAATGCGCCGACTTCCGGTAACGATGCAAAATGCGCGGTAAAACCCGCTTTTTTGCCCGGTAAGCGGCATTATCTCTTCCACACTCACCTCATGCTTACCAACCTCGAACACCTCGGCTTGGCCGTACACGACCTCGAAGCCGCCACCGAAATCTACACCAAACTGCTCGGCGCGGCCCCCTATAAGAAGGAGCACGTGGCCAGCGAGGCCGTCGATACCGTCTTTTTTCAGGTCGGTGGCTCAAAGATTGAGTTGCTGGCCGGCACCTCGCCGGACAGCGCCATTACGAAATTCCTGGCTAAAAAGCCCGAGGGCATTCACCACGTCGCCTTCGAGGTTGATGATATCCGCGCCGAGATGGCGCGGCTGAAAGAGGAGGGTTTCGTATTATTAAATGAGGAACCCAAGCGCGGGGCCGATAATAAGCTGGTGTGCTTCGTGCACCCCAAGAGCGCGGCCGGGGTGTTGGTGGAGCTCTGCCAATCACTGATTGCCGCTGATTAGCCGTGATTTCGCTGATTTCTTTCGGCGGTAATCTTTGCGGTTTGGTCATTAATTGAATTAGGAGATTGAAATTAATAAAAACAAAAAGCCATGATTTCGCGGGCAATAAAAACCCGGTGAAATCACGGTTAATCAGTGTAAATCAGTAATATGAACCGTTTCCAACAAGAAGTCGATGCTGCCGTTGACGCGCTGCTGCTCCAGCAGGTTATTGTGTACCCCACCGATACCGTGTGGGGCCTGGGCTGCGATGCCGAAGCCCTGCCCGCCGTGCAGCAGCTTTATAAGCTGAAGGGCCGCGAGGCCGGCAAGCCCAGCATCGTGCTGGTGGCCGATTTTGACATGCTGAAGCGCTACGCTGCCGAAGTGCCGGCCGAGCTGGAAGCCATGCTGGCCGCCGATACGCGGCCGACCACTTACATCCTGCCTGCTGGCCGGGCGGTGGCCAAGGAGCTGGTGGCCCCGGATGGCACCGTGGGCCTGCGCGTGGTGAAGGATGAGTTCTGCTTTAAGGTTGTGCGCCGGCTGGGGCATGGGTTGGTATCGACCTCTGCCAACAAAGCCGGCGAGCCGACCCCGGCGGTGTACACGGAGGTGGATGCCGCCATCGTGCGCGGGGCCGACCATGTAGTGAACTGGCGGCAGGACGATGCCACGCGCACCACGCCTTCGCGGCTGGTGCGGCTGGGCGCGGATGGCAAGCTGGAGGTGGTGCGGGCGTAAGTCGCCCTCCGCGTCACCCTCCTCCCCTGACCCCCTCTTTTTTGGAGAGGGGGTCAGGGGAGGAGGGTGACGCGGAGGGCGACACGCCGGGTTTTACCTTTGCGCCCATGAATATGCCTAAACTGCCCGACCTGCCCATTTTCCACACCATTGCCGAAGCGGCGGCCGAACTGGGCCAGCCGGCCTACGTTATCGGCGGCTATGTGCGCGATTTGGCGCTGGGCCGCGAGAGCAAGGATATTGACGTGGTGACCGTGGGCGATGGCATTGCCCTGGCCCAGGCCGTGGGCAATAAGCTGAAAGGTCGGGGCCGAGTGCAGGTATTCAAGAACTTCGGCACGGCCATGCTGCCCACCAAAGAGGCCGGCGACATTGAGTTTGTGGGGGCCCGCAAGGAGAGCTACCGCACCGAAAGCCGCAAGCCGGAAGTGCAGGCCGGGACTTTGGAAGAGGACCTGGCCCGCCGCGATTTTACCATCAACGCTCTCGGCCTGAGCCTGAATCCCGAAAATTTTGGCGAGCTAGTGGACCGCTACGACGGCATGAAGGACCTGGCCGGCAAAACCATTCGCACGCCGCTGGGGCCGGACGTGACGTTCTCCGACGACCCGCTGCGGATGATGCGCGCCGTCCGCTTCGCCTCGCAGCTAAACTTTGATATTGAGCCCGATACGTTCGATGCCATTATTCGGAATAAGGAGCGGATAAAGATTGTGTCGCAGGAGCGGATTACCACCGAGCTGAATAAGATTATTGAGTCGCCCACGCCGAGCTACGGGTTCAAGCTGCTGTTTCAGACGGGCCTTTTGCAGCTCATTTTCCCGAAGATGGCGCTGTTGTACGGCGTGGAAAAAGTGGGTGCCCACGCCCACAAAGACAATTTTTACCATACTCTGCAAGTGCTTGACAACGTGGCCGCCGCCGGCGGCGACCTGTGGTTGCGCTGGGCTGCCGTGCTGCACGACATCGCCAAGCCCGCTACCAAGCGCTACTTCCCCAAAGTGGGCTGGACGTTTCACGGCCACGAGGACAAGGGCGCACGCTGGGTGCCGGGCATCTTCACCGACTTGAAACTGCCGCTGGGCGAGGAGATGCGCATGGTGCAGAAGCTGGTGAAGCTGCACCTGCGCCCCATCGCCCTGGTAAAGGAAACTGTGACCGACTCGGCCGTGCGCCGCCTGCTGTTCGAGGCTGGCGAGGACATTGACCGGCTGATGCTGCTGTGCCGGGCCGATATCACCAGCAAGGACCACACCCGTAAGGAGCGATACCTGCGCAACTTTACGGAGGTGGAAGAGAAGCTGAAGGAGGTGGAGGAAAAGGACCACCTGCGCAGCTTCCGGCCGGTCATCACCGGCGAGATTATCATGGAAACCTTCGGGCTGAAACCTTCGCGAGCCGTGGGCGAGCTGAAAGAAGCCGTGATGGAAGCCATTCTCGACGGCATTATTAAAAACGAAATGGAGCCAGCCCTGGCCTTCCTGTTGCAGCAGGGGGCGGCCAAAGGACTGGCTCCGGAAGGAGGCCTCGTTCACTCACCAAACTAAGCCTGACTTCGTTTTCTGTTTTTCGTCGGGGGAATAGATGTTAATAGTACGGGTAAAGTTGCCTCGATAGCTATAACCCGGCCTAAATCTTCGGTGGGCTACAAACGTTTGATGCTGGACGCACCCACCGCGTCCACTTTCACGGTTGCGGGCTGGCCACTGTAGGCTATTTCGCTGGCACCCACGGCGTCGCCCTTCAGGCTTTCCGTCACGTTGAGGCGGGCTTTGCAGGCCCCGACGAGCGAAACTTTGGCAACGCGCGTTTTCAGGTTGGCCCCGGCCAGCTCGCAGGCCACGGCCGCGTTGAGGGTCAGGTTGTTGGCCTGGCCGGTGGCGGTGGTGCGGCAGGCACCGGCCTGGTCAATTTTCAGGTTGCCGTAGTTGCCGTTCAGGCGCAGGTGGCTGGCGCCGGCCTGCTCAATGCGCATATCTTCCTGGCGGTCGAAGCCGCCGAGGTCGCCCTGCACCGCGCCGGCCAGCTCGAGGCGGTCGATGCTGGGCATCTCGATGCGAATGAGGACTTTGTGGTCGGCATCGCCAAAAAACTTGCGGCTGCGGGAGGGTTTCACCACCAACTCGTCGCCGTTGCGCTCCACGCGCAGGTTATCGAGGGCGCTGTCATCGCCGCCGGCCTCAATCTTGAAGCTATTGCCGTGGCGCACCACCACCCGGTAGCCCCCGGCCACCGAAACGCGGGTGAAACCGGTTTCGTCGAAGGTGCGGCGGCCGCTGCCGTAGCTGCTCAAATCGGTATTGAAGTTGGGTGCGCCGCCGTAGTTCAGCGAGAGGCCGCTGCGGCTGTTGCCGTCGCTGTTGTCGTTATTATCGTCGCTGTTGTCGTCGGCGCTGTCGCTGTCGTCGCTGTCGATATTGATGTTCGAGTCGTCGTTGTTTTCGTCGCGACCCAGATGCTCGTTGGTGCAGCTGATGCACTCCAGCTTGTTGCCGCGCAGGCGGTAGCGGTGCTGCTCGGGGTCGCGGGGTCGGCGGTTGCCCACAAAATCATCCTCATCAAGCAGGTCGTTGGCAAAGTTGCGGCTGATGCGGAATGTGCGGTCGCGGGGCAGGCGCAGGGTGAGGCTCAGCTCCTGCTTGCGGTAGGCTGCCTCGGGCAGGAAGGAGAAATGGTCGTCGAACACCAGCGAGGAGTCGCCGCTGGGGCGCACCGTGTAGTTGATGGTGGTGAGGGCCGTGTTACGGGCCACTTCTTCGCTGGGGCCTTTGGCACTCAGGGTGCGCAGCACTTCCACCACTTTGCCGCTGTCGACGGCGGCGAGGCGCAGGTCGACGTGCTGCTCCCAGTCGCGGTCTACGCGGCGCGAGTCGAACATGAGTACGGGTGTGGTCAACTTCGAGAATTGTTCCAGCTGCTCCACTTCGGCATCGTACTGAAAGTTGCGATTTTGCTGAACGCCAGCCACCGTCACGCCCACAATGCTCAGTAACCAGAGCCCAAGCAGCGACAGGCCCATGGTGCGCGTCATCAGCGAGCGGCGGAAGAGCAGGTTCAGGCCGCCCAGCAGCAGGGCCAGGGCCGGAATGCCCAGGGCCAGGAAGCCGGCCAGCAAGCCCCAGGCCGGCACGCCCTGCAGCAGCACGTGGGTGAAAATCATGTTCTCCGCATTCGGAAACAGGCCAATGCTCGTACCCAGGCCAATGGCCAGCGCCAGCAGCAGGCCAAACCCGGTTATGGTGAGCAGCACGCCGGCCACTACCCGAATGGCCGAGCCTACGAAATCGACGGCCGGGCGCAGGTTGCGGGCGGCATCTTCCACAAACTCGCCCACGGGGCGGTTGGTGAGAGCAGAGCCTTCGGTGAAAGCATTGTTGCGGGCGCTGCTGTCGAAGCTTTCCAGCGTAATGGCGTCGCCGCGCATACGGAGTTTGTCCGAGACCGTTTTGGCCTCGGGCAATACTATCCATAGAATAATGTAGAGCGGGATGGTGGAGAAGCCCAGTAGCAGCCCAAGAATCAGCAGTATCCGCACCAGCGTCGCATCCACGTTGAAGTAGGCGGCCAGGCCAGAGGCCACCCCGGCTACCTTGCCCGTGCCGGTGTCGCGAAACAGGCGGCGGCCGGCCAGCGGGCCCGTGCTCAGCAGCGCCTCGGTAGGGGCGGGGGCATCGTAGCGCTTGGGCAGCAAAATCCAGAGCACCACGTAGGCAACCACCAGCCAGCCGCCAAAATCGACGCGCATGTTGTGGCGCGACCAGATACTGATAGCGGGCGAAAACACGGTGCCGAATATCAGCGCCAGCCGAATCCACAGCGGGTTCACCATGAAGTACTGCGCGATGCCGGCCGCCACGCCCGCCACCTTGCGGTTGGCCATGTCGCGGTACAGGCGCTTGGTTTCGCCGGGAGCCGAGGGCTCGCTGCTGTTGGCAAACGCACCTTCGGGACTAAACGGGCCCTTGCGACCAAAAGCGCCTTCGGGGCCGACAGTATCGCTTGAGGGAGCAGTGGCTTCTACCTCGTCGTCCTCATCGGCATCGGGAGCGAAGTCGCTCACACGGCCCATTTTAGCCGTCATGGCATTCACGTCATCGAGGCTGATGACCTGCTGCATGGGCGAGAGGCGGGCGGCGAAAAGCTCCGCGACGCGGCCTTCGATGTCGGTCACGATGTCCTGGTGGCCGCGGTAGCTGGCAAAGTGAGCTTTCACCTCGGCCAGATAGCGACTCAGAACGTCGAAACCGTCTTCCTCGATGTGGAAGATGATGCCTTGCAAGTTGATACTGATGTTCTTTTTCATGTGAAAGAAGGCCGAACGGGCCAATTGGATGCTGGTGAGTGAAGCAGAAAAAGAGGTAGGGTTAGCGGCTGTCGCCGGGTGGCCGGCTGTGGCGGATGATGCCCACCGAAGCAGCCATTTCCTCCCAGGTGTCGCGCAGCTCCGCCAGGAACTTGCGGCCCTCCTCGGTGAGGGTGTAGTATTTGCGGGGCGGGCCGCTGGTGCTCTCCTTCCACACGTAGTCGAGCAGAGCAGCATTTTTGAGGCGAGTGAGCAGCGGGTAGAGCGTGCCCTCCACCACTATCATGCGGGCCGAAGTCAGCTCCTCCAGCATGTCGGAGGCGTAGGCTTCGCCGCGGGCGATAATTTCCAGGATGCAGAACTCAAGGATTCCCTTGCGCATCTGAACCTGGGTGTTCTCGAGTTTCATGGGCGAGTAGGTTGACTAGTGGGTGACGAACAGTACAAATGTATGGTAGGTACTTTGTAACGCAAGGTACTGGATAAATAATTCCATCAAATCCAATTGAATATGATATTACGTATTGATTATCAGCGATAAAATTTCGATAATTAAGGCGGTGTCCCCCCAAAATACCTGCTTTTGCCTGGCTATGAGTGGGTGAAATGGTCCGTGCCTTGCCCGAACCTCGGCGTTGCGGGCCGTCAAAAGCCGGGCAACGCCACTTCTGCCGTTGGCCGAACAGCGCGTATCCGGCGGTTTGGCCCGAAATTCGCGGGGCCGGACGCACTATAATGAAGTAACTTGCGTTCCGTCCGCGCAAACTTTACTAGTCGCCTTTCTATGTCCCAATTTTCCTCTGTTGCCCGCGGGCTGGCCCTCGTGGGAGCCACCGCCGCGCTGGCCCTGCCGGCCGCCGCGCAGTCTACCAAAACGCCCAAGTACAGCAACGAATTTCTGAACATTGGCGTGGGGGCCCGGGCCCTGGGCATGGGCAAAGTGCAGGTGAGCCTGGCCACCGACGCCACCGCCGGCTACTGGAACCCCGCCGGCCTCACCAACCAAACCCACAAGTACGACGGCGTACTGATGCATTCCGAACTGTTTTCGGGGGTGGTGAAAAACGACTACGCCGCTTTCTCCATGCCCATCGATGATAAGAGTGCCTTGGGTGTGAGTGTGTTGCGCCTGGGCGTAGACAACATCGCCGATACCCGCGCCCTGGTAAATGAGTACGGTTACGTCGACTACAGCAAGATTGAGTACTTCTCGGTGGCCGACTACGCGCTGCTGCTTTCCTACGCCCGCAAGCTGGGCGTGGAAGGCCTGAGCGTGGGCGGCAGCGGCAAAATCATCTACCGTAACATCGGCAAGTTTGCCCACGGCTACGGCTTTGGTATTGATGCCGGGGTGCAGTACAACCACAAGGGCTGGAACATGGCCCTGATGGCCCGCGACATCACCACCACGTTCAATTCCTGGAACATCAACTCGGCCGAGTACGTGAAGGGGCTGAACAGCAACGTGGCTATCAAGTCGGATTCCATCCCGAAAAACAGCACCGAAATCACACTGCCGCGCTTCGTGCTGGGTGTGGGCCGTCGCTTCGACCTCCCCAAGCAGTTCTCCGCCCTCGTCGCCGTCGACCTGGAGGCCACTACCGATGGCCAGCGCAACACCCTGGTTTCCAGCAAAACCGTGAGCGTGGACCCGCGCCTGGGCGTGGAGTTGGGCTACAAGAACCTCGTGTTCCTGCGTGGTGGGGCTGGCAACTTCCAGAAAATCAGCAGTGTGGTTGACCAGTCCCTGCAGTGGAAGGGCCAGTACAGCCTTGGGGCCGGCGTAGCCGTGAGCGGACTGCGCATCGACCTGGCGCTCTCGCGCCTGGCCGTAGAGAAACTGGGCAGCGCGTCCCAGACCAACTCCCTGATTGTATCACTGGGCTACGGCTTCAAATAGCAGCCCAGGTTGGTAAATAGCTGCATAGGTGCCTGATGGATAGTATTGTAAATAGATGAATTTTCAAAATAGAATGAATAAAAAGTACACGTATTCGACGCGGCGATGGGTAGTGCTGTTGATGTGGGTGGGATTGTGGCTGAGCAGTACTACCGCCCAGGCCCAGTCCGGCCCGGTGGGCAATGAGTGGATTGTGCCCGGCCAGACGTACTATAAAATGAAAATAGTGCGGGATGGATTATATAAAATTGATTATCAGTACCTGACCCAAGCCGGTATTACCGGCGTGGTGCCCAACGAGCTCCAAATCTGGCGGCGCGGCCGGGAAATTGCCACCTACGTGGGCGGCAGCCGCACCACGCTGGATGCCACTTCTTTCATCGAATTCTACGCCGTGCACAACGATGGCCGGCTCGATGCGGAGCTCTATAAAAACCCTGCTGACCAGCCGCATCAATACTTCAGCCTGTACACCGATACGGCCAGCTACTTCCTGACCTGGCGCGCCGGCACCGCCGGTCGCCACATGCAGGAGCCGGTAGCAGCCGGCGGCACCGTGCATCCGCACAATCTGCGCGAACGGCTGACCCTGCGCATAGAGGGCTTCCAGGACTATCCGCCGGAACTGAGTACTTACTTGCCCTGGATGCAGGCCGGTGAGGGCTTTTATATGAATGCCAGTAATAATGAGCTGACGTATACCATTGATTCTGTGTCGGTGAGCCCTGCTGCCACCGGGCCGCTGCCTCGTGTCGAGGTGGTGTTGTTCGGGGCGCAGGACTTTTCGCAGCGCTCTGGCGGCGTGGGAACACCCCACCATACGCAGGTGATTGTGGTGCCGCCCACGGGGGGTGGAGCCGAGCGGGTGCTGGGGGTGATGAACTACGTAGGACTGGTGCGGGCCCGGCAATCGTTCACGCTGCAGGCCTCCGATGTTAGCAGTACCGGTCGGGTCATCATCAAGCTGAAAAGCGTTGCGCCAGTCGCGGCCGGCGATTATTTCGTGTCGCACTACCTGCGCACCACTGTTCCGCAGGCTCCGGCCTGGCTGGCCAGCCGCAACCGCCTGCTTTTTCAGAATGATTCTCTGCTAACGGGGGCCGCCACCTACGAGCTGGCTGATGTGCCCGCCACCGTGGCTGGCTTCGATATCAACGACTTGTACAACGTGCAGCGGGTAGTGGGCACACAAGGTGCCAGCGCAACGCTGAAGCGCTTCGTCTTTCCGGGCGCCACGGCGGCGATTACGCATCGCCTCATGCTGGCCGATGAAGCTACGTTGCCAAAGCCCCTGCCGGCCCGTCGGGTTCGGTTCCGGACCATCAATCCGGCGGTGCCTACGTTCACCATTATCACGCACCCGCAACTGATGGGTGCCGTAGGCACGGTACCCAACGCGGCCCGCGCCTACGCCAACTACCGCGCTTCGACGGCCGGCGGCCGCTACGACACGCTTATGGTGACCTCGCAGCAGCTGTACGACCAGTTTTTCTACGGCGAAAAATCGTGGCTGGCGCTACGTCATTTTTCGCGGTGGCTGGCAGCGGCTACGCCCAATGCGACCAACCGTTACCTGCTGTTGCTGGGCAAGGGCATTGTACCCAGCGAGCCGGTGCAAGGCTCGTACTTCGCCCGGGGTGGCGAATTCAGCCTGGACCTGGTGCCCACCAGTTCCCGCTCAGTATCGGATAACCTGCTGACGGCCGATTACTTCAACAATAATTTCGTGGCCCGGTTGCACACTGGCCGCCTCACCGTGACCACTCCGCAGCAGATAATGAATTACCTGAATAAGGTAATCGACCAAGATGCGCAGAATCTGGAGCCTCTGGGGTCCCAGCCGTGGCGCAAAAATGTGCTGCACCTGGTGGGAGCTAAGGATGCCGGTGAAGCAATTGAATACAAGTCTTATATGGATGCGGCGAAGGCCCGGGTCGAGCGCCCACTGTTCGGCGGGCACGTCGAAACGGAGGTCCGGAATACGCCGCTGCCGGTTGCCGTTGATATTTCGTCCCAGCTTAATGCTGGCGTTTCCTTGATTTCTTATTTCGGGCATGCGGGTGCCACCGCTTTTACGTTGAATTTTGGCATGCCGTCTACCATGCCATCTTTTACCAACTACCGTAAGTATCCATTTTTATTTCTGACCGGGTGCTTTGCTAATGGCACCTTCACCCGGGCCCCTACAGTGGTAGAAGACTGGCTTTTTGCCGACCGCAAGGGCGCACTGGGCTCGCTGGCAGAATCGGGTTTCAGCTACGCTACTCCCTTGAGTATTGCCCAGGACACGCTTTATAAACTCCTTTTCAACGACCCGGCCTGGTACGGTAAGCCTATTACGGTAGTACACGACGAGGTGGTGCGCCGCCTGCAAAGCTCTTTCACGCAGGACTACGAAAAAGAGCAGCTGCTGTGTACCGGCTGGCAGGGTGACCCTACCCTGAGCCTGTACGCGCCGCCACTGCCCGATTTCATTGCCAGTGCGGCCAGGCTGTCCATTGTGCCCGCTCCGAGCCAGACCGTAGTGCGGGCTGATTCGCACGACTTTGTGCTGAACGTAGGTGTAGCCAACCCCGGCAAAATTCCCTACGAGCCGTTGGAAATTCGGGTAACGCGGAAGTTTCCCGCCGCCCTGAACCGGGCCGACTCGGTGTTTAGCTTCACCCGGCGGGCCGCCTGGGGTCCCGATACTACCTACGCCCTGCCCATGCGCAACAGCGTGGGAACCAGCGGGGGCAGCACGTTTGTGGTGATGCTGGACCCGAACAACCGGATTGCGGAATCCAACGAAAACAACAACTCCGCCCAAATCGATTATACTTTTCTGAGCGGGGGCGTTTCGATACTGAACCCCACGGAGTTTGCCATCGCCGGCTCGAACCAGCCCCGGCTGGTGGTGCAATCGAACAACCTGCTGGGCGCACAGCGCGACTACGATTTCGAGATTGATACCGTGGCCACCTTCAATGGAGCCGTGCAGCGCACCACCATAACGGCGGGCCTGCTGGCGGAGTGGACGCCCACGCTGCCCGCCCGCCTGGGCCAGCGCGACAGCCTGGTGTGGTACTGGCGCGCCCGTTTCCACACCCCCGGGACCGGCGAAAGCGGTGATTGGGCCACGTCTTCGCTGCGCGTAATTCCGGGTAGCCCCGGCGGCTGGTCGCAGAGCCACTACACGCAGTTCCGGCAGGATGCGCGCATCGGTGTAGAAGTGAAGGCTCCTACCAAGCGTTGGGCGTTTGCCGCCACGCGGGTGCCGCTGGTGTTGCGCACGCAGGGTGGCGGCCCGCCCCGCAGCCTGCCCAACTTTGTTTCTTTGAGCGGGGCGGGTATTTACATTCGCACGGCGGCGGGGCTGCCCTCCGTGTACGGGTGTGGTGTGCGCTCGCCCAACCTGCTGATTGCCGTGTACAACGGGGCTTCGCTGCTGCCGGTGGCCATGCCGGCCAGCTACCAGCGGTGCGGGCAGGCTCCGGATAATTTCTACTACTTCTCGGCGGCCGACCCGGCCAACGGCAACACGCCGGTCGATACCCTCGACAACCTGAACTACAGCGCTATTCGTCAGCAGCAGCTCAATGCTTTCCTGACGGATATTCCGGCGGGCTCCTATGTGGCCGTGGTATCGGCCAACCGCCTGCGCTACACCTTGCTTCCGGCGGCCCTCAAAACCCGTCTGCAAACCCTGCTGGGCTCGCAGCTCATCGGCCGGCTGGCCGATGGGGAACCTCTGGCCCTGCTCGGCCAGAAGCTCACGGCCACTACCGGCCGCTTGGTGCACGAAATTGGACCGGATGCCAGCAGCACCATTGCCAAAAATATTCAGACCATTGTGTTGCGCGACACCTTGCAGCTGGCCAGCTCTTCGGGCCGCATCCTTTCGATGCGTATTGGCCCGGCCAAGCAGTGGACCAACCTTTACAGCACCATTCGCAACCTCACGCCCAATGGCCAGCACACGCTGAGAGTGGTGGGTATCGACTCGCTGGGCCACGAAACTGTGGTGCTACCCAATGTGACGGCCGCCGTGCAGCCGCTGACCACCCTGGTTTCGGCCAAAGCCTATCCCTACCTGCGCCTGGAGTTGGCCCTGTCCGACGCCGTGACCCGCATTCCGCCGCAACTGGAGCAGTGGCTCGTCACCTCGCAGGGTGTGCCCGAAGGCGTGGTGCGGCGCGACCTGGCCACTGCCGCCGACTACGACCCGGCCAAATTTGCGCGGCAGGCCGTCGACTCGGCCTACATCAGCTTTCCGGTGAAGTTTGAGAATATTTCGGATGCGCCCTTTGCCGCGCCGCTCATCACCCGTGTGAACCTGCGCTCAACCGGTACGGGCCAGCCGATAGCCAAGTCGATAGATCTGACCACGCGCACGGTGCTGCTACCGGGCCAGACGCTGACCATCCCCGTCAAGCTTGACATGACCAACCAGTTCGGCACCTTCGTGACGGAAGTGGTAGTGAACCCCCGCCTCCAGCGCGAGCAGAACTACGCCAACAACGAGCTGTCGCTGCCCGCCTTCACGGTAACAGACCGCAACGTGCCCCCGACCCTCGACGTGGCTTTCGATGGCCGTCACATCCTCAACGGCGAGCTGGTATCGGCGATGCCCATCATCAATATTCAGCTCAACGACGAGGACAAGTTTCGCCATATCACCGATGCCTCGTTCTTCACGGTATTGCTGCAACGCCCTGGCCAGACGGTGCCCGCCGTGCTGGATGTGAACAGCAACAGTTTCCATTTCAGCGTCGACCAAACCAACGGCAGCGTGGCCAAGCTCACCTATGAGCCTGGCAAAACCGGCCCGCTACCCGATGGCATGTACACCCTGGAGGTGCAGGGCCGCGACGCCAGCAATACCAGCGCCGGAGCGCAAAACTTCCAGGTGAAGTTTGAAGTGGTGAACGCCTCGCAAATCTCCAACGTGTACCCGTACCCCAACCCGGTGGTGAGCAAGGCCCGCTTCGTATTCACCCTGACGGGCCAGGAGCTGCCCCGCAACATGAAAATCCAGATTGTGACCCTCACGGGCAAGGTGGTGCGCGAGATTTTCATGAACGAGCTCGGCCCGCTGCACATCGGCAACAACATCACCGATTTCGCTTGGGACGGCACCGACACCTACGGCGACCGCCTCGCCAATGGCACCTACCTCTACCGCGTGGCCCTCGACGACCCCGGTGCTCAGTTTGGCCACCGCGCCACGGGAGGCGACAAAGCCTTCAAAAACGACTGGGGCAAGCTGGTGCTCATGCGGTAAATGGTGAACTCGTGAGATAGTGAAATGGTGAGTTTGATGTTCCATTAGCGCTAATGGAACATCAAACTCACCATTTCACTATCTCACGAGTTCACCTCACCGCCGCCGCAGCGTTACGAAGCTGAAGGCATAGGCGTGGCGCTCGTCGGCTTCGTGGCGCTCGCGGGTTTCTTCGCGCCAGTCGGTGGGGCTGAGGACGGGGAAAAAGGCATCACCCTCGAAGCTGTGGTGCACTTCGGTGAGGTAGATGACATCGGCGGCGGGCAGGGCTTCGCGGTAGATTTCGCCGCCGCCAATCACGCATACTTCCTCGTCCAGCTCGTGGGCGCGGGCCAGGGCGGCGGGCACCGAGCCGGCCGTTTCGCAGCCGGGGGCGGCCCAGCCGGGCTGGCGCGTCACCACGATGTTAGGGCGCTTGGGCAGGGCCCGCCCGAGGCTGTCGAAGGTACGGCGGCCCATCACCACGGGGTGGCCCAGGGTGAGGCGCTTGAAGTGCTGCAAATCATCGGGCAGGTGGCCCCAGGGCAGCTCACCATCTTTCCCGATGGCATTGTTTTCGGCTACGGCTACGACGAAGGAAACCATTGGTTTTGGGGGAGGAGTTAGAATTGAACGGTGTAGGGGCGGAGCGACGCTCCGCCCGTCGCTGAAGGGAATCGTTGAAATGGAGCGGACGGCGGGGCGGAGCGTCGCTCCGCCCCTACATACTTATGCTGGCAGCTTAAAGCCACGCAGCAGCTCCTGAACAGGCATCCGCTTCTTGCCCTCCAGCTGCACATCCAACAAATCAAGCCAGGCATCGGCGGCGGCTACGCGCAGATATTTTTTGCCGTCCGAAGCCCAGGTGCCGGCCGGGGCGGCGGGGTTTTCATCACCGAAAGGCAGCGTGGCGGCGCGGAAAATCTTGATTATCCGGCCATCGGCCAGGGCTGCGAAGGCAGTGGGGATGGGGGAGAGGCCGCGCACCCAATTCACCAGCTCAGCGGCGGGGCGATTGAAATCAAGGCGGCCGGTTTCCTTCTGGAGCTTGGGCGCGGGGCGCAGGTCGGTGCTGTACGCTTGCGGGATGCTGGGCGCGGTACCGGCCGCGATGGCCTCCACCGAGCGGCGGGCCAGGGCGGCGCCCACCAGTTTGAGCTTGTCGTACACGCTGCCGAAGTCGTCCTCTGGCGCGATGGCTATTTTATCCTGGAAAATGAGGTCGCCGGTATCAATTTCGTGGCGAAGGAAGAAGGACGTGACGCCCGTTTCCTGGTCGCCGTGCATCAGCGCCCAGTTGATGGGGGCCGCGCCCCGGTACTGCGGCAGCAGCGAGCCGTGAATGTTGATGGAGCCCAGCCGGGGCATATCCCACACGGCTTCGGGCAGCATGCGGAAGGCGACCACCACCTGTAAATCGGCGGTGTAGGATTTCAGCTCGGCCTGAAACTCGGGTGCTTTCAGGTTGGTGGGCTGGAGCACGGGCAGGCCGTGGGCTTCGGCGGCCTGTTTCACGGCCGAGGCCTGCAGCTGCCGCCCGCGCCCGGCCGGCCGGTCGGGAGCCGTGACGATGGCCACCACCTGCCCGCCGGGCCAGGCCAGCAGGCTTTCGAGGGTGGGCACGGCAAAATCAGGGGTGCCCATGAAAACCAGGCGCAGGGGAGTATTCATGGTGCAAAGAAAACGCCGAATGGCCACAACGCGCAGGAGCCATTCCTACCGCTCCGGGTACAGCAGGTATTTCTTGCGCAGCGCCTTGAACTTGTTCAGCCCCGGTGCCCATGAGGCGCGGATTTCTGCCTCCGTCTTACCCGCGATAATCTGCTCGCGCATGCTATTCGTGCCGGATAACTCCTCGAAATACTTTCCGAAAAAATGGGCCTTGTCAGTACTCTGCTGATAAAAATCGAGCAGATAGCTCAGCACCAGGCCGCCCGACGCGGCGCGGGTGGGCACACCGGCCAGGTTGAGGCCGTGGCAGACCTGGCCCTTTAGGGGCGGGCTGGGCGAGCCGGCATTGGGAGCGGGCGTGAAGGTGTAGGGCCGCGTGGCCGGTTGCGTGGGGCTGCCAATCACCTCAAACGGCGTGCTGGTGCCGCGCCCCACGCTCACGTTGGTGCCCTCAAACAGGCAGATGCTGGGGTAGAGGGCCACGGCGTGGGCGGTGGGCAGGTTGGGCGACGGGGCAATGGGTAGCGCGTAGGCCGTGGCGTGGGTGTAGCCGGCCGCCAGCGGTACCACCGTGAGGGCGCACTTTTTGCCTCCGGCCAGCCATTTTTCGCCGTTAATCATCGTGGCCAATTCGCCCACCGTGAGGCCGTGGGCAATGGGCAGCGGGTCGAGGCCGACAAAGGATTTGTGGGCCGGCTCCAGGATGGGGCCGTCCACGAGGTCGGCGTTGGGGTTGGGGCGGTCGAGCACGATGACGGTTTTACCCTGCTCGGCGGCTGCTTCCATCACGTAGTGCAGTGTGCTGATGAAGGTGTAGAAACGCGCCCCCACGTCCTGAATATCGAAAATTAGCACGTCCACGTCGGCCAGCATTTCGGGAGTGGGCTTCTTGGTTTTGCCGTATACCGAGCGTACGGGCACACCGCTGCGGGCATCGCGGCCGTCGGTGATGGTGGCCCCATCGGCCTCCTCGCCCCGGAAGCCGTGCTCGGGGGCGAAGATGGCCGTCACATTTATGCCCCGGGCCCGCAGCGTATCCACGAGGTAGGCGCGGCCCACGCGCGAGGTCTGGTTGATGACCAGGCCCACGCGCTTGCCCTGCAGCTGCGGGAGGTATTTTTCCAGGCGCTCGGCTCCCACGGTGAGCGCGGCAACGCGGGGCGGGGTACTCAACGTATGCGGCGTGGCCGGTGCTGCCGGGCGGGCGGTGCTGCAAGCCGGCAGGGCCAGCAGCATCGACAAGGTGATTTTAACGGATAACCCAATCATTAAACAGTGCGAAAAAGGCGAAAAAACAGAACCCGGTTTGGGACCCGGCCGGGCCTTGAAGCCGGGAGCGCGGCTGGTACCGGTTCAAAACGTAGCTTTACGGCCGAACAATGAATGTCTCCCGCTACATTTCGCAGAAGATTGACGGGGGAGCCGATTCCGGCTCCTTCACCGCGTCGGTCACAAAAATAGCCATCATCAGCATTGCCATGGGCTTGGCGGTGATGGTGGTGTCGTTTGCCATCCTGCAAGGGTTTCGCAACGAAATTCAGAATAAAATCTTCTCCTTCGGCGCGCACCTCCAGATTTCGCGCTACGACACCAACAACTCGCTCGAAGTAGCCCCCATCGCCGGCCCCAAGCTGGTGAAGCAGCTCCACGCGTTTCCCGAGGTAAAATTCACGCAGCCCTACGCCGTCAAAACGGCCATCATCAAAACCAAAGATGAAGTGCTGGGCGTGGTGCTCAAGGGCATTGCCGAAACCGACGGCCTGTCGCCCATGCGCGAGAACTTGGTGGCCGGCAAATTCCTCAGCTTTCCCGACTCTGCGGCCAGCGATGATGTGCTGATTTCGCGCAAAGTGGCCGATAAGCTGCGTCTCGCGGTGGGTGAAAAAGCGCTGTTCTACTTCATTCAGAATCCGCCCCGCATCCGGCAGTTTCGCGTCAGCGGCATCTATTCCACCGGCCTCGATGAGTTTGACGAGGTGTACGTCATCGGCGACATTCGCCAGATTCGGGAGTTGAACTCGCCGGCCTGGCCCGACTCGCTGGTGGGCGGTATGGAAGTGGTGCTCAAGGACTTCAAAACACTCGATAAAACCGCTGATAATTTCTACGAGCGCCTGCCCTACGACCTCAAAATCGACAAAATAACGGAGCAGTACGCCCAGCTTTTCGACTGGCTGCAGTTGCTCAACCGCAACGTTATTATCTTCCTGCTCCTAATCATTTTCGTGGCCACATTCAATATGGTGGCCACCATTTTTATCATGATTCTGGAGCGCACCAACATGATTGGCATCCTGAAAGCGCTGGGGGCCACGGACAACCAGATTCGGCGGATGTTCTTCTTCCGGGGCATCTCGCTCACGGTACGCGGCATGCTCATCGGCAACCTTGTGGCCGTGGGCTTCTGCGCCATCCAGTATTATTTCAAAGTCATTCCCCTCGACCCCGAGAACTACTACATGGACCGCGTGCCGATTTCCTGGGACCCCAAAATGCTCATCCTGTTGAACGTGGCCACCTTCGCCGCCTCGCTGCTGGCCGTGCTGATTCCCACGTACTTGATTTCGCGGATTAAGCCCGTGGTGGCCATTAAGTTCGACTGACCACGGATTTAAACGGATTTCACGGATTTTGCAGTCGATTATTGGCTGCTGCCCAACAGAAAAGGCTTGCCACCCGGCAAGCCTTTTCTGTTGGGTTCCTGTTGGTTTTGGCTGGCTATTTGGTTGGCTACAAAATCCGTTTAAATCCGTGCCAATCCGTGGTCAGATATACCGGCTGCGCAGCACCAGATTCGGGTCAGGGCACAGGGCCGCCCATGCTTCCCGCTCGCTAGGCCGCGCCACGCCGGGAAAGTCGCCCACCCGGCCCTGCATATCGGCCATGAGCTGAAAGTGCAGGTGCGCCGGCCAGTCGCCATTCTCCGGGAAAGGGCCGACGATGGCAAATGCTTCGCCTTTTTGCAGTACCTGGCCCACGCGCAGCGCCTGCCACTCGGCGCGGCTGAGGTGGCCGTAGAGGCTGTAGAAAACCGTCCCTTCCAGTTCGTGCTGCAGGATGACGGTGGGGCCGTAGTCGCCGAAATTATCATTGTCGGCCAGGCTGTGGACCGTGGCTGGCAGCGGGGCCAGTACTGGTGTGCCGGCCGGTAGCCATACATCCACGCCCAGGTGCAGGGAGCGGGGCTCCTCGGCCGCACCCGGCCCAAAATGGGTGCTGCGGCGGTAGATAACCCGGTTTTCGAGGTAGCCACCGATGCCAATGGTGGCGTTTTTCTCGGCCAGTATGGTATTCACGAGCTGGTCGAAGGCGGCAGTGTCGCGCAGGTCGGCGCTGGTTATCTGGGGGTTATTGGCGGTGAAATCGAGGCGGGCGACGGCGGGGTCGTTGAGGTCGACGGGCAGTACAGGGCCAAAGCTGGCCTGGTGACGTTGGAGCAGGGTGGAGAGCAAGCGCTGAAAGACTAAAAAACGTGAAACAACAAAGGAAAACGGCCCGTCCGCAAACCCGTAATATGGCTGGCAAGTTACCTTTGCCGGTGGGCCGGTGGGAATGTTTTTATCATCCGGTCCGCATTTCTGTTACCGCTTTACCGCGAACGAGCGCGCCGCCCCGTGGCCCCTCGTTTCCATTCGCTCATCTCGCTCAATGTACCATACCCTCACCGTCGTTGCCCTCACCCAGGAAACCGCCGATTCTGTCACCATTCACCTGGAGCGGCCCGACCGGGCGCCCATCGCCAGCCGTCCCGGCCAGTTTCTGACGCTTATCGTGCCCTGCGGGCCGGGCGGCAAAAAGGAGCGCCGGGCCTACTCGCTCAGCAGCACGCCCACGGAGGCCCCGCGCCTGTCCGTGACGGTGAAGCGCGTGGTGGGCGGCCTGGTGAGTAACTATTTGCTTGATACCGTGAAAGTAGGCCAGGAAATAGAGGTAATGGAACCGCTCGGCAATTTCACCCTCAGCCCCAGCCCCAAGGCGGCCCGCTCGCTGGTGCTCATCGGGGCCGGCTCGGGCATCACGCCACTCATGTCGATGCTGAAAGCCGTGGTAGCGGCCGAGCCCCAGAGCTACGTGCTGCTGATTTATGGCAACCGCAACGAGGAATCTGTGATTTTTCAGCAGCAGCTTGCCGACATCGAAGCCCGCTCCAATGGCCACCTGCAGGTAGAGCACGTGTATAGCCAGCCCCTGCAGCCCATGGCGCCGCACCGCCACACCGGCCGGGTAAACCGCACCATGCTCCTGCGCATTCTGGAGCAGCGCCACCAGTTTCCGGCCGAGCAGGCCGAATACTTCATGTGCGGCCCCGAGGGCCTGATGGCCGAAGCCCAGGCCGCCCTCAGCCTGCTGAACGTGCCTGAGGCCCGCATTCGCCGCGAAAGCTTCGTGGCCAGCGCCGACACCGCCGAGCTGGCCGCCGCCCAGCCCAGCGGCCACGGCGACGTATCGGCCCGCCCCGATGATAAGATAAAGAACACCCGCACCGTCACCATTCAGTACGAAGGCAGCGAGTACCTCATCGAAGTGCCCGCCGGCAAAACTATTCTCGATACTGCTCTCGACCAGGATATTGACCTGCCGTATTCGTGCCAGGCCGGCCTTTGCACCGCCTGCCGGGGCAAGTGCCTGAGTGGCAAAGTACACCTCGACGAGCGCGAAGGCCTCTCCGATTCGGAGCTGAAGCAGGGCTATGTGCTCACCTGCGTAGGCCACCCAATGACGGATGATGTGGTGATTGAAATAGGGTAGAAGGCAAAGTAGGAACGTCATGCTGAGCGCAGTCGAAGCATCTTGCGTGCCACCACTAATCCTTTTTAACCGAAGGTCGGCATAGCCAACAATTGAATT
Organism: Hymenobacter siberiensis; assembly: GCF_018967865.2. Classification (NCBI taxonomy): domain Bacteria; kingdom Pseudomonadati; phylum Bacteroidota; class Cytophagia; order Cytophagales; family Hymenobacteraceae; genus Hymenobacter; species Hymenobacter siberiensis. Next base: position 1,731,676 of record NZ_JAHLZY020000001.1, read on the forward strand.
ACTACTCCCACGCGAGATGCTTCGACTGCGCTCAGCATGACAGACGCGAGCCACCCTTAAAAAAATAGTCCGGCCCGGCGTTTGTTGCCGCAAGTGAAGGTTACTAAAGCTTATCCTGGATTTCGTTCTACTATACTTGTAATATGATGCTTCTTGCTGAACCTACCGCCGAGTCGGCTACCAATACGAGCCGGCCGCCCCGCCACTATTTGCCCGAGGACTTTATCGTGACCGACTGGGCCACGATTGAGCCCTTCTTCCAGGAATTGCAGGCTCGGCCGGTGCACACGCCCGCCGAGCTGGAGCGCTGGCTGCTCGACCGCTCCGAGCTGGAATCGGCGTTGAGCGAAGACCTCGCCTGGCGCTACATCCACATGACCTGCGACACGCAGGACCCGGCGCGCTCCGAAGCCTTTCAGTATTTCGTGAACGAAGTGGAGCCGCTGGTGGCTCCCTACGACCACGCCCTCAACGAAAAGATGCTGGCCTCGCCGCACCTGGCCGGGCTGGATGAAGGCCGCTACGGCGTGTTTCTGCGCTCGGTACGCCGCGCTTCGGAAATTTATCGGGCCGAAAACATCCCGCTCAAAACCGACATCAGCACCAAGCAGCAGCAGTACGCCGCCACGGTGGGGGCCATGAACGTGACCCTCGACGGCTACGACCTGACCCTGCCCCAGGCTGCCGACCGCCTCAAGAACCCCGACCGGGCCGTGCGCGAAACGGCCTGGCGCGCCATTCAGGCCCGCCGCCTGCAGGACGCCAAGCCCCTCGACCAGCTCTTCACCGAACTCATCGGCCTGCGCCACCAGGTGGCACTGAATGCCGGTTTCGCCAACTTCCGCGACTATATGTTTGCCGCCCTGGGCCGGTTCGACTACACGCCGCAGGACTGTTTCAACTTCCACGCCGCCATCCGCGAAACGGTGGTGCCGCTGATTGACGATTTCGACCTGGAGCGCCGCCAGGACCTGAACCTGCCTGCCCTGCGCCCCTGGGACCTCGACGTGGACCCCAGCGGCCAGCCCCCGCTGCGCCCCTTCGGCACTGGCGCGGAGCTGCTGGAAAAGACCATCACCGTCTTCGAAACGCTCGATAGCTACCTCGGCAACTGCCTGCGCACCATGCGCCAGATGGGCCACCTCGACCTGGAAAGCCGCAAGGGCAAAGCCCCCGGCGGCTACAACTACCCGCTGGACGAAACCGGCGTACCCTTCATCTTCATGAACGCCACGAGCTCGCTGCGCGACGTGGTGACCATGCTGCACGAAGGCGGCCACGCCGTGCACAGCTTCCTCACGCGCGGCCTGCCACTGGGAGCCGATAAGCACCCGCCGTCCGAAGTGGCTGAGCTGGCCTCAATGAGCATGGAGCTGATGAGCATGGACCAGTGGCACGTTTTCTTCCCCAACCCGGAAGACCTGCGTCGCGCCAAGAAAACCCACCTCGAAAGTGTACTGGAAACCTTCCCGTGGGTAGCCACCATCGACAAGTTTCAGCACTGGGTGTACGAGCACCCCACGCACACCGAAACCGAGCGCCACCAGCGTTGGGTCGAGATTTTTGACGAGTTCAACCAGCGCACCGTGGACTGGGCCGGCCTCGATAACTTCAAGCCCTACCTCTGGCAGAAGCAACTGCACCTCTACGAAGTGCCGTTCTACTACATCGAGTATGCCATGGCGCAGCTCGGGGCCATTGCCGTATGGCGCAACTTCCGCCAGAACCCCATCGAGGGCCTGGCCGCCTACAAGCGCGCCCTGTCCCTGGGCTACACCGCGCCCATCGGCCAGATTTATGCCGCCGCCGGCATCCGCTTCGATTTCAGCACTGAGTACCTGCGCACCCTGGCCGACTTCGTGCGCGAGGAAATGGCCGCGCTGTAATCCAGTCAGCATTTGGTTTAAAACAGAGAAGGCCGGCAATTACGCCGGCCTTCTCTGTTTTAAACCAAATGCTATTCTTACGAATTACCGCCTGGCGTCGTGCCGGAAGTAGTAGTCGGGGTTTTTGAGCCGCACTTGCCTCTGGGGCGTGGGTCGTGGTCTTTGCAGCCCTCGCACGAAGCCAGTGCGAGGCTGCTGAGGAGCAGGGCCGGCAGCAGCCGGCGGAAGAAAGTAGCGGTGTGCATATAGGCGGGGCGTTTGATGAATTGTATTGATTGCCTGAGGCTTAAAGATACCTGATTGCCGCTCTATATCAATGCTGCTCCACTTGAATAGTGAGCCTCCGGCTTACTTGTCCCCGATGGTGAAAAACGACAGCGGCTGCAGGTTGGCGTACTTGCTGCCGAGCGATTCCAGCTCGGCGCGGTGCAGCTTGAGGTAGTCGTTGTACTGGTGCACGGCGCGGTCGTACTGCACCCGAAATGCCACCACGCCCGCATCGAGCTGCTGAATGCCCTCCACGAAGTTGCGAGCATTTTCGGTGGGCGCGTTGCCGTTGGGGGCGGCCACGGGGTACACGGCTTTCAGTAGCGAGTCCTGGGCGGTGTCGTATTGGTCAATCAGGTCGGAGCTGGCCATGGTTTGCTGGGTGTAGCGGCGGGCCTTGAGGTGGGTATTGGCGCGGTCGAGGTCCTGCAGCTGGGTGGCAGTGATGCCGGGCTGGCCCTTCAGCTCGCGCAGCAGCAGGCGGGTGATGCCGATTTTCTGGTCGTCGCTTTCCGTCATGTTGCGCCATTTGATGTCAACGGAATCGCGCAGCACATCGAACTGCGCTTTGGCCGCTGCCGCCGAAGCCGGGTCGAAGGACGCCGTTTTGGCCCCATCGCGCTTGCAGGAAGCCGCGCAGCCCGCAAAAATCAACAGCGAAAGCACAGCGGTTTTAACCGGGGAAGAAAAGAAAGTGCGCATAAAAGAAAAAAGCCTGGAAGGAAAAAGCCCCGACATGGCAAAGCTACGGGGCCAGGTGAAAAAATGCGTGGCCGGGCCAAACGGGGGCAGCCCCGATGCCGATGGGGCAATGCGGGCTGCAACGCCCAAACGAGGCTATTCGGTATGTGCGGCATGCCCACCGGCTCATCTCACTCGGGTTATGTAGAGTAAAAGTGATTTTTGTGTACACCGTATCGTAATCAACCCAGCTATAAAAAGCTTGTATCTTTGCCGTTGCACTGACATTACACATTCCAAAAAATATGAAAAAGCAATACTTAATGCTCTCTGCTGCTTTGCTGCTGGCCGGAGCTGCCCATGCCCAAGGTACGGAACTGTTTTTCTCGGAATACAACGAGGGAGCCCACCAGATGGGCGTAACCTATGGCGGTACGGCCCCCTCGACCGGCAACGAGCGAGCCCTGGAGATTTTCAACCCGACCAATAACACCGTCAGCCTGAACCCATACTCGGTGCGGCGCTACTCCAACGGCAGTTTAACGGTAGTGGAGGAAGAGAAATTGTTCCGCAGCAACCAGGCACATGCCGCTGTGGGGATAAACAGTATGAATGCCCGCACAACCTTCGTGCTGGCCTGCGGTCAAGCGACCATTCCGGCTATTGTGAACGTCGCAAACCAGTTCAGCGCCGAATACGGCGTGACCACCCTTCCCACGGTAATCCTTGGTGGCGGCCCTATTTATTTCAACGGCGACGACGCAATGGCCCTGGTGCGCTACCCCAGCGGCACGGCGGGCTCCGGCAATGGCGTGATTGTGGACCTGATTGGCGTGATTGGTGAAAGACCTGTGTTGCAGACCTGCGCAACGGGCGGCAACTGGAGCGGCACCAACCCCCTGGACGGTACCGGCACCAACGCGGTTTTCGTGGCTTCGGCCAACCAGTCCATCACCCGTCGGGCTACCGTATCGCGCGGCCTCCGGGTTAACCCATCTCCTCAGAACGTTGTTCCCGCTACCTGCCCACCCACCCGTGCCGCGGGCGGCTATAACATTGCCGACGAGTGGGTGATGTACTCTACGGCCTTCAACGGCCCAAATGGGACTTCAAACCCCGCCGGCCAGCTCTACGACCAGCTGGGCAGCCACAACGACTACGTAGGTCCCTTCGGCACTTACCAGGCCGTGCTGAGCACGCTGGGTAAGTTCGACAAAAACATCAGCGTGTACCCCAACCCGGCCCATGGCTTTGCTACGGTTGAAATCAAAGATGCCAAAGTGGGCCGCGTTACCGTGCTGAACAACCTGGGCCAGGCCATCAGCGCCGAGGCCAAAGGCCAGGGCCAGGAAAAGCTCCAGCTCGACATCTCGGCCCTGAAGCCCGGCCTGTACTTCGTGCAGATTCTGAGCGCCGACGGCCAGACCAAAATCTATAAAGAGCTGGTGGTTGAATAAACGGCCGGTTATCTGAAAGCGAAAAAGGAGGGAAGCAATTCTCTCCTTTTTTTGTGGGCGTACTTTTGTGCGGTAGTTGTCAGCTGCTCGTGGCCGGTTGTCCGGCTGTTTGGCGGGTGGGTTGATGCTGACAACTGCCCCCGAGCAACTGACCACCAACAACCTATGTCCGATAACCTCACGCCCCTTTCCGCCATTGGCGAATTTGCCCTTATCCGCCGCCTGCAGGCCAATATCACGGCCCGCCAGCCCGGCACCGTGCTCGGCATCGGCGACGACGCGGCCATCATCCGGCCCACCGCCGGCACCGATACCGTGATGACCACCGACCTGCTGGTGGAGGGTATTCACTTCGACCTCTCGTTCAGCCCGTTGCGCCACCTGGGCTACAAGGCCGTGGCCGTGAACGTGTCGGACGTGGCCGCCATGAATGCCCTGCCCACGCAGCTGGTGGTGGCCCTTTCGGCCGGCCCGCGCTTTACCGTGGAGGCCATTGAGGAGCTGTATGCCGGCATGCGCCTGGCCTGCGAGGCCTACAACGTAGACCTGGTGGGCGGCGACACCACCGCCAGCCGGGGCGGTCTCACGCTGGCCATCACGGTACTGGGCGAAGTGGCTACCGGCGAGGCCGTGCGCCGCAGCGGTGGTCAGCCCACCGACCTGCTCTGCGTGACCGGCGACCTGGGCGGCGCTTTTCTGGGCCTGCAGGTACTGGAGCGCGAAAAGCAAGCCTACCTGGCCGACCCCGAAACCCAGCCCGAGCTGGCCAGCTACGAGTACATCGTGCAGCGCCAGCTGCGCCCCGAGGCCCGCCTCGACATTGTGCACGAGCTGCGCGAGCGCGGCATCCGGCCCACCAGCATGATTGATATTTCGGATGGGTTGGCTTCGGAAGTGCTGCACCTGTGCACGGCCAGCGGCACGGGCGCGCGGGTGTTCACCGAATTCCTGCCCCTGGCCAACCCCACGCTGGAGGCGGCGGCCGAGTTCAACCTCGACCCGCTCACCTGCGCCCTCAATGGCGGCGAGGACTACGAGCTGCTGTTCACGGTACCGGTTACGGACCACGAAAAAATCAAGAACCACCCCGATATCACTATCATCGGCCACCTCACGGACAAATCTGACGGGACCAACCTGGTGACCAAGGCCGGGCAGGCAGTGCCGTTGCAGGCGCAGGGCTGGACTAGTTTTTAACTAATGAAGCTGTTTAGAAAGTCCCCGAACGGTCATGCAGCGCGCAGCGCTGCATGACCGTTCGGGGACCTTTTGTGACTTTCTAAACAACTCCAATGCTATGCAGTGGCTTATGTAGCGGCTGTTTCTGATTGCTCGTTGAAACACCGGGCACAAGAGCTGCCGGCGTAACATCCGTTTTTAAATTTAGATAACGGGTCCGATAATAAACTTTTAGGGCCCGCTATCGTTTAGCCCGGCAACTGCCCCTTTCGGAACTGGCACACTCCTTGTCAAGCCGACTCTTACGTTCCGAGTAAATCTCTCATTCCCTAATGACTTCGGCCATGAATAAGCTCCCGTATCTCTTCGCTTTCATTATCCTGCTCACCTCGTTTCATGCTCCGGCTGCCCATGCGCAATGGAGCCCACAGGCCAAAGGTGCCGTTATCGGTGGCCTGGGCGGGGCTGCTGCCGGAGCCATCATCAACAAGCGCAATCGGGTTGTGGGTGGCGTGGTAGGTGGCGTGGCCGGTGGTGCTATTGGCTACGGTATTGGTAAGCACATCGACAACAAGCGCAAGCAGCGTGCCGCCGCCGCCGCCCAGCAGCGCGCCGTGGCCGCCCGCGAAGCTAACTATCGCCGCGAGCTGGCCCTGGCCCGCAACCGCCCGACCGTTACCACTACCCGCACCACGCAAACGGCCCTGGTGCCCGCCAATAGCCTGACGGCTTCCAGCACCATGGTGGGCGGCATGCAGCCCGCCGCGCAGCCGGCTCCCTCAAACGCCGCTTACCTGCCCAACCCTGCCTACGGCGATGCTTCGCACCCCTATGGCACTTCCGAGTATCGCCGGAAAAGCTGGTAATTGCCACTTCGCATTATTTTGCAACCCCTGGGCGCCCGCGCCCGGGGGTTGATTGTTTCTGACCAGTTGCCGCGGTGGGCACAGCTGCCCGCCACTATTTCTTTCACCAATTCCCCGGATGTATGAAATCCCTCGTTTGTAGCCTGTTGCTGGCCGCCGCCGCCCTCACTTCTTCCTGTTCGAAAGCGCCCGCCGACACGGCCAACGTGCAGAACCTGAACCGCGACTTTGTCACGGCCTGGAATAGCCGCGACACGGGTAAAATTACCGGCATGATGGCCGATGACATCACCTTTGTGCAGGGCAATGCCCACTGGAAGGGCAAGGATGAAGTAGGCCAGAAATGGGTGAGCGCCACGATTCCGACCATCGCCAACCTGAAAACCAGCGTGAGCAGCAGCAATACCGACGACAACAGCACCTACGAGGCCGGCACGTTCTCGGTAGATGTGCAGCCCACCGCCCCCGGCGAGCCCGCCGGCTTTGGCGAAGGCAACTATATTTTCTTCTGGAAAAAAGCCGCCGATAATACCTGGAAGCTGAGCTACGCGCAGCTGGAAGACCTGCCGGTACAGCGCCGCAATTAAAAGTAGCGCGGACTACAAAGTCCGCGCTACTACGCTACCCACTAAGTGAAAGCCCCAACGGGCACCCCAGATGTTCGCCAACGTCTGGGGTGCCCGTTGGGGCTTTTTGGCTTTGATAACAGAAGCAAAAGAATCAATTGCCCGCTTGAAGCGTTATACATCGTCCGCCACGGCCCCTTTGCGGCTTGTAGCTGCTGGCCGGCGGCCTCTTCCTTCTAATTCTCCGTTCATGACAACTGATTCGTTTGCTCCCCTGGCCTACTCCGTGCTGGATTTGGCCCCTATAAATGCCGGCAGCACGCCGGCCGATACTTTCCACCACAGCCTGGACCTGGCGCAGCAGGTTGAGAAGCTGGGCTATACCCGATACTGGCTTTCCGAGCATCACAACATGGCGAGCGTGGCCAGCTCGGCGCCGGTAGTGCTGATTGGCTACATCGCGGGCGGCACCAGCACGTTGCGGGTGGGCTCGGGCGGCATCATGCTGCCCAACCATGCACCGCTGGTGGTGGCCGAGCAGCTGGGCACGCTGGCCTCGCTCTATCCGGGCCGCATTGATTTGGGGCTGGGCCGCGCGCCTGGTTCCGACCAGGTGACGGCCCAAGCCATTCGGGGCAGCCGCTTCGGTGGCCCGCAGGATTTCCCCCGCGACATTCAGCAGCTGCAGGCCTATTTCTCGGCCGCCAACAGCACCGCCACCGTGCGCGCCATTCCGGGCGAGGGGCTGGAGGTGCCCATCTGGATTCTGGGTTCCAGCACTGATAGCGCCTACCTGGCCGCCGCGCTGGGGCTGCCTTATGCGTTTGCCAGCCACTTTGCGCCGGGCCAGCTATTTGCGGCGCTAGAGATTTACCGTCAGAACTTCCGGCCGTCGGCCGCGCTGGCCGCGCCCTATGTTATTGCCTGCGTGAACGTGGTGGCCGCCGATACCGATGCCGAGGCGCAGCACCTGGCCACCTCGCTCAAGCAGTTTATGCTGGGCGTCATCAAGGGGCGGCCCGCGCCGTTGCAACCGCCCGTCGAGTCGATGGCCGGGCTGTGGGAGCCGGCGCAGCAATACACCGTGGAGCAGATGCTGGCCTGTGCCTTCATCGGTAGCAAGGCCACCGTTGAGCAGGACCTGCAGGCGTTTGTGGACGAGACGCAGGTGAATGAAATCATGGTGGTATCCAACATTTTCAGCCACGAGGCGCGGGTGTATTCCTATCAGCTGCTGGCGGAGGCGCTGCGGGGGATTCCGCAGCCGCAGAGTGAGCAGCAGCTGGTGGGCTAAAGCCCGCCGGAATATTAAAACCAGAACGTCATGCTGAGCGCAGCCGAAGCATCTCTACCGCAGTAGTAAATAATTACTCTCGCGGTAGAGATGCTTCGGTTGCGCTCAGCATGACGTTCTTTTTTGTTCGACTGCTTGGTTTCGGTTAATCCTCCGGGTAGGGCACGAAGACAAACTTCGTGAACTCCTTATCGAGCACGAAGAGGCAGCAGAACTCGTCGGGGTCTTTGTAATTAGCCTGGAAATAGGCCAAGCCGTCGGGTTCAATGATGCCTTGCTGCATGAAGAGCTCCAGGTAGCTGGCGAAGACGTGCCAGTCCAGGTTCAGGTCGTCGGCGTTGACGAGGAGGCCGCCGAGGGGCACTTCCTGCTTGGCAAAGACGAAAATGGGGTATTGGCTGAAGTCGCCCTTGCGAATCTGGGAAGAGGCTTCGAGCAGGGTGTCGCACACGACGACGAAATCCTTGGTGATGGTGCCGAGGTATTTGCCGTTGAGTTCGGGGTCGTTGAAGTAGTCCATAATAGTGGTCACTAAAGCTTATTCAGTTGCTCATTAATCTTATTCACCAGCAGACTCAATTTCTCGTTATCGCCTCTTCGGAAAAATGGAAATCTGCCTTTGGTACTGCTAATTTCCACTATAGCCAAATGCACAGTGTTATCTGAAATTAGCTCAATTGCCTCCCGGTTCAATTCAGTCCATTTATTCGAAACGGAGGCTTGAATAATCGTTAGATTATTCTGTGAAGTACTACAGTCCAGTTGTTTAAATGTGGTTGTCAACAACTGGTGATTATTGGCTGCGCTCAACCCAGTTTGAATTTGAAATAATTTTCGCTCATGGAGCAGGTTATATACTCCATAATAAGAGAGGCAGCTAAGCCCTGCAAAAACCATTATAAACAAGACCTGAGCTGGAGTAAAAGAATCGAAGAAGAGAATTGAGCCGCAAGCTATCCAGAGAAGGAAGCAGATAAACACACCTACAAAGCCGCCATACCAATCAACGGACTTAGGTAACATACCTTCTTGAATTGCTTTAGCAACTTTCTTCTGATTCAGCCACATAATCATTTCAACTCCAGCGCCACCACATTCTCCACATGGTGCGTGTGCGGGAACATATCTACCGGCTGCACGCGCGTCACGCGATACGCGGCATCGAGCAGTTCCAAATCGCGGGCCTGGGTGGCGGGGTTGCAGCTGATGTAGACGATGCGAGGGGCGCGCAGCTCCAGGAGGCGGGCCACCACGTCGGGGTGCATGCCGGCGCGGGGCGGGTCGGTGATGAGGACATCGGGGCGGCCGTGGCGGGCGGTGAAGTCGGCCGTGAGGATGTCCTTCATGTCGCCGGCATAGAACTCCATGTTGGTGATATTGTTGATTTCGGCGTTGACGTGGGCATCAGCCACGGCCTGCTCCACGTACTCGACGCCGATGACTTTGCGGGCCTGGTGGGCCACGAAGCTGGCGATGGTGCCGGCCCCCGTGTAGAGGTCGTACACGAGCTCATCGCCTTTGAGGGCGGCGAAATCGCGGGCTACTTTGTAGAGCTGGTGGGCGCCTTCGGAGTTGGTTTGGTAGAAGGACTTGGGGCCGATGCGGAAGCGCAGGCCTTCCATCTCTTCCTCGATGTAGGGCTTGCCTTTGTAGGTCACCACTTCCAGGTCGTGGAAAGTTTCGTTGCCCTTGCTGTTGAGGACGTAGTTGAGGGAGGTGATGCTGGGGAACTTGGCGTAGAGGGCGTCGAGCAGGGGCTCGATGCTCTCGTGGGGGCGGTAGCACTGCAGAATCACCATGATTTCGCCGGTGCTCTGGGCGGTGCGGATGATGAGGTTGCGCAGGTTGCCGGTCTGGCGCACCATGTTGCCGAATTCGAGGCCGTGCTCGCGGCCGTAGTCGCGGATGAAAAGGCGGATTTCGTTGCTGGGCTCGGCCTGGAGGTGGCAGTGCTGCACGTCGATAATCTTATCGAAGCGGGCGGGGGTGTGGAAGCCCAGCACGTTGCGGTCGAAGGTCTGGGTGTCGTCGTTGATTTGCTCGGTGGTGAGCCAGCCGTTGTCCGAGAAGGTGTATTCGAGCTTGTTGCGGTAGTAGGTGCGCTGGGGCGAGGAGAGGATAAACGGAATCTCGGGCAGCTCAACTTTGCCGATGCGGGTGAGCTGGTCGATGACCTGCTGCTGCTTAAAGTGCAGCTGGGTATCGTAGCCGATGTGCTGCCACTTGCAGCCCCCGCAGGTGCCGAAGTGCTGGCAAAACGGCGTCACGCGCAGCTCGGAATACTGGTGAAACTTCACCGGCACGGCTTCCAAAAAGGTCTTCTTGGCTTTGGTGACGTGCAAATCCACGACATCGCCGGGGGCGACCTGCGACACGAAAATGACGAGGTTCTCGACGCGCACCAGGCATTTGCCTTCGGCCACCATGTCCTGAATGGTGACGTTGCGGAGTAACTCGGGGGCTATTTTTTTGGCTCGGCTCATAAGGGTGCAAAACTACTGTCTGAACCGCGGATTTATCGGATTGGTCGGAATTATCGGATTTTGTGGGCGGTATGCAATCCGGAATCGCATACGATGGAAACGAGCTTGCACACCGTGGAAACGAAGTTGCCGTCGCGTTAGCCAACAAGAAAGGCCACCCGATTGGGTGGCCTTTCTTGTTGGCTAACGCGACGGAGTACGGCTACAAAATCCGACCAATCCGATAAATCCGCAGTTCAGACATTACTTTACCACCTCGAACCAGTTCTTCACGCTCGTGCCGTTGGGCAGGGTGAGGATGTAGAAGTAGTTGCCGGCGGGCGTGTTGTCGTCGCCACCCCAGTTGTTCTGGTAGTTGGTGGTTTTGTACACCTCGCGGCCCCAGCGGTTGAAGATGGTGAAGGTGTTGCCGGGGTAGAGGCCGATGTTGTCGATGACGAGCACATCGTTCTGGCCGTCGCGGTTCGGGGTGATGACGTTGTAGGTCTTCACGGCGTTGGCGAAGCTCACGCTGGTTTCGTTCGAGTTCGAGAGCAGCGGGGTGGCATCGGTGCTGGCGGCCACTACCCGGAAGTTCTGGCTGAAGCCCAGACCGGTGGCCGTGCTGTTGGGGGCGTTGTTGGAAACGGTGGCCGTTAGCGTCGAGCCTGATACCGTTATTGTGGGCATCGGAACCAGCAGTTCCGATGCTCCGGCGTCGGTGCGTCGGTAGATGCGGTACTCCTTCACCGCGAAGCCCACGAAGGCATTCCAGGTGAGGGCCGTGCTGCCTTGGTCGCGGCCGCCGGCGGTGGCGGTAGCAGTGGCTTGCAGGCGGATGGTCTGGGCCACGCCGGTAGTAGTAACCGTGCCGCAACCGTTAGTGAGGCTGAGCTGGTACTCGTAGGAATTAGCGTTGGCATCCACCGCGCTGTTGTCGGTGAAAGTGGTGGCCGAAGCCGCAACCGTACCCACCGGCGCGAAGCTGCCCGCGCCCGCCACGCGGCGCAGCACCTGCACCGGGTTGGGCGTGTTGGCGCTGTTGAGCGTGCCCAGCGAGATGATGACGCGGCTGTTGCTGGCGGCATCTACCGAGGCGTTGCTCAGGGTCAGCGTCGGGCTATCGAAGAGGATGGTGCGGATGGTGGCCGGGCCGGTGCAGGACGCAGGCGCGGCGCTGATTTCAGCAGCGCTCACCGTGTAGGGTCCGGTGGCGTTGAAGCGCACCGTAACCTGGCTGCTGGTGCCGCCGGCTGTGACGGTGCCGCCCACTACCGTCCACTGGTAGCTGGCGCCGGCCGTGGGGTTGGCAATGGCGTATTGCTGCGGCGTAGCCACATTACACACGAAGCCCGAGCCCGAAATAGTGGGCGCGGTGGGCGTAGGAGCCACCGTGAATGGCGTAGTGTACACCGGGCCGGTGCAGCCGGCCGAAGTGGTTTCCTGCACCGTAAGAGTGTAGGTGCCGGGGGCGGGCAGCGTGGCGAGCACGCGGGTATTGCCGGTGCCGGCCAGGGTAGCGCCCGCCAGCTGGAACACGTAGCTGGAGCCGGTGAAGCCGCCGGGCAGGCCGAAGGTCACGGGGCCGTTGGTCTGGCACACGCGCACCGGGGCGGTGATGGCCAGGGTGGGGCGGGGCGAGGGGTTGATGAGCACCTTGAGGGTATCGGAAGTGCCCAGGCAGCGCACGCCGCTGGCGGGGTTGCTGGTTTCCGTCACCACGATTTTGCCGATGGTGGGCACCGTCACCGGAGTCCAGCTCACGGTCACCGTGTTCTGTAGGGTGCTCACCTGCGTACCGCCGATGATGGTCCAGGCATAGCTGGAGCCGTTGGCAAAAATGCCGCTCACGTAGCGGTAGGGGCCATCGGCCTGGCACACGGCGCGCGGCAGCGGGGCTACGGCCACAATGTCGCCGGGGCCGGTGGGCCGCACCGTTTGCAGGCGTGGGTTGATGATGATGGGCAGGGTAATGGTGTCGGACGAGCAACCCTGGGCATTCAAGCTGAATACCTTGAGGTAGCCGCCGGTGCTGGCCACGCCCCAGTCCACGGTGATGGCCGAGGTGCCGTTGCCGCTGGCAATGGTACCGCCGCGAATCAGCCAGGTGAAGGCCGTGCCCACGGGATTAGCTACCGAATAGGCAATGCCTGTAACCGTGGGGCATACCGAGGCCGGCCCCACAATAGCGGAAGGCAGCGGGCGCGGGTTGATGGTCACGACCACGGCACTGGTGCTCACGCAACCATTGGCGGTGGTGGCCGTCACGGTGTAGGTGCGGGTGATGGGCGCGGCTGTGGTGTTCGAGGCCGTGAACACGGGCTGGGCGGCAGTGCTGCTGCTCAGGCCCGTAGCCGGGGCCCAGCTATAGGTGTAGCCGGTGCGGGCCGGGGTACCCAGGGTAATGGTTTTGAGGTCGCAGACGGCGGCGGCGGGGCCGGCATCGGCTACGGCGGCAGGGTTCACGGTCACGGTCACGGGGCTGGTGGCCACGCAGCCGTTGGCGGTGGTCGCAGTCAGCGTGAAGATGATGGGATTCGGGGTGGCCGTGGTGTTGGTCAGCGTGAAGGTGGGATTAGCCACGGTGGTGCTGCTCAGGCCGGTGGCCGGGCTCCAGCTGTAGGTGTAGCCCGCTACCGGGGTCGCGCCCAGCGTAATGGTCGAGCCCGAGCATACGGCCTGGTTAGCCCCCGCCACTGCCACAGCGGCAGGGTTGATGGTGACAATGACCGTCGCAGCCGCGGTGCAGCCGTTGGCGGTGGTGGCCGTCAGGGTGTAGGTCTGGGTGATTGGGGCGCCGGTCAGGTTGGGCAGGGTCACGGTCGGGTTCAGCACCGAGGCACTGCTGAGGCCGGTGGCCGGGCTCCAGGCGTAGGTGGTGCCGGCCACGGCCGCGCCGTTGCCGATGGCCACGGGCACGTTCGAGCAGGTCGCCTTGGCCAGGCCGGCATCGGCCACGGCGGCGGGGTTGATGGTTACTACCACCGTGTTGGTGGCGGTGCAGCCGTTGGCGGTGGTGGCCGTCAGGGTGTAGGTCTGGGTGATGGGGGCGGCCGTTAGGTTGGGCAGGGTCACGGTCGGGTTCAGCACCGACGTGCTGCTCAGGCCGGTGGCCGGGCTCCAGGCGTAGGTGGTACCGGCCACGGCCGCGCCGTTGCCAATGGCCACGGGCACGTTCGAGCAGGTCGCCTTGGCCAGGCCGGCATCGGCCACGGCGGCGGGGTTGATGGTTACCACCACGGTGGCAGGGGCCGAGGGACACCCGAGGGGCGAAGTGGTAATCAGGGTATAAGTCCTCACGATGGGCACGCCCGTCGTGTTAGTGCCCGTTACCGTGGGGTTGGCAATAGTCGGGTCACTCAGGCCAGTGGTCGGGCTCCAGCTATAGGTAGTGCCGGCCACGGGCGTAGTCGTGCTGCCCAGTGGGGCCGAAACCGTACCCGAGCAGAAGCTAATGGCCGGGCCGGGAATGGCCACGGCCGCAGGGTTGATGGTGATGATGACCGTCGAAGTCGCGGTGCAGCCCGTACTGTTAGTAGCCGTCACGGTATAGCTCTGGGTGATGGGCGTGCCGGTCAGGTTGGGCAGCGTCACGGTGGGCTGGGCCACGGTGGCGCTGCTCAGGCCGGTGGCCGGGCTCCAGCTATAGGTGTAGCCGGCCAGCGCGGCAGTACCAATGGCGGCCGAAGCCACTCCCGAGCAGGTCGTACGGACCGGGCCGGCATCGGCTACGGCGGCGGGGCTCACCGTCACCACCACCGAAGAGGTGCTGGAGCAGCTCGGGCCGGAGGATACGGTGAGCGTGTAGGTCTGGGTGATGGGGGCGCCGGTCAGGTTGGGCAGCGTCACAGTGGGCTGGGCCACGGTAGTGCTGCTCAGGCCCAGGGCCGGCGTCCAGGTGTAGGTAAAGCCAGTGACAGCTGCCACGCCCAGCGGCGTAGAAGCCACGTTGGGGCACACGGTGCGGGCAGGGCCGGCGTTGGCCACGGGCGGAGGCGTCACGGTCACCGTCACGGTAGCCGTGACGGAGCAGGTGCCGTCGGTGCCGGTCACGGTGTAGGTGGTGGTGGCGGTGGGTATTACCGTAACGGTGGTGCTGGTGGAGCTAATACCGCCACCGGACCACACGTAGGTAAGGCCCGCCAGGCCCGTCACAGTCAGCGTTGTTGAGGTGCCCAGGCAGATGCTGGGCGCGAGGGCCGTGGCCGTGAGGGCCGGCAGGGGCCGGATGTCCACGGATTTAACCACTGAGTCAGACAGGCAGCCGTAGGTCGAAATGCCCTTGAGCGAGAGCAGGCCGGTGGTATTGGCGTTGGCCCAGGTTACCTGCACCGCATTGGTGCCCTGGCCGCTCGTGATGGTGCCGCCCGTGATGCGCCAGCGGTAGGAGGCCGGCACGGGGCCGGCAGCGGTGTAGGTACGCACCGTGGCGGGGTCGCACACCGTGGTGGGGCCGGTAATGGCGTTGGGGCCGGCAGCGCGGGTCACCGTCACCCGGAAAATATCGGAAGCCAGCTTGCCGCCGCAGCCGTTATCCTTTACGGTCACGCCCAGGTCGTAGGGTGTGGTGCGGGCCTGGCCGCAGCCGGAGCTGTAGATGAACGTGCCCGATACCGTGCCGGTGCCGGTGGCGGTAGCCGTGCCGGTGAGGTTGCCGGGCTGCACCGTGCCCGTACTGCCATTAAAGGTGGTGTTGAACGGTCCGCTGCCATCGAGCAGGGCACTGTTCACGGTGAGCACCAGCGGGTGGTTGCCGCTGGCCTGCGTGGCCGTAATCGGAATGGTCAGCGACTGGCCTTCCTCAATGGTATAGCTGCGGGGAGTGAGGGTAGGGGCCGGCAGCACCGGCGCCGTGGTGGGCGGGCAGGTCGATACCACCAGCTGCAAGTCTCGTCGAGTGGTGCCAATCAGCACTTCCACGCCGTTGATGGTGCGGTATTCTGCCACATCCACCGCTACTACGTAGAGGCCGTTGGTGCGGGCCCCATATTTGGCGATGCCCGTACTGGCATTGATGGTCGCAAAGTTGCCCGCGCCCGTCCCAAAGGGGTTGGCCGCGCTGTAAGCCGGGTAATAGGGTACCGCTTGGGGAAAGGGTGGGAAAGTGCCGCCGGGGGTTGGGAAGCCGTAGGGCGTACCAAAAGAGTACACCAGGCGGTCGCCGTCGGGGTCAAAGGCATTGTTGAGCGAAATGGTGGTATCGTTCTGGCACACGATGGCCACGGCCGTATCCGAAAATACGGGCGAGCGGTTGTAAATCAGCGGCGGGGCCATGCTCACGTACAGCGTCAGGGGCACGTTGCCGCCGGTACCCCCGCCGGGGTTGTTCACGTTGGTCAGGGTGTTGTTGCGGGCACCCACCGAGTACACGGCGTAGTAGCCATCGAAGGACACCGGCAGGTTCACCGTCTGCACGTATTTGCACAGGTAAAACGGCTGACTGGGGCCGCTCACGGCGCAGCCCTGCGGCACGGGCGGGGCAATGGGCGGCGGCAGGTTGGCGTTGGTAGCCGTGGGTGAGGTACGGCTGAAAGTATAGTTGGCAATGCGCACCCCGGTGGTGCGATTGTATATTTCAATCGGCGCGCTCACCGGGGGAGCCGCGATGCCGTTGGGGTTGGCATTGGTATACAGGCCGTTGCTGTACACCGTCAGGGTTATCTCATAGCGAAAGGGCGTGGCGGCCGGTCCGGTGGCGTCGAGGTAGCGGTAGCTCATCTCGCCGCCCAATAGGTGCGAGGCCTGCGCCGGGCGCGTGCCCAGCACCAGCAGCGCCAGGAGTAGCATCGGCCCAAAAAAACGCCGTAGTAAGGTTGTAGGCATACAATAAAATGAAGGGGGGGGAGCTGAAAAACTGCCCCGGCCACCAGAAGGCGGCCGGGGCGGCTGGAAATTGAGGGCGGGCCGGGTGTCGGCTCGCCAGAAATTGTCGGTTACTCGCGTACCACGCGGCGCAGGGCGGTCTGGCCTTGCGCGTCGCGCAGGCGCAGCACATACACGCCGGCCGGCAGGGCGCTCAGGTCCAGCTGGGCATCGGCGGCCGGGCCCAGGCGCAGGGCTGTGCGCAGCACCGTGGTGCCCAGCAGGTTCTGCACCTCGGTGGTGTAGAGGCCGGCGGCGCTGGCATCGGGCAGACGCAGGCTCACCCGCCCGTCAAGGGTAGGGTTGGGGAAGAGGCTGAGCGTGGGGAGGGCCTGGGCATCGCGGGTGGCCAGGGGCAGTATCCGCAGCTGGTAGTCCTCCACTTCGGCGTTGATGAGATTGGTGGCGCAGGGGTTGGGCGTGCCGCCGGTGGCGTTGGCCACCACCATCACCCGCATGCGGGGCGTGCTGCCCGCCATGCCGGCGGGCACCGTGAAGGGCGCGGTGAAGGTGTTGGCGTTAGCCGTGCCATTCACCACCAGCTCGGAGGCATCAAACGTGCCGTTCATGTTCCAGTCTACCCAGGCCGAGGTGCGGTGCTGCGCGGCCAGGTTGGTGCCCACCGTCAGGCTAAGGGAGTTACCCACGCTGGCCGACAGGGTCAGGCTTGTGTAGTTGGCGTAGCCACCCGTGGCAACGCTGCTGTTATTGATGAAAGCCGGGGTGGCATTGGCAATGCCTACGGTGGCGATGAAGAACGGACTGGGCATCTGCTGTCCGCCGGGACCGGTGCCCCCCGTGCCGTTCGACGCGCAATACGTGAGGCAGGGCACCTGAATGGTTACCGCGTTCAGGCGCGTCACGCTGGCCGAGGCGTTTGTATTGGTGGCCGAGAGGGTGATGTTGTAGGTGCCCGAGGCGGTGTAGGTGTGCGTGGGGTTTTGCAGGGTGCTGGTAGTACCATCGCCGAAGCTCCACAGCCAGGAAATGGGTACGTTGGTGGTGAGGTCGGTGAACTGAATGGGATTCACGCAGCCGCCAACCACGTAGTTGGTGCTGAAGTTGATGATGGGCGGCAGCGTATTGGGCCGGGCAATGATGGTGTAGTCTTCTACTTGGCCGCTCACGGGGCTCACGCAGGGACCGGCCGTGTTGCCAATGGCGTCGGCAATCACGCGCAGGCGCAGGGGCTGGTTGAGCACGGTGCTGGTGGGCAGGGTGAGGGTGGTGGTGGCTCCGGGGCTGGCCGTGTTCAGGCCGGTATAAATCAGCTCGGACGTAGCAAAAACGCCGTTGTTGTCCAGGTCCAGGTACACCCGGATGTCGTGCGGGTTCACGCCGCCCGTGGTGATAATCATCGGGTTATTCACGCCCACAATCAAATCGGTGCGCTGCGGGCAGGTGAAGTCCTGGTAGCCGGCGCTGCCGTCGGCCGAGGTATTATCGATGCTGCCCAGCCGGAAGCGGGTGATGCCGTAGTTGGCGAAGTAATTGGTGGTCTGAGGCGAGCAGCCGGCCGCCAGCGGCACCGAGGCGTTATAAACAATGCTGGTGGCGGCGCTGGTGTTGTTGCCCACGGCGTTGGTAGCGCGCAGGGTCACGGCATAGGTGCCGGCCGTGGTGTAGGTGTGCGAGGGGCTTTGTAGGGTGCTGGTGGTGCCGTCGCCAAAGGCCCAGAGCCAGGCGGTGGGCAGGTTCTGGCTGGCATCGGTGAACTGCACGGTGCCGGAGCAGGTGGTGGTGCCATTGGTGGTGAAGGCCGCCACCGGGGCGCTCACGTTCGACGACAGCCGCACGCTGTAGTCTTCAACCTGCGAGTACTGGGGCGTGGAGCACGACGTGGGCACGGTGCCCAGCGCGTAGTCCGACGCCACCCGCATGCGCAGGTTGGTGCTGAGTACGGCCGTGGCGGGCGGCGCAAACGTGCCCGTGTGCAGGATGCTGTTTGGCCCATCAAACACCAGCTCGCTGGTGCCGGTGAAGGCCCCGTCGTTGTTGTAGTCAATCCAGACCTTCACGTTCTCGTTCGTGTTCGGGCCGGTGCGCACGCTGATGGTGTAGATCTGGCCCACCGTCAGGGCGGCGTTGAAGGTGCAGCCGTAGTCGCGGTAGCCGTCGATGTAGTTGCTGGTGGTGTTATTAATGAGGTTGTTCCCAACGGTAACGTTGAGAATACCCATACCGTAGAGGTTGGCCTGGCCGTTGGTGGCACTGCCCGGCGTGCACACGGCCGCAATGGGGCAGGTGGTTTGGGCGGCGACCTCTGAGCTCACGCCCAGTCCCAGCAAAACAGCAATAAAACCCGGCGTGAACCGGGACCAGGAACGTAGGTGTGGATGCATGCGGTACTTTGAAATAAAGCAATTGAATTCAACGGATAAATGTAAGCAGAAAGCGGGGATGGCCTGCCCACAATCGGCCGCTGCCCGCTATGAGTCGCCCACTCAACCCACCGGTTCGCCTACTGCCCACCACCGCCCGCCCGGCAACTACCTGACCAGAACCCGGGAAACAGGTTTAATCGGGCGGTGCAAAAATCGCACCAGCCACCCGTAAATTTGCCAATATTATTTGCCCGTCTTCTCCCGGTCCGACCGGGCCACTCCTTTTAGTTTATGGCAACTCCTACTGTTCTTATCACCGGCGGCACTTCGGGCATTGGCCGGGCCTGCGCGCTGGCCTTTGGCCGGGCCGGCTACCAGGTGGCCGTCACCGGCCGCGACGAAGCTAAACTCGCCGATACCGCCGCCGCGCTGGCCGCTGCCGGCGTGGCCCACCTCACCATCCGGGCCGATGTAGGCGACGAGGCCGCCGCCGAGCGCGCCGTGGCCGAAACCGTGGCCCGCTTCGGCGGCCTCAGCGTGCTGCTCAACAACGCGGGCATCAGCATGCGCGCCCGCTTTCAGGATGCCGACCTCGAAGTCATCAAGCGCCTGATGCAGACCAACTTCTTCGGCACCGTGTTCACCACCAAGTTTGCCCTGCCGCATTTGCTGGCCAGCAAGGGCAGCATCGTGGGCATCAGCAGCATTGCGGGCTACCGGGGCCTGCCGGGGCGCACCGGCTACTCGGCCTCCAAATTCGCCATGAACGGCTTCCTCGAAGCCCTGCGCACCGAATTGCTCGACCAGGGCGTGAACGTGCTCACGGCCGCGCCCGGCTTCACCGCCTCCAATATCCGCCAGACCGCGCTGGCCGCCGACGGCTCCTCGCAGGGCGAGTCGCCGCGCGACGAAGGCGCTATGATGAGCAGCGAAGCCGTGGCCCAGGAAATCCTCAAAGCCGTGCAGCAGCGCAAGCGCACGCTGGTGCTCACCGGCCAGGGCAAGCTGGTGGTTTTTCTCAACAAATGGCTGCCCGGTCTGACGGACCGGCTGGTGCTAAGCAGCTTCCAGAAAGAGGAAAAAGGGGTGGATGTGGGGTGATTTGAGTTAAGAGTTAAAGCTTAGGAGTACTCTACCCTACTATTTTTAGTAGTTGATTTCGAGCAAGTTGTCTCGTAGTGCAGTTTAGCAGCGTTTCAACCAGGCGGGCCAACGGGTCATCGGGCCGGGTTAGCGGACGGGTGAGTTGGCGGAGGAGGTTGAGGCCGTGACGAGCCAGGCTCGCGGCCCGGTAGCCGTGCTTCTTGCGGGCAATGGGGTGGCGGCCGCCGTGGGCGGCTGCGCCCACGCCCAGGCAGAAGGCGTAGGCCAGGCTGACGAGGGCCACGAGTTTGCGCAGCTTTTGCAAGCAGCGCAAGTGGGTGGCTTCCAGGCTGAAACCCCGGCCTTTCAGGTTTTGGAAGCACTGCTCAATCGTCCACCGCTTGGCGTAGAGTTGCTCGAGGTGGTTCAGACCGGCCGTGGCAAACAGGTAGACGAACTCGCCCGCCGCCACGGCCTTGACCCAGGCCTGTCCCCAGACCCCGTCGACCTGCACGTGGGCGAAGCGGCGCACCTGCCCCGGCACCAGGCCCAGGTCGGCCACGGCCTGCCGGCGGCCGTCGGCGTGGGTCAGGCCGTGGTGCTTGGGCACGCGCATGACAAAATTCAGTCCGTTGTCTTTGAGCCACTTGAACCACGCATGGCCGACAAATTCCCGGTCGCCTACGACCAGGCCGATGCGGTCTTTCCCCAGCAAAGCCACGCACTTTTCGAGCACCGCGATGCGGTCGGCGGCGTTGGAGTTGCCGCTGCGGTTGTCGAGCAGCTGCCAGTAGAGCGGCACGTGGACCTCGCCCGTGCCGACGGTGACGAGCAGCACGTTGACCTGGCACTGGCCGAAGTCCCACTCCGTGCGGTCCAGGCACAAACGCAGCTTGCCCTGCGCAGGCAATAAACTAAGCAAAAGCCTGGCCACCAGCATGTAATTGAGGTCGACTTCGCGGAAAAAGTCCTGAATGCGCGTTTCGTTCGAGGCGGGCTTAGCGGCGTCGTTGAGGTGCTGGGCCACTTCGCCAAATTGCACGTTGCGGCTCTTTATCAGGCCAATAATGAACTGGCCCACAAACTTTTGGCGAGATAAGTGGCCCACAAACGGGGCCTGTTGCAAAAGCGTCGTAATTTTAGCGGCGAAGTGTTGCTTCACGGGGCAGAACGGGTTTTTGGTGGTTGGAACCCCAAAGGTCGGGCTGCCCCGTTTTTATGCCCTAAAATTTAGTAGGGTAGAGTAGCTTAGGAGTACTCTACCTACTATTTTTCAGGTACAAAAACGGGGCAGCCCGACCTTTGGGGTTCTGACACCACCAAAAATCCGTTCTGCCCCGTGAAGCAACACTTCGCCGCTAAAATTACGACGCTTTTGCAACAGGCCCCGTTTGTGGGCCACTTGTCCCGCCAAAAGTTTGTGGGCCAGTTCATTATTGGCCTGATAAAGAGCCGCAACGTGCAATTTGGCGAAGTGGCCCAGCACCTGAACGACGCGGCCAAGCCCGCCTCGAACGAAACGCGCATTCAGGACTTTTTCCGCGAAGTAGACCTCAATTACGTACTGGTGGCCAAGCTTTTACTGAGTTTGTTGCCTGCGCAGGGCAAGCTGCGCTTATGCCTCGACCGCACGGAGTGGGACTTCGGCCAGTGCCAGGTGAACATCCTGCTCGTCACCGTCGGCACGGGCGAGGTCCACGTGCCCCTTTATTGGCACCTACTCGACAACCGCAGCGGCAACTCCAACGCCGCCGACCGCATCGCCGTGCTCGAAAAATGCGTGGCCTTGCTGGGGAAAGACCGCATCGGCCTGGTCGTGGGCGACCGGGAATTTGTCGGCCATGCGTGGTTCAAGTGGCTAAAAGACAACGGGCTTAATTTTGTCATGCGCCTGCCCAAGCACCACTGCCTGACCCACGCCGACGGCCGGCGGCAGGCCGTGGCCGACCTGGGCCTGGTGCCGGGGCAGGTGCGCCGCTTCGCTCACCTGCAGGTCGACGGGGTTTGGGGGCAGGTCTGGGTCAAGGCCGTGGCGGCGGACGCGTTTGTCTTCCTGTTTGCCACGGCCGGCCTGAACCACCTCGCGCAACTCTACGCCAAGCGCTGGACGATTGAGCAATGCTTTCAAAATCTGAAAGGGCGGGGCTTTAACCTGGAAGCCACCCACTTGCGCTGTTTCCAAAAGCTGCGCAAGCTCGTGGCCCTGGTCAGCCTGGCCTACGCGTTTTGTCTGGGCGTGGGCGCGGCCGCCCACGGCGGCCGCCAGCCCATTGCCCGCAAAAACCACGGCTACCGGGCCGCCAGCCTGAGCCGCCACGGCCTCAACCTGCTCCGCCAACTCGCCCGCCCGCTGACCCTGCCCGAGGACCCATTGGCCCGCTTGGTTGAAACGCTACTGAACTGGATTACGAGGCAACTTGCTAAAAATCAATTACTAAAAATAGTAGGGTAGAGTACAAACGTACAATAAAATCATAGTATGTTGCAAGCATTTGTAATAATAGCTACTTTTACTGCCGCGCCGCCGTTGGTGGTGGGCGCGGTTTTCTTTTTTATTCCCCCTCACATGAAGAACAGTTTACTTACTTCGCTACTGGCGGCCTGCGGGCTGCTGGCCCCGCTGGCCTTGCCGCTGACGGCGCAGGGCCAGACCCTTACCGTGACGGCGCGAAGCCCGGCCCGCAACGCGCGGGCAGCGGCGCTCACCACGCCGGTGAGCGTGACGTTTTCGGCCAACCTCAATCCGGCGACGACAGGTAATATTAAGGTGTTTTCGCAGCAGTACCGGGGGCAGCGCACGGCCTCGGTGAGCACCAGCGGGGCCACGGCCACGCTCGCGCCGACGGTGCCGACCACGGGCTCGCAGGTAGCGGGCTTCAAGCCGGGCGAAACGCTGTTCGTGACCGTGCCGGCCACCGTGCAAAGCACGGGCGGCGCGGCGGCCGTCCGGCAGGTCTACCAGTTCACGGCCGCCACCGGCGGCACCGGGAGGGGCAACTTCCTGGCCCCGGCCACCAACGCCAACCCCACTGTGGGCAACGGTCCTTACAGCGTAGCGGTGGGGGACGTGGACGGCGACGGCGACCTGGACCTGCTCACGGCCAACTTGATTAGCGGCACGGTGAGCGTGCGGCTCAACGACGGGACGGGCAACTTCATTGGCGGCTCCGACCCCGCCGTGGGTGCCAATCCCGGTAGCGTGGCGGTGGGGGACGTGGACGGCGACGGCGACCTGGACCTGCTCACGGCCAACTCCGGCAGCAACACGGTGAGCGTGCGGCTCAACGACGGGACGGGCAACTTCATTGGCGGCTCCGACCCCGCCGTGGGCGCCAATCCCCAGAGGGTGGCGGTGGGGGACGTGGACGGCGACGGCGACCTGGACCTGCTCGCGGCTGCCGGCAGCAACACGGTGAGCGTGCGGCTCAACGACGGGACGGGCAACTTCACTGGCGGCTCCGACCCCACCGTGGGCACCGATCCTACCAGCGTGGCGGTGGGAGACGTGGACGGCGACGGCGACCTGGACCTGCTCACGGCCAACCAGGGCAGCAACACGGTGAGCGTGCGGCTCAACGACGGGACGGGCAACTTCACGGCCCCGGCCACCAACCCCAACCCCGCCGTGGGCACCACTCCCAAGAGCGTGGCGGTGGGGGACGTGGACGGCGACGGCGACCTGGACCTGCTCGCGGCCAACTTTGACGACAACACGGTGAGCGTGCGGCTCAACGACGGGACGGGCCACTTCACGGCCCCGGCCACCAATGCCAACCTCGCCGTGGGCAACGGTCCTATCAGCGTGGCGGTGGGCGACGTGGACGGCGACGGCGACCTGGACCTGCTCACGGCCATCCAAAGCGACAACACGGTGAGCGTGCAGCTCAACGACGGGGCGGGCAACTTCACGGCCCCGGCCACCAACCCCAACCCCACCGTGGGCGACACTCCTTCCAGCGTGGCGGTGGGGGACGTGGACGGCGACGGCGACCTGGACCTGCTCACGGCCAATTACTACGACAACACGGCGAGCGTGCGGCTCAACGGCGGGACGGGGCTTGCTATTGCGAGCTTCACGCCCACGAGCGGACCGACGGGCACGACCATCAGCCTGACGGGCACCGGCCTGACGGGGGCCACGGCCATCACCTTCAGCGGTACCAGCGGCAACGTGGTGACCACGGGCTTCTCCGTGGCTAGCAGCACGAGCATCACCGGCGTAGTGGTGCCCAGCGGGGCCGTGACGGGCACTTTGACCGTGACCACGCCCGGCGGCACCAGCGCCGCCAGCAGCCAGACGTTCACCGTGACGGTTGCGCCGACCATCAGCAGCGCGGCCGACAACCCCGTGGCCCGCGGCGGCCTGGTCACGCTCAATGGCACCGGCCTGGCCGGGGCCACCGGCGTCACGTTTGCCCGCAGCGGCTTCTCTCCCATTACGCTCACCAGCTTCAGCAGCAACACGGCCACGGCCCTGGCCTTCGCCCTGCCCCTGGCCGCGCCCAACACCAACGGTGCGTACAACGTGACCGTGACCAATGCCAACGGCACCAGCGCCGCCTTCTCCCTGAGCCTGACCGACAACGTCACCTGGAACGGCAGCGCCGGCACCGCCTGGGCCACGGCCACCAACTGGAGCCCGCCCGCCGTGCCCAACACCTACCTCAACACCACCGTCGTTGCCGCCGCTGCCCAGCCCACCGTGACCGGCACCCAGCTGGTGCAGAACGTGACCGTGCAGGCCGGGGCCAGCCTCACACTGGCCGCCACCACGGCCCCCACCACCCAGCTCACGCTGGGTACCAGCGCCTTTAACAACGGCAGCCTGGTCTTAGCCACCGGCAGCACCCTCACCCAAGGAGCGGGCAGCGAGCTCTACATCACGCAGAATATGACCAACAACGGGGCGACGTTCGTCCTTGATGCGACCAGCGAAATCGGCTTCGGCGGGCCCAGCCACGTGCTCAACGGCACGGCCGGCGTCACGTTCCAGACCCTGACCGTGGGCGAGCAGGGCAGCTACGATTACCTGAGCATAGAGGTCCCCGTGCAGGTGCGCCGCAAGCTGGGCGTGTACAACAACTCCACGACCGCCCTGGGCGCGGGCGGCAGCCTCACGCTGCTGAGCAACGCCACGGGTACGGCTCTGGTGGAAAACGGCACCGGCAGCACGGTAACCGGCACCGTCACGGTGCAGCGCTACATCGACCCGACCACCAATGCCGGCCCCGGCTACCGCCATTACAGCGCCCCGGTGAGCAACACCACCGTGGCCGACCTGGCCACCACGACCGGCTTTACGCCCACGCTCACCACGTCCTACAACGCCTCGGCCACGCCGGGCACCACCACGCCCTTCCCCACCGTGTTCGGCTACGACCAGAGCCGCGTGAGCCTGGCCAACAGCTCCGCCCCGTTTGACCGCGGCTTCGTGGTGCCCGCCGCCCTGACCACGCCCTTGGCCGTGGGCAAGGGCTACGCCGTGAACATCGCCGGCGACCAGCTCGTCGACTTCGTGGGCACGCTCACCAACGGCGACCAGCCACCCCTGGTCCTGAGCCGCGTGGCCGGCAACTCCGCCGCCGGCTGGCAATTGGTGGGCAACCCCTACCCCGCCCCACTCAACTACGCGCTGGTGGAAGGCGTGGACCGCGCCAATCTGGACGCGGCCATTTACGTCTATGGCAGCACCAGCCAGTACGTAGGCACCTACCGCAGCTACGTCAACGGCATGGGCGGTAACCCCGTGCTGCCGGTGGCCCAGGGCTTCTTCGTCCGCGTGAGCGACAGCCAGACCAGCGGCGCGCTCACCTTCCGCAACAGCCAGCGCCTGACGGCCCCGGACGCCACCGCCTTCCAGCGCGGCGCCGCCGACGCCCGCCCGCTGGTGCAGCTCGAGCTGCGCGGCAGCACCGGCACCCTCGCCGATGCGCTCTACGCCTACGCCGAAACCGGGGCCACCCCGGCCTTCGATAGCCAGTTCGACGCCGCCAAGCTGGCCAACACCACGGGCCTGAACCTGAGCAGCACCGCTACCAGCGGCGAGGCGCTCTCGATTGACGCCCGGCCGGCCTTCACCGCCGCCACCGTGCTGCCCCTGGCCCTGGGCGTGCCCGCCGCCGGCACCTACTCCTTCACCGCCGTGGCGCTGAACAACATCCCCGCGGCCCTGGATGCTTTCCTGAGCGACGCGCAAACGGGCCAGACCGTGAACTTGCGCCTGCAGCCGGCCTACGCCTTTAGCGTGAGCCCCACGCAGGCCGCTGTACTCATCAGCGGCCGCTTCACGCTGCACTTTGCCGCCCGCGCCGCGCTGGCCACCGCACCGGCCCTGAGTGCCGCGCAGGTGGCGTTGTACCCCAACCCGGCCCACGACCGATTTACGGTGCTCGTGCCAACCGTGGCCGGGGCCACGCAAGTACACGTCACCCTGCTCAACGTCTTGGGCCAGGTTATGCGTACGCAAGCGGCCGCAAGCGGCACCGCCTTCGCGGTGGAAACGGCCGGCCTGGCCACCGGCGTGTACACCTTGCGCATGCAGGTGGGCACCGCCACCCTGACCAAGCGCGTGGTCCTGCAATAATTCCGGGGGCCGGCTCCCGCGGGGGCCGGCCCCTTCACCAACTCATCCCCCCGTTTTATGAAAAAGCTCTTTTCCCCGACCCGCTTGCTGCGGCTCGCCTTGCCGGCCCTGATGGTCCTGACGGCCCTGCAAGCCCGCGCCCAACCCAGTTCGGGTGGCCCCGTGCCCACGTCTACGTCTGCGCCCACGGGCGTGCCCCTCGATGGCGGGGCCTCGCTGCTGCTGGTCGGCGGCGTGGGCTACGCCCTGCGCAAGCTCCGCCAGCGCCGCCAGCGCTAGCGGCCGAAGTGGCCCCCGGTGGGAGATTCCGCCGCAGATACTGCGGGCTGCCGCCGCGCCAAGCAAGCCCCGCGGGAGGCCCTTGTCCTTACCCAAAACTCAAAAAGCGCCGGCCGACAGGTCGGCGCTTTTTTGTCTGTTATTCGTCAAGTAGTTGCGCCGCCATGTTCACGCCCTCCACGAGCAGGCGCAGGCTCCGGCGGCCGAGCCAGAGGGTTTGCCAACCGGGTGGGCCGTCCCCTTTGCGGCCCAGGTGCCCACCCAGCGCGGCCAAGGCCAGGTAGACGGCGCGCACCGTGTCCAGGGAGCGGCGGCTTTGGTGGCGCAGCACCCGCAACTCGGTGGCCGTCAGGCCGGCCGCCTGGGCCGGCAAGTCCGGTTCGAGCCGGCTTTTCTCGCGTAAATCCACCAGGGCCAGGGCCAATACGCTCAGCAGGGCCACGGCGGCGAAGAGGCGGGCCGCCGTTTGCAGCTGCAGCTTTTTGGCTCCCAGCCCCGTTTTCAGGGCCTTGTGAAAGTCCTCAATGAGCCAGCGGCTGGCGTACTGCCGGGCGCAGACCAGGGCCTGGGCGAAGTCGGTGACGGGCTGGTCGCAGAGCAGCAGCCACTCCAGGCCGGGTCCCGGGGCATCCGGCCCCTGTTCTTCCCAGACCCGCACCAGGCCGACGGGCACGGGCGCTCCCTTTCCCGTGGCCCCGCCCGGCCGCTGCGGGGCCCGCAGGGCCAGGGCCGGGCTGAAACTTACCTGCAACACCACCGCACGTGCCGGCTGGCGGGGCCGCCCGCGCAGGGCCAGGGAAAACGTGCCGGCGCTGGGCTGCGCCCGCGCCTGCTCGAAGAGGCGGCCGGCGGCCGTTTTGTCCGCCCCGGCCACCAGGGCCCGGTTTTGGGCGGCCCGCACCACGAAGCCCAGCCCCTGGGCCTGGCACTGCTGCAAGTGCTCGTAGATGTCGGCCCCGCGGTCGGCCACCACCACCCAGCGCGTACCGGCCGGTGGGCACCCGACGGCCCGCAGGCTCTGGGCCCACAGGGCTGACTCGCGGGGCCGCCCCTGGCGGGGGCGGGAGCCGCCGTGGGGGTGGGCCTTCTCGGCGTCGGGCACGGGTTGGCGCACGTGAAACTGCTGGTCGAGCAGGCCCAGCAGCGGCAGGGCCGGCCGTTTGGCCGCCGGGTCGGGGTCGGTGGCGGGCCAGGCGGCGGCCACCAGCGAGTGCAGCAGCACGCCCTGGCTATAGGCTTTGCCCGGCCCCACCGGCCCGAGGCCCGCCCGGCGCTCGGCCGCTTCGGGCCAGCTCAGCTCGGTCGTATCCTCGACCAGCAGGTAGGTGCCGGGCGCCTGCAGTTGCTGGCCCACGTGTTGGCGGTGAGGGGCTTGCAGCGCGTCCGGGGTCGTCTGCGCGTGGCCCAGCAACTGGTAGGCGGCTTTGCCGGCGTAGGCCTGCCCCTGGCTCAGGCGCGGAATCGTCGCTCCCGGCTCCCGCGCCCAGCCGGCCGCCAGCGTCACCACGCGTCGGTTGCGGCGCACGTCGCCCAGTCCTACCCCACTAAAGTGCGTGTGCGCCCACTGCGGTGCGTTCCCAAAGTCCGTCGAAATACTCATGCGCGCAAGCTACCCGCTAAGCGCAAAAAAAGCGCCGGCCTACCGGCCGGCGCTTTGCAAAAGTTTTGGGTAAGGACAAGGAATCCTGGCGGGCTTTTTCAACTCTTAACTCCTTTATAGTGATGCCTTCTGCGCCAGCTTCACGGCTTCGTACATATCCACCACGCCGCCGGTTACGGACAGCGTCGAGAAATCGACCTGCTTCTCGCCGCCGGGCGTCTGCACTTTGGTGTGGTGCACCTGGGCCGACTGCATGATGATGCGCTTCAAATCGACCGCCGTGAGCTTGGGGAAGTATGATTTCAGGACTGCTGCCACGCCGGCCGTGACGGGCGAGGCCATGCTGGTGCCGCTTTCGTTGCCGTAGGTGCTGCCGGGCAGCGTGCTGTAGATGCCCACGCCGGGCGCGAACACATCAACGCCCTTTTTGCTGTAGTTCGAGAAATCGGCGGTCAGGTTCACGTTGTCCTTCGGGCCGGATGCGCCCACCGTGAGCAGGTTCGGGATGGTGGTGTTGTTCAGGTAGAACGAGGCCGGGTAGTTGTCGGCCACGTCGAGGTTGTGGTTTTCGTTGCCGGCGGCGTGCACCAGCAGCACGCCTTTCTGAGCAGCGTATTTATAGGCCGCTTCCACGGCGGGGCGCTGGGGCGAGAATTCCTTGCCGAAGCTCATGTTGATAATCTGCGCGCCGTTGTCTACGGCGTAGCGGATGGCGTTGGCAATGTCCTTGTCGCGCTCATCGCCGTCGGGCACGGCCCGCACCATCATGATGCGCACCGGGTCGGGGGCGAGGCCCATGATGCCGAGGTTGTTGGTGCGCACCGCCGCGATAATGCCCGAAACGTGGGTACCGTGCATGGGGTCGGGGCCGTGGAGGTCGTTGTTGCCGTAGAAGCGCTGACTCATGTCCTCGGGGTCGTCCTTGATGATGTCGGCCCGGGGATTAAAGCTCAGGTTCAGCGAATTGTCCAGCATGCTGCGCTCCTGCTTCATGCCCTCGTTCAGTTCCTTGAGCAGGGCATCGGCATCGGCGGCCCCGGTCTGGCGCATCATGTCGAGCATGCCGGCCACGGCGCGTTTCAGGTTGGGGTCGCTGGTGTTGGCATTTTTGAGGGCGGTGGTGTCGAGCTTGTCGGTGCCCAGCGCCTGCTTCATGTTGGTCACCATCATGGTGAGAGGCCCCGACATTTCTTCGACCTGCTTGCTGCGCTCGGTTTCCTCCTTGAGGCGGGCCGAATACGCTTTCTCGGCCTTCTGATAGAGCGCGTAAGTAGCCTTGTCGGCCGGCTTCACGGTCTTGGCCGTGATGCCCTTGAAGCGCTTGCGGCCGGCGGCCACAATGCGCGTCATCTCCAGGGTTTCGGCGTTCACGTTGCGGCCGTCGGCCCCGCCGAGGAAGTTCCAGCCGTGCACGTCGTCGATGTAGCCGTTCTTATCGTCGTCGATGCCGTTGCCGGGAATTTCACCCCGGTTCACCCACAGCACGGGCTTGAGGTCGACGTGGGCCGTGTCAATCCCGGAGTCAATGACGGCCACGATAACGGGCGTTGGAATCAGGTTTTTCAGAATTTCGGCGTAGGCGCGGGTGGCCCCCACGCCGGGCACGTTGTCGAGCTGCGGGTCTTTGAGGTACCACTGGGCGGCGCTCATATCGCCGGTGGGGGTGGCGGGAGTGGGGGAGGGTGCATTCACCGCCTGGGCCTGGACCAAGGCGGGCAGCGCCAATAAGGCCAGCGAAAGCGACCAGCGGCGGAAGGGAAGAATCGTCATAAACAAAGGAAGTGGCCGCAAGTGGGCAGCCGGTGTGGGTGATAAACCGATTTTCACACAAATGAAGTTCAGCCGCGCCAAAGACGCACCCGTCCGGCCCGATGTTGCGCCGCTAGGCGACCGGCGCGGGCGTGGGCAGCCCCACCACCACCAGCAACAGGGCATCTTCGGCGGCGCGGGTGAGGTGCCAGTAGCGCCAGAGGCTGCGGTATTCCCATGTGAGCAGGTCAAATTCGCCGAGGCGCACGGCCACGCGGGCGGCGGCCCGGGCGGGCAGTCCGGATGCTTCGGCCAGCTCGGCGGTGGTGCGCTCGGGGTGCTGCATCAGGGCCAGCAGCATCAGGCTTTGGCGCAGACGGCCGCGCTTGTCGCGCACTTTATAGGTCTTCAGCAGCCAGTTTTCGAGGCGGGCCTGCACGGCGGCGGGCTCCTGGCTGAGTGGGGGCGGTGGCGGCGGGTTGTCGCGCTCGGCCACGCGGCGGGCAAAGGCGGCGGGTAGGGTTTCGGGCATAGCGTATTGATGGAAATGTAAATCCACGGGCTAATTTAATTCAATTTCAGGCTAAGTAATTGCAACACCTGGCTAATTAACTACATAAACCGGCTAATTAGTTAAAATACCTGGCTAATTAATCGCAGAATCTGGCTGAATAACTACTAAACCAAGCTGATTAATTGCAATGCCTGGCTAACTAGCCGCAATATCTGGTTAACTAGCCAAAATGTCTGGCTAATTAACTACAATGTTTGGCTAACTAACCACAACACCTGGCTAAATAACTGCTCCCGTACTGTTGCGCGACCGTGCGCCCCGTTGCTGGCGCGCGTCTGCGACACGTGCCGACCGGCCCCGAGCCTCTGGCTCGGGTAAGGGGTTACGTATGGCAGCGTCTTCATTGCCCGAGCCACAGGCTCACCGCCAGTCAGCACGTGTCGCAGACGTGCGCCAGCAACGGGAGGGCCGGCGGCTGGTAACTTCACGCCCTCAACCCCGGTTTCCCGCGCATGTTCCGACTCCTCCGCCCCATTGCCGTCCTCACGGCATTCCTCACTCTTCATTCCTCATTCTTCATTGAGACGAAGGCCCAAACGCCGAAGTCCTACACTTCCTCCGAAATCCTGCTGGGTCTCAAGAAGCTCAACGTCCTCGGTTCGGTGATGTACATCGCCGCCCACCCCGACGACGAAAATACCCGCCTCATCGCCTACATGGCCAACGAGCGCCTGCTCGAAACCAGCTACCTGAGCGCCACCCGCGGCGACGGCGGCCAGAACCTCATCGGCCCCGAGCTGCGCGAGGGCCTCGGCGTGATTCGCACGCAGGAGCTGCTCGCGGCCCGGCGGCTCGACGGCGGCCGGCAGTTCTTCACCCGCGCCAACGACTTCGGCTTCTCCAAAACCTCCGACGAAACCTTTCGCATCTGGGACAAGGAGCAGGTGCTCGCCGACATGGTGTGGGTCATCCGCCAGCGCCGGCCCGATGTGCTCATCACCCGCTTTCCGCCCGATGCCCGCGCCGGCCACGGCCACCACCAGGCCAGCGCCATCCTCGCTGCCGAAGCCTTCGACGCCGCCGGCGACCCCAAGCGCTTCCCCGAACAGCTCCAGTACGTGCAAGCCTGGCAGCCCAAGCGCCTGCTTTGGAACACCGGCAGCTTCTTCGTGAAGCCCGGCGACAACATGGACGGCTACCTCCGGCTCGATGCCGGCGGCTACAACCCCCTGCTGGGCCAGAGCTACGGCGAAATCGCGGCCCGCAGCCGCTCCAACCACCGCAGCCAGGGCTTCGGCTCGGCCGCCCAGCGGGGCGAGGCGCTGGAGTATTTCCAGCTGGTGAAAGGCGCGCCGGCCACCAAAGACCTGTTCGAAGGCGTGGACCAGAGCTGGAACCGGGTGCCCGGCGGCGCGGCCGTGGGCAAGCTCATCGAGGAGGTGATTCGCAAGTATGACCCGAGCAACCCCAGCGCGAGTGTAGCGGGGCTACTGAAGGTGCGGGCAGCACTTGCAACAAAGCCAATTTCTTGGAGCGGCAATGCTCCAGACTTGTCCTTCTGGAAAACGGAAAAAACACAACAGGTAGAAAGTCTGATTAAAAACTGTCTTGGATTGGGGTTAGAAGCTACTGCAACGCAAGTTTCTGTTGCTGAAGGTCACGCCTTTCAAGGGGGACAATCTTTTCAGGTGAACCTAGAGGTAATAAACAAGTCTCATGTCCCGGTTACCGTTACCAGCATTCATGGACTAGGTTTTACGTATGATAGTGCGCTTGTTCTACCGTTCAATAAACTAATTAGCATTAAGAGAAAGGGTGAAGCAGGCTTTTCTGGTAAGGAGACACAACCATACTGGTTGCAGATTCCGGGTTCTATTGGTATGTATTCGGTGCCAGAATCGCTAAGTTTTCCTTTTAGCGAAGGTGCAGCTGTGTTAATGGCTCAATCGAAAGCTGGTGTCAGCCAGTTACCAGCCGACGAGCCTACCGGAAGTTTTGGCTACATGCTTTGGCGACAATCCTTAATAGGAATGCCTGAAAATCCGCCGGCAGGTGGTGTTTGTTTCATAGTACAAGTAAATGGGAGTAGGTTATTCTATTCCGTCCCCGTCCAATACAAGCACACCGACCCCGTGCTGGGCGAACTCTACCAGCCGCTGGCCGTGGTGCCGCCCGTGCTAGTGAACCTGCCGCCCGCCCGTTCCTACGTCTTCGCCGATGCCCAGCCCAAGACCGTGCCCGTCACGCTGCGGGCCGGGCGCGCCGGGGTGAGCGGCAGTCTGGCCCTGGCCCTGCCCGCCGGCTGGAAGTGCGAGCCCGCCACCGTCCCTTTCGCCCTCGCCGCCAAAGACGAGGAGCTGACCGTGAACTTCCAGGTGCAGCCCCTGGCCGGGGCAGCGCCCGGCCGCGCCGAGCTGCGGGCATCTGCCACCGTGGCCGGCCAGGCCTACGCCCGCGGCATCCAGAAGATTGAGTACCCGCACATCCCCACGCAGTTCCTCTTCCCCGAGGCCGTGGCCCCGCTGGTGAAGCTCGACCTGAAGCGGCGCGGCCAGAACGTGGCCTACCTCATGGGTGCCGGCGACGAAGTGCCCGACGCCCTGCGCCAAATCGGCTACACCGTCACCCTGCTCAAGCCCGAGGAAATCAGCGCCGCTCGCCTCAAGGAGTTCGATGCGCTGGTGGTCGGCATCCGCGCCTACAACACCGTCGAGGCCCTGAAAACCAAGCAGCCCGACATCCTCAAATACATCGAACAGGGCGGCAACGTGGTGGTGCAGTACGTGGTCGACCGCGGCACGGTGCTGCCCGAAATCGGCCCCTATCCCATGACACTTTCCCGCGACCGGGTCACGGTGGAAGACGCCCCCGTGACGCTCTCGAAGCACCCGCTGCTGGCCGCCCCCAACAAAATCACCGAGCAGGATTTCAAAGGCTGGGTGCAGGAGCAGGGCCTCTACTACCCCTCGAAGTGGGACCCGAAATACCAGACCGTGATTTCCAGCAGCGACCCCGGCGAGGCGGCCAAGGAAAGCGCCATTCTGGTCACGGACTACGGCAAGGGCCACTACATCTACACGGGCCTGTCGCTGTTCCGGGAGCTGCCGGCGGGCGTGCCGGGGGCGTACCGGCTGATTACGAACATGATTTCGTACGGGAAGTAGCGCAGTAGAGACGCATATTTGCGTCTCGTCGTTGAACGAGCGGAACTGCGCCGACAACCCACAGACTTAACAACATCAGCAACGACGAGACGCAAGTATGCGTCTCTACATGCAACACACCCGTGCTCACAGTAGAAAAAATCGGCGGCACCTCGATGACCGCCTTCGCCGACGTCCTCGACAACATCATCTTCCACGGCCGCGAGGGCGCGAAGCTGTACAACCGCATTTTCGTGGTGTCAGCCTACGCCAACGTCACCAACTGGCTGCTCGAAAACAAGAAAACCGGCGCTCCCGGCGTGTATCACCACATCACCCAGGGCCAGGAGTTTAGCCGGCCGCTGCAGGACGTGGCTGCCCAGCTCAAAGAGCTGAACCAGCAGTACGAGCCGCTGGGTCTCGATTTGGCTGTGGCCGATGCCTTCATCCAGCAGCGCATCGACCAGGCCCAGACCTATCTCGAAAGCCTGGTGAACGTGCTGGCCTCCGGCTACGTCAACAGCGTGAATATCCTGCAGGCCGCGCGTGAAATCCTAGCCTCGATAGGGGAGGCCCACTCGGCTTTCAACTCCGTGAATATCCTGCAAAACCGGGGCGTGCACGCCACCCTGGTCGACCTCAGCGGCTTCGACGACGCCCAGCCGCTGACCATTGACGAGCGCATCCGGCAGGCGTTTACGGACATTGATTTTCCGCGCACCATCAGCATTGCCACCGGCTACACCAAGGGTACCGAGGGCATTATGCGCGAGTTTGACCGGGGTTATTCGGAAGTCACCTTCAGCAAGATTGCCGTGGCCGTGCGGCCCCAGGAGGCCATTATTCACAAGGAATACCACCTGAGCTCCGCCGACCCTAACCTGGTGGGCGTGGACCAGTGCCACCCCATCGGCTTTACCAACTACGACGTGGCCGACCAGCTCGCCGACGTGGGCATGGAGGCTATTCACCCCAAAGCCTCGAAGCCGCTGGAGATAAACGCCATCGACCTGCGCATCAAAAATACCTTCGAGCCCGAGCATCCCGGCACCCTCATCACCCGCGACTACATCTCGCCCACCAAGCGCATCGAAGTCATCACGGGCACCGAGAAAGTCGTCATAATCGACATTCACGACCCGCTGATGGTGGGCGCGGCCGGCTTCGACCTGCACCTGATGCAGGTGTTTTTCAACCTCGGGGTGAGCTACATCTTCAAGGCCACCAGTGCCAATAGCATTTCGCTGCTCATCTGGGAAAAGGACCTCAAGCCGCAGCTCGTGGCCGCCCTGGAAGCCAAGTACGAGAACGTGACCGTCCAGCCGGCCGCCCTGGTCTGCCTCATCGGCTCCAATATTGATGAGCCCGGCCTGCTGGCCCGCGCCGCCGGGGCCCTGGCCGATGCGGGCATCAACATCCGTAGCGCCGGCTTTGCGCTGCGCAAGGTCAATATCCAGTTCATCGTGGGCCGCGAGGATTACAAAACGGCCATCATCGCCCTGAATCGGGCGCTGGGGTAGCAGTAGCGCGGACTTTTAGTCCGCGAGTAACAAGCCGTGAAAAATTGTTCCTGCCACGCCCGTTTGGATTCGCGGACTAAAAGTCCGCGCTACGACTTATGACCTTCCGCCAGTTCCTCGCTTTCACGGCTCTCACGCTACCCGCCTGCGCCCTGCTGATAGTGTTCGGCGACCAGCCGCTGGCCCGGTTCATTCACGGGCATTTCGGCGGCGCGGCCCCGTTTTTCGCCACCCTCACGGCCACCGCCGATAAAATCCACGATGCGCTGATGATGCATGTTGTGGGCCTGCCCATCATCTTCCTGGCGTTGGGGCTGGCCTTCGCAGTGGGCCGCTATGGGCTGAAAAGACGCGGGGCCACTATCTTTCTCATCCTGTTGCTCACCCACGAGTTCAGCATGGTGCTGGCCAACGTGCTGAAGGGCACAGTGCACCGCCTGCGGCCCGAAGTGCTGTTTGGCACGGGCTACGCGGGCACGGGTCTGTGGGCCACCGGCCCGCACAATGACTCGTTCCCTTCTACGCACACTGCTACTTATTTCAGCCTGTTTTGGCCGCTGGCGGTGGCTTTTCCGAAGTATCGGGGGCCGCTGCTGGTGCTGCCGGGCCTCATTGCGCTGGGCCGGCTGGTGCTGGGCGCGCACTACCTCAGCGACGTGTGGTTTTCCATCTGGCTGGTGGTGGCGCTCACGTTTTTGTTCGGCCTGCTGGATAGTCCGCGTAAAACAGCTGTGATATAACGACGCATTCTTGCGTTTCGGCGTTGAACGGCCTGCAAAGGGATAGCCAGATGATTCCGTCCAACGACAAGACGCAAGGATGCGTCGCTACAACCTGCCAACTCCATTCCCGTTCAGCCCCAATCGGCGCGTGCCGGCCCTCGTTTTTGCATGAATAAAATTCGCGTACTCTCCGCTGCTTCCCTGGCGCTTTTCCTGATAGCAATGCTGGCGGCCTGCACCGCCACTAAACCCGTAGCCAACCCCAAGCTGGTGGTGCTGGGCCACGCCGGCTCCGGTTTCTACACACCCATCAGCCCGTTCAATTTCCGGCCGCCGAGCAGCTGGCGCGGCATCCGGCGCGCCCTGCTGCGCGGGGCCGACGGCGTGGAAATCGACCTGCAAATGAGCCGCGATAGCGTGGTAATGCTCTACCACGACCAGCATTTGCAGGACGGCAGCACCGGCACCGGCTGCGTGAGCGAGCGCACGGCCGCCGAAATCACTCAGTTGCGCTACAAAGGCGGCTTTCCCTACGACCTCATTCAGAAGGAACGGCCCATCACCTTCGATACCCTGCTGGCCCGCCTCAACCGCCGGCCCACGTTCCCCTTCATCCACCTCGATTTGCACGAGGACGACCAGTGCCTGCCCCCCGGCCGCCAGCACGAGCAGGTGCCGCTGCTGGTGCGCCAGATTGCCCGCACCCTCGCCCGCAACCACACACCGCTGGATAAAGTCCTGTTCATCACCCAGGAAGGTGCTACCGTGCGACTGGCCCGCGCTGCCATGCCGGGCGTCCGCATCGGCCTCGAAATTGCTTCCGACGAATTTGCCTTCGGCCTGAAAGTGGCTAAAACGGAAAAGGTGCACACCGTGGTGCTCGATGCCGACCGTGTAACGCCCGAGCAAAGTGCCCAGGCTCACGCCGCCGGCCTGAAAGTGGTGGTGTTCGGCGGCCGCTCACCCAAAGACCTGCGCCGCGTAC
The DNA here is from genome assembly GCF_018967865.2 of Hymenobacter siberiensis. NCBI lineage: Bacteria > Pseudomonadati > Bacteroidota > Cytophagia > Cytophagales > Hymenobacteraceae > Hymenobacter > Hymenobacter siberiensis. The sequence goes on from NZ_JAHLZY020000001.1 coordinate 1,768,698, forward strand.
TGAAAACCCAGCCCGATGAGATTGAGGTAGATAACGTGAAGCGCCTGCTGATAATGCAGGGTCGGGGCCAGTAGCAGGGGAGCGTTGCAGAAGGCCGGCCATCAACCTGAAAAATGCGCGGGTTAAAGCTGTGTATTTGAGTGAGGCTTCTACCTTTACCGGCGTACTCCCACTCAAATCCTGCACTGCATGAAATCAACTCTTCTATTTGCCCTGATGCTTGGCGCGACGGCGGCCATCCCGGCGCTTGCCCAGCAGCCCGGCCCCGCGTACCCGGTATGGTCCGAGGTCGAAAAGGCCCGCTATGCTACTGTGATGGCCGATACGGCCTATATTCAGCAGCACTACAAAAAGACGGAGCACCAGGTGGCCATGCGCGATGGCGTGAAGCTCTATACCATCGTGTACGCGCCCAGCGATGCCGACAAGGTGCGCTACCCCGTCATGCTCAACCGCACGCCCTACGCCATCGGGCCCTACAAGTCGGCTAGCATGAAAAAGAGCTTGGGGCCGAGCAGCGAGATGATGCACGAGGGCTACGTCTTTGTGTATCAGGACGTGCGCGGGCGCTACATGAGCGAAGGCACCTTCGTGGATGTGCGCCCCGAAAAGGAAGTGCACAAGGGCAAAACCGACATTGACGAGGGCACCGACACCTTCGACACCATCGAGTGGCTGCTCAAGAACAAGCAGGCGCCCAAAAGCAACGGCCGCGTGGGCCAGTGGGGCATCAGCTACCCCGGCTACTACACTGCCACCGGCCTGCTGGCCCGGCACCCGGCCCTGAAAGCCGCCTCGCCCCAGGCCCCCATCGCCGACTGGTTCTGGGACGATTTCCACCACAACGGCGCGTTCTTTCTGCCCCACGCGTTCAACTTCCTGGCCAGTTTCGGCCTGCCCCGGCCCGAGCCCACGCCCACCGGCAACCCCGGCTTCCAGCACGGCACCCCCGATGGCTACGACTTCTTCATGAAGATGGGCCCGCTGAAAAACGCCGATGCCCGCTACTACAAGGGCCAGGTCGCGTTCTGGAACGAGATGATGCAGCACCCGAATTACGACGAGTACTGGCAGGCCCGCGACCTGCGGCCGCACCTCAAAAACCTGCAAAAAGGCACCGCCGTGCTCACCGTGGGCGGCTTCAACGATGCCGAGGACCTGTTCGGCGCGCTCAATATCTACAAGAGCATTGAGAAGCAAAACCCGGGCATGCGCAACGGCCTTGTGATGGGCCCCTGGGTGCACGGCGGCTGGGCGCGCGGCTCGGGCGAGATAGTGGGTAATGTGGCCTACGGGGCTGCGCCGTCCATCTATTATCAGCAGAACATCGAAGCCCCGTTCTTCAAATCCTACCTGAAGGATGGCCAGACGGCCAACCTGCCCGAAGCCACCGTGTTCGAAAGCGGCACCAACCAGTGGCGCACCTTCGATGCCTGGCCGCCCCGGCAGACGCAGGAAAAAACGCTCTACTTCCAGCCGGGCGGCAAAATCGGTTTTGAGCAGCCCGCCGCCGGCTCCGAGTTCGACCAGTTCCTGAGCGACCCGGCCCACCCCGTGCCCTTCACCGAAGCTACCAACGTGGGCATGACCCGCGAGTACATGACCGACGACCAGCGCTTCGCCAGCCGCCGCCCCGACGTGCTCACCTACCAGACCGATGTACTCACCGCGCCGCTCACCTTGGCCGGCCCCATCCAGGCGCTGCTACAAGTGGCCACCACCGGCTCCGATGCCGACTGGGTCGTGAAAATCATCGACGTGTACCCCGACAACACCCCCGACAACCCGCGCCTGAACCCCAACGTGCACCTCGGCGGCTACCAGCAAATGGTGCGCTCCGAAGTAATGCGCGGCCGCTTCCGCAACAGCTTCAGTAAGCCCGAGCCCTTCACGCCCGGCCAGGTCACCGCCGTGCCCTTCACCGTGCAGGACCTCATGCACACTTTCCAGCCCGGCCACCGGCTGATGGTGCAGGTGCAAAGCACCTGGTTTCCGCTCGTCGACCGCAACCCGCAGAAATACATCGATAATATCTACAACGCTGAAGAAGCTGATTTCCAGGTTGCCACGCACCAGTTGTACCACTCGCCCGCCCACGCCTCGCAGCTGGTGGTGAAGGTGCTGCCCTAGCGGTACAACGGCCCGAGTCCCTCACGAAGCCAGCACGCGCCGCCAGGGGAGGAGGCAATACATTGCGCCGGTCAGACCGCCTAGGGCGGTCAGACCGGTTGAAGTGGGCACGATATCGCAACAACGACAACCGGTCAGACTGCCTAGGGCGGTCAGACCGGCGCAATGACCCCAGGTTTGGAAAAGCCCGATTCCGCATGGAATCGGGCTTTTTGCCTTCTATGTAAGCAGGCTACACCCTGCTTTGGGGGAGAAATGAAAGACTTGCACGAAATCAGCGCTATTGCATAGGCGAAACTCTATGAATTTCAACGATTTGATTTTCAATAATATATAATAATAAATATTTAATGATTATATTAACATAGTAAATCAATTTAACCTAACCCCAACTGCTATGAACGACCAAACCGCCCTGATTACCGGTGCCTCAAGTGGCATCGGTTTCGAACTGGCCCGTTGTTTTGCCCGCGACGATTATCGGGTAGTGCTCGTAGCCCGCCACCTCGCTGAGCTCAAAGAAGCGGCCCGACTGCTGCACCAGGAGTTTGAAGAAGTTGAAATTGTGCTGCTGCCCTTCGACCTCAGCCACCCCGAAACGCCCGCCCAGCTCTACGCCGAAACCACGGCGCGTGGCCTGCAAATTGACGCGCTGGTTAACGACGCCGGCTTTGGCGAAACCGGCTACTTCACCGATACCGACCTGACCACCGAGCTCGCCATCATTCAGGTAAACGCGGCGGCCCTCGTGCAGCTTACCAAGCTCTACCTGCGCGATATGGTGGCCCGCAACGACGGGCGGATTTTGCAGGTCGGCTCGCTGGCTTCCTTCACGCCCAGTCCGTACCAGGCCGTGTATGCCGCCACCAAGGCCTTTGTGCTCAGCTTCACCGAAGCGGTGCAGCACGAGCTTAAGCAGCAGAAATCGGCCGTGACCATGACCGTGCTCTGCCCGCCCCCCACCGATACCAACTTCTTCCAGGTTGCGCACGCCGAAAACACCCGCGCTGCCAACCACACCGTATCGGCACGCACCGTGGCCGAAGAGGGCTACGACGCTTTAATGGAAGGCGACGCTCGCAGCCTGCCCACCATGAGCGCCAAAGTCAACTTCTTCACCAGCCTCGTGCTTCCCGATTCCATGCTGGCTACCATCATGAACAACCAGCTGCATGCGGCGGAGAAATAGAAAAAAAGAAGGCCGCAGCACCAGTGCTGCGGCCTTCCATGGCTCGCTGATAGTCGGGTGGCTGCAACTTTCGCGAAAGTTGCTCCCTTGCCCTAATCAGGGTGCGGAGGGGATGCTTACTTACCCATTTTCTTCGCCTCTGCCATCAAATCCTCATTCATCTTCACGTACTCGCCGTTGGGCGGCGTGGCGGCCAGCGCGGCTTTCTTCGAAGCCTCAGCGGCTTTCGTAGCGCCGGCGTAGTCCTTCATTTTCAGGTGAATTTTGGCTTCCGTGTTCAGGTTCCAGAACTTGGTGGGCTCGGCGGCGTTGGCTTTTTCCATCCAGGTCAGGGCCTGCTTCAGGTCCTTGTTGTTTTCGTAGTAGTACACGGCAGCGGCGGCGAGGTCCGTCGAGGCGGGGTTGTCGTTTTTAGTGACTTTCTCCTCAATCTGGGCCATCACTTTGCTTTCTACGTCGGCCATTACCTTGAACTTGGCCCCGGTCATTTCCCACTCCATAGCCACGTTGGTAGTGGCGGGGGTGAGGTCGGTGAAGTTGATGGTGAACGTTTCAACCTTGCTGCCCAGCTTGTAGGGCTTGATGGTGAAGCGGGCCACATCCTGGTCGTCCTTAAAGCCGTCCACGTCGGCGCCCAGCTTGGTGTTTTTGTTGAGCACCACCATCCATTCGGTCTTGTTCGGGATGGTGTAGATGCCGTATTCGCCGGCCGCCACCTTCTTGCCCTCAATCGTCACATCATCCGAGAACTTGATGCTGGTAGTGGCATTTGCGCCCGTGCGCCAGCGCTTGCCAAACAGCACCACTGTGCCGAAAATTTGCCGAGCCTTCACGCCCGGCCGCGAGTAGGTGATGGTGATATCCGTGAGGCCCACGCGCTGCGAAACGGTGCTTTGGGGGCTGGCAGCGGGCGTCTTGATTTGGGCGTAGGCGGCCGGGGCGGCCAGCAGGGTAGCAGCCGCTGCAACAGCGACGGAGAAACTTGCGAAGTGCTTGCTCATCAGTAAGGAGAGAGTGAGGGAGAGTTGTTGAAGGGCTAAAAATACGAAACCCGCGCTTGGGGCGCGGGCTTTGGGGGATTCGCAACCTGCATTATTACGTAGCCCTGATAATAATTGGCCCCGGCGGCAGGTTGCCCGCTGCCAGCAGCACATTAATTTGAGCAGAGAGCTTCGTTAGTTCGGCGTAGGTATTGGAGTTGTTTAGAAAGTCACAAAAGGTACTCAAACGGTCATGCAGAGCGCAGCATCTTGCTCGCCTCGTTGAACGGGCCTGACGATGCGAGCAAGATGCTTCGCTGCGCGCTGCATGACCGTTCGGGGACTTTCTAAACAGCTTCATTGATAGGCGCATTCAATAAACCTTATTCGGATTGATTAGGGATTTTCGCGGGCGGGTGCAGGTTTTTATCAAACGTCAGCAGGGCATGGAAACCATCGGCCAGCATCAGTTCCAGCAGTTCGCCATCCTTGGTGCCATTCCACTGTTTCTACCACACTGTATATACTTCATGGGTGTGAAAATCCGACTTCAGGCGCTTCGGTAGGTTTTCATCAAGCAGCAGCCGCATATAGTTGGGCTACATTGGCGGAGGTAAGCAATTTGGTTGCGGTTTCGAGCAGCGCAATGGCCTGCGCTTTGGAAACACTCGGAAAGTCATCCAGAAACTCGTCCAGCGAAACGCCCGCCTCCAAATGGTCAAACAGCGTTTCGATGGGCACGCGGGTACCGGCAAAAACGGGCTGACCGCCGAGGATTTCGGGGTCAATGGTGATGATGGCGTGAAGGTCCATTGGAGAATGTGCAAGAGCTTAAAATGAAGCAATAGCCATTCTTCCATGCCACGAAACCCGCGCTTGGGGCACGGGTTTCGTGGCATGGAAGAATGGCTATTGCTTCATTTTAAGCTCTTGCACCATCCAGTTTCCATCTTGCTTAATTAGCCTCGACTCAGCGTCGAAATTGCCTTTTGCGCCAATAATTGTGAAGAATAATTCGGCGCTTCCATCATCATTATGCATTCTAATATTTCCGCCAATTAAAGGAGAATAATACTTTATTCTTCCAGTATTTGAAAGGATACTACTGTTTGTTTCACAGTATTGTTGGGTTGCTATAAATGCATCTGAATTGCCAAAAATGCCAAACCCTAAGAATGAAATTCCTATCCAGAAAAGGGTAATAAGAGTCCAGAATTGTAGTAAATGACTAAATAGGAAACCTATCCCAAAGAATGGGTTTTTCGTCATGCCGCTGATAACCATACTAATAGTGTGCCCTATTCTGGGGTAATGTCCTCTGGTTTTATAATAATGCAGGACCCAACCAAATATTCCGACAACTATCAGAATAGGTGCAATAACTAGTCCAACGGTGGAGTAGGGTTGTAAGCCTGATTCTTCACAAAAAAATGAAGCGTACCAGAAAAAGCAACCAAAAGCAATGAGCCACTTATGTTTCAAGAGCTTTACTATTAAATTCTCAATAGCAATGAAAAACCCTACGTCAGCTCAAACTGCAGGCGCAGCAGGTTCGCATACAGCCCGCCTTCGCGCTCGCTCAACTCCTCGTGGGTGCCGGCCTCTACGATTCGGCCACCGTCAATCACCAGGATTTTATCAACCTTCCGGATGGTGGAGAGGCGGTGGGCGATGATGAGGCTGGTGCGGTGCTCCATTAGCTCATCGAGGGCGCCCTGCACCAGCTTTTCGCTTTCGCTGTCGAGGGAGGAGGTGGCTTCGTCCAGGATGAGGATGGCAGGGTTTTTCAGGATGGCGCGGGCAATGGCCACGCGCTGGCGCTGCCCGCCCGAAAGCTTGATGCCGCGGTCGCCCACCATCGTATCGAGCGCCTCGGGGAAGGCTTGGATGAACTGCCAGGCGTTGGCCCGCTGGGCCGATTCAATGATTTCGGCATCACTCGCGCCGGGCTTGCCGTAGGCGATGTTCTCGCGGATGGTGCCACCGAAGAGCAGTGTTTCCTGCGGCACAATGCCGATGTGGCGGCGCAGGCTGGTGAGGTCGTAGTCCTGCACGTCGTGGCCGTCCACGATGATGCGGCCGCCGCTGAGCGGGTAAAACTGCATCAGCAGGCCCGCAATGGTGCTTTTGCCCGCGCCGCTGGGGCCTACGAGGGCAATTTTCTCGCCCGCCGCGATGTGGAAGTTGATGTCCTTGAGCACCGCGATATCGGGCCGGGTGGGGTAGCGGAAAGCTACGTGCTCGTAGCGAATATCGCCCTGAATGCGGGCCGGCACCAGCCCCCGGGCCGGCTCAATGTGGGTGGGCTCGGGCGTTTCATCCAGAATTTCGAGGATGCGCTCCGATGCGCCCAGCGTACTCTGCACCTTGCCGTACATCTCGCCCAGACCGGCGATGGACGCGCCGATGAAGGCTGTGTAAAGCAGAAACGTAAGTAGCTGGCTTACTTCAAGATGGTCAGGGCCGGGGTTGTACACCAGCGTGGCAGCGCGCCACAGAATGAGGATGATGCCGCCGGTGAGGCCAATGATGACGAACGACACGAAGCCACCCCGGAACAGATTGCTGCGCAGCGCCGCCGCCACCACGCGGTCGAGCGCCGAGCCGTAGCGCTGGGCCTCAAACTGCTCGTTGGTAAAGGCTTTCACCGAGTTGATGGCCTGCAGGGTTTCCTCCACAATGGTGTTGGTGGTGGCCAGCTCCTGCTGCGTATTGCGGGCCAGCGTGCGGATTTTGCGCCCAAACAGCCCCGCCGCCAGGATGATGGGCGGAAACGTGAGCAACATGAACAGCGAGAGCTTCACCGACACCACCATGATGGCCGTGATACCAATAACGAGCGTAAAAATCTGGCGGAACAGCTCGGCGAGCGTCAGCGAAAACGTGTCCTGAATCTGGCCTACATCGGAAGTAATGCGCGAGGTGATGGCGCCCACGCGGTTCTGCTCGAAGAAGGGGATGGGCAGCTGCACGAATTTGGCGTAGAGCGCTTTGCGGATGTCGCGCACCGTGAACTCGCTCACCTGCGTGAAGAACCAGATGCGCCCAAATGAGAAAAAGCCCTGAAATACGATAATCGCAAACAGCAGCATGGCAATCCGGTCGATGCCCAGCTCGATGCCATTGGGCAGGATAACGGGCTTGTGGTTGGCTGCGTCGATGAGCTTGCCGGCCAGAAACGGAAACGCCATGAAGGTGCTGCTGCTGAGCAGCAACATCATCAGGCCCACGGAGAACAGGCCCTTATAAGGCAGCACGTAGCGGAAAATCCGCAGGCTGCGCTTGAGTGATTCCTTGTTTACTTTCGGTTTGGGCAAGTCGGCGGTTGCGTCGTTGCCGCTGGTGTTGAGTCCACTACGGGCCATCGGGTCTTATCTAATTCTGCTAATTATAACGCGGCAATTTCGGTCGCCGGGCATGAGGCGCGGGTGAAGCGCCCCTTGAAAGTCACGCTAGAACGTCATGCCGAGCGCAGCCGAGGCATCTCGCGTGCCATCACTAATCAATAACGCTTTCACGATTGAATTACTTCCTCACGCGAGATGCCTCGGCTGCGCTCGGCATGACGTTCATTTACTTATTGACGTTTTCCGTGCACCGGTTGGCGCTTCACCTGCTCCACGTGCATCATGCCGGCCGCGCCGAAGGGCACGGGCAACTGCACCAGCACCGGCAGCGGGCGGCTGCGCCGCATGGCCGGCTGCCAGCCCGCCAGCAGGCTCACCACGCGCAGGGCTTCGGCGTCGCACTCGGGCGATAGCGACTGGGCTACTACGGGGTTGCTGGTGGTGCCATCCTCATTCACCGTGGCATTCACTAGTACTTTGCCGGTGATACCGGCGGCTTTAGCCGCAGCGGGGTAGTTGATGTGTTCGAGGAAAAACAGGCCCATGGCCTGCTCGCCGCCTGGGTACACCGGGGCGCGGTCGGGCCGGTTGGCGGCGGGGTTGCGCTGCACCTGCATGTTGCCGGGCTTCAATATGATGGTCTGGCCGGTGGCCGGCGCGGCGGGCGTTTGGGCGTGGGCGGTGAAGGTGGCCAGCAGCGCGAGGGGAACAAATAAAGTCTTCATGAGCGACGAAATGCAAAGACGGGGCCGGATGCGCGTGGGCGCGGCCCGCCGGTTGGGCGATAGACGAATCAACCCCCGGAATACCTCAACCCCGGATTACGCCGTCAGGTTCGCGGCTTGGGGTACGGTATCGCCAGGGCGCGAAATCAGCAGCAGGCCGATGTACACCAGCGCGCCGTTCAGCAGCAGGATTTCGAAGCCGAACTTATAGCCATTCAGCCACTCCACGGAGTGCGACACGATGAGCAGTGTGAGCAGTACGGCCGCCGTGCAGGTAGGCAGCACCAGGCGGTCGCGCAGCTGCCGCCCGGTGAGAATGCCGAAGGCGAACAGGCCTAAAAGTGGCCCGTAGGTGAAGCCGGCGGCTTTATACACCGCATCAATCAGGCTCTGCTCATTGAGGACGCGGAAGATGAGGATGATGACGATGAGCACCACCGACCAGCCCAGGTGCGTGAGCTGGCGCAGGCGCGTCTGCCGGGCTTCGGGGTACTGCTGAATATTCAGAAAGTCGACGCAGAACGAGGTGGTGAGAGCCGTCAGGGCCGAATCGGCCGAGGCGTAGGTAACGGCAATGATGCCCAGGATGAAGATGATGCCCGCCGTGAGCGAGAACTGTGTGGTAGCCAGGAAAGGGAAAACCTTGTCGGTATCGAGGGTGCCTCTGAGGTTGAGGAGCTGGGGCAGCTCGGCCAGCTTGAGGCCGCGAGCGGCGGCGTATTGGTACATGAGCACGCCCAGCGTGAGGAACAGGATGTTGACTCCCACGATGACCGGCGTGAACCAGAACAGGTTCTTCTGGGCCTCGCCGAGGTTGCGGCAGCTCAGGTTTTTCTGCATTAGGTCTTGGTCGAGGCCGGTCATCACAATAGTGATGAACATGCCCGAGGCGAACTGCTTCCAGAAGAATTTATCGTCCCGAAAATCAGCGAAATAGACCTGCGACATGGAGCTTTCGCGCACCGACGTGACCAATTGCTTGAAGGAATAATTCAGCGCATCCGACATGAAGTAGATGCTCAGGGCCACGCAGCTCAGCATGGCCAGGGTCTGGAAGGTATCGGTCCAGAGAATGGTTTTCAGCCCGCCCTTGAAGGTGTAGAGGTAGATGAACAGGATGCTGACCACCACGGTCACGGCAAAAGGCACGCCCATCGCATCAAATACCGCTAATTGCAGCACGCCCGCCACCAGGTACAGCCGCAGGGCCGAGCCTAGTGAGCGCGAAATCAAAAAGTACAGCGCCCCCGTCTTATAGCTCCAGTAGCCAAAGCGCTGCTCCAGATACGAATAGATGCTCACCAGCCGCAGCCGGTAGTAGAGCGGCAGCAGCACCGTGCCGATAACGACATAGCCCGCCACAAAGCCCAGGGCAACAGCTAGGTAGCTCCAGCTTTTGCCATACACGTTGCCCGGCACTGAGATGAAGGTGACGCCCGACAGCGAGGTGCCAATCATGGCAAATGCCACCATGTACCACGGCGCGTTGCGGTTGGCCACGAAAAAGCTTTCGCTGGTGGCACCCCGCGACGTGAGCATGGCAATGACGATGAGGACGAGGAAGTAGCCCGCAACCAGGCTCAGAACTAAAGTTGGCGACATTCAGAAGGGTTGAGTGTTGAATGTTGAGTGTTGATTGAGCTTGCTAAATTCCTCTCAATCCGAAATCAGGGTCAAAGCTACCCCGCAACGAAGCATTCCTCATTCAACCCTCAACATTCAACCCTCAAAACTTCCCTATTCCCAGTCCGGCCAGCGCAGTACTTTGCCCACGGCGGGGGCGTGCAGCTCGCCGCGCAGCATGCCGCCGGCCGCCACTTCCCGTAGTTGGCGCAGGGGTTCGGAGGCCGGCTCGTCGGCTAGGGCGAAGGTGCCGTAGTGCATGGGCACGACGTGGCCGGCGCGCAGCACGTTGGCAGCTTTGGCGGCTTCGTGGGGGTTGACGTGGCTTTTGGCCATCATGTAAGCCGGCTTGTAGGCTCCGATGGGCATCATGGCAATGTCAATGGGGCCGAAGCGGGCTTCGATTTGTTCGAAATGGTCGGCGTAAGACGTATCGCCGGCGAAATAGATGAGCCGGTCCTGCACCCGAATCATAAAGCTCCCCCAGAGCACGCGGTTCACATCGGCCAGGCCCCGGCGGTGCCAGTGGGAGGCCGGCAGGTAGGTGATTTCGAGCGGCGCGGCCGGGCCCAGGTCGTACTGCTGCCACCAGCCAGCCTCCTGCACCGGCAGGCCCGGCACCATGCCGTGCAGTAGTGGGGCCATGCGCAGCGAGGAGAGCACCTGCATCTGCGGGTTCTGGACCGCCAGCAGCTTAATGGATTTCTCGTCGAGATGGTCGCGGTGGCCGTGCGAGAGCAGCAGGTAGTCGATGCTGCGCATGGCCTCGGGCGGGCAGGGCAGGGCATGGCGCGGCCGCAGCCCAACCGACGAAAACAACATGGGGTCGAAGAGCAGCGACACGCCCGCCACCCGCAGCAGAAAGCATGAGTGCCCCAGCCACACCAGCATGTCCTCCGTCGAGGAGAACGCCGCCGCGCAGTCCACCACTTCCGGGGCCCAGGTGTCGCGCTTCTTTGCCTCTTTTTGGGGGTTGGTTGAGAGCTGCCACCTCAGCAGATTAGCAAAGCTGGGCTCAAACAATTCCTCGCCGTTGGCGAATTCGTTGCCAAATAGCTTGTTGCCGGGGTAGCCGGGCCGCACGGTGGGCAGGGCCTCGTTGCGGAGATAAGAAATGCGTTGGGCCATGAGGCGAGAATCGGAGAAGCTTGAGGAGCCAAAGAAACGGGTAGAAGGCCCAAGTGTTTTGTGGTGATAGTGGGACGGTAGCCCCGGCGGGGCGACATATCGGTAGTAAACGGCATAAACAGAACAACAAAGCCCCGGCGGGGCGACATTCGGTGAACGAGTGTCGCCCCGCCGGGGCTTTGTTATAATAGAACCAGATATTGCTACCGACCTGTGCCCCACCGGGGCTGTTTCGCTGCCGCCGCTACTTCGGCAGCGTGAGCAGGTAGCCAATCGTGAAGTTAGCGTCCCAGTCGAACACGAACTGCTGACACCCGGTGGCCTCAGCAATTGACTTATAGATGTTCAGGCCGGCTTTCGACTTGGCGTTGTCGAGTTGGTAGGCGCTGGGCGCGTCGAGCACGGTGTAGCGCTCCTTGCCTTTACGCACCTTTTTGGCCATCTCAAACGGTACCCCGCCGATGATGAAGCAGGTGGCCCGCAAATCGGCCGGAACCTGGGTGGCTTTCTGCTTTACTTCGGCCGCTACGGCAGCATCAGCGGTTCCTTTTTCGAAGTATTTGGCCCCGTAAGTTTCCACCGAGCGGGGCTGGTTGCCGTCAAGCCACGAAATCTTGGTGTTGCCCGAGCCGATGTCGGCCACGAAGGCGCGGTCGGAAAAAGAAGCCGGCAGCACCGAGCGCAGGCCCAGCACGCCTTCCTTCTCCGGCGTCACGGTGTTCACCACGTAGCCCAGGCCCTTCAGCACCTTCACAATTTTGCCCGTGCCTTCGGCCTTTAGCGCGCCCGAGCTCACCACGAAATGAATGTCGCGTCCGCCCACGCCGAAGTCCAGCATCTGGGCAATGTAGGCCTTAAGCCCCCGGCGAATGTCATCGTCGGTGGCCATGTTTTCCATTACCAGGCTGTTGCCAAAATCGGCTTTCTCCAGCTTCCAGGTGCGGTTCTGGTCGATGCGGACGATGAAGGAGTTGAAGCCGCTGGCCCCCAGTTCCACCACGCCCTTCAGTTTGCCATCAACGGGCGCGGGGGCTTCGTAAGCAAAGGCCGGGCGAGTGCCGGTGCCCGTAGCAGACGTTTCGGAAGAGCCCGCAGGGGCATTCGAGCGGCTGGTGGTATCGGCAACGGGGTCGATGGCCGAGCGGCCCGATTGGGCCAGCTCCGGATTGGTGGCCGTGAAGCGGCGAATGCCGAAGTACAGGCCGATGAGGATGATGGCCGCGATAATGGCCTTGCTGGCGAAGGTGAGCCGCATGGTGAGGGCAGTTAAGGTGATGAAAAGGGGGAGAGTCTGGGGTGGTTTTATCGAGGTAATGTTACGCGGCGGGAATTTGGAAGCAGCGCAAAGCAGGGTTGTCATTCCGCCGCAGGAGGAATCTGATATTATTCGTCCAATGGGTGTACTCAGATTCCTCCTGCGGCGGAATGACAACCGCTAATCCAGCAGCTTGCCATAAGCGTCATCAGTGGCCTGTCGGGTGGTGGCGGCGCTCATGGGTACGGGCGGCTCATTGTTCATAATGGCGCTGAACTCGCCCTTCTGGTACTGGTCGAGCAGGTGCTGGCCCTTCTCGCTCATCACCCCGTTTTGGATGTCCATCTCCTTCACGAACTCCTGCGAGTAGCGCATGGCCTGCTTAATCTGACCCAGCTGCTGGGCCATGTCCTCGGCCACGCGGTCGGTGGCCAGGTCGAAGAAGTACTTCTTGTCGGGGTCGCCGCGCAGGATGTTCATGGCGGCGCGCATGCCCGAGCTGGTGCGTTTCACCAGGGCGTACTCATCCTTCAAGAGGTTGACTTTGAATTTGGAGTTGTCAATCTGGCGCAGGGCAGCTTTCAGAATCTGGCGCATTACCAGGCTCACGTTGGCCGTGGTGGTGGCCATGGGCTGCAGGCGGCGGTTGTAGTCCTCCAACTGGGCGGCACGACTGGCGTAGGAATCGGCCGAGTCTTTTTCGCCCTGGCGCTGGGCCGAGGCGGCCAGAGCCAGGTACTCTTTCATCTGAACGGTATTGGTCATTATCTTGCGCTTCACCAGCTCGTTGGCCCCTTCAATGTGGCCCACTTCGGCGTCCATGTTGCGGGCTTCCTTCTCGGTGTTCGAGATGTAGTCCTCCATGATGCCGATGGGGTTGGTGTTGACGAAAATGCTGGCTGCCGTCCGGAAAATACGCTGCCCCATGTACCATAGCCCGGTCTGAATCCGCTTGTTCGTCGCCAGCAGAAACAGCACGAACAGCACGCCCAGCCCAACCCCCAGCTTCACGGTATCAAAAACGATGTCAATCAGAAAAGGCAGGATTTTGCCCCAGTAATAAATGCCGGCCCCCACCAGCGCGGCCATGAAGACCCAGGCGGCAGTTTTCTCAGGTTTTTGCCAGGAGGGCAGGCCATCGGCCGGCGAGGGCGGGCCCAGTAACGGAGTGTTCATCAGCAGAAAAAAGAAAGAGATGGAAATTTTCGCCTAAGCTTTCGCTTGTCCATACATACGCATCGTTGGTAAGTATAAGCGGAAGCTTGTGCAACGAGACTACTTTGCGCCGTTCAGAAACGTTTCAGCAGCCTTGTGATGGGTCTGCAATTCTGCCATCGCGGCCGCATTGGCCAGCTCGTAGGAGGCCAGCGCGCTCTGGGTTTTCTGGCGCTCCTCGCCCAGATGCTGCTGCGTTTGCAGCAGCTGTTGCTGCTTGGCCTGCAGCTGGCGGGTGAGCTCGGCCAGGTCTTCGGCCAGCTTTTTTTCCTGCACCATGAGCAGCGCCACCGGGCCCGGTGCGGCCCCCGGGGCTGCGCCTTCTCCCATCTTTTCGCGGTGGCGGGCCAGCACTTTCGCGCGGTCATCAGCCAGGGTTTGCTCAAACTGGGTGGCCGAGGCCAGCAGCGCTGGCACGGTGCCGCCATTCACGGCCGAGAAGGCGTTGAAGGCCGTTTGGTAGAGCATGGGGCCATTCAGGCCGGCGGCGGCCATACTCTTTACCATTTTCATGTAGGCGGCGAAGTCCTTGCCATCGCCGGATAGCAGGCCGGTGATGTGGTCGAGGTGGCGCTGCTCAGCCTGGCCGGGAGCCGGGGCGGCAGGGGGCGTTGTATTGGACGTAGCGGGAGTAGCTGCCGGCGGGGCAGTGGCCCCGTACTGCGGGGTGGGCGGAGTCGGTGCGCCTGCCTCGGGCTCAATAAAAAAGTCCTTGGCAGCGTGGGCGAGCTTATCGAAAATTGCCATGACGAAACGGAAAAGGGAATGATGGAAAGGGCCGGGCTGATGCGCTGGTACCGCCGGAACGGCATAAAAACGGCCACCAACCGTCCAAAGGTAAAGATATTAGCCAATCAGCCGCCCGCGACCACCACGCAGCAAAAAGCCCCGGCGACCCGGGCCGCGCTACGCGACTCCGGCCCGCCGGGGCTTTTTCCTTATTGGTTGGGCTTAGTTGGAGGCCTGGCTGGCCAGCCACGCTTCGCGGAGGACTTTTTGTGCGGGCGAATACACCATTTTGTCCACCGATTCTGCGGGTTTCACCTGCACGTTGGGGTCTTCAGACAGGATGAGCTGGGTGGTGCGCTCCACGCCGCCCCGGGTTTTCACCTTCACAAATACCACGTCGCTGGGCGAGTGCTTGTGCAGCACGCCGTCGAGGTCGCCGGAACTCTTAATGGTCTGGCCATCAAGCACCATTAGCTGGTCGCCCCGGTCAATGCCGGCCTTGTACAGGCCCGAGCCAATCTGGGTATTGTAGGCCACTAGGCAGCGGCCTTCTTCGTCAAACTCTACCTGGCTGGGCAGGGCCGCGCCCAGGGCGCGGGTCGGAATCACGGCTAGGCCAGCCACCAGCAGGTTCTCGCTGAAGCGTGGCTGCTCGCGGCCGTACACGTACTGCCGGAAGAAGCGGTCGGCAAACACGGTGTCCTTGCTCACCTCGCCCAGCACGCGCTGCAGGTCGCGGGTCGTGTAGGGGTTGGTGGGGGCGTAGCCCGCCTGCTTTTTACCGTACTGCTGCCACATGGCCTGCATAAACTTGTCGAGCGAGGAGCGGTGGTGCTGGCGCAGCTGCAAATCGAGCACCAGCGCAATGCCCGCGCCCTGGTCGTAATACGACAAGTTGGTGTTTACCAGGTTCATCGGGGCGCCGGTGCCGGCCCCATCGGTGTAGGCGGCTTGGCGGCTCATGTCGATGGCCGAGGCGTAGCGGGCACCGGGGCTGTTCTGGCGCAGGTTCACCCAGCGGCTGATGTCGTCGTAAAACTCCTCGTCCTCAATCAGCTTGGCGCGGCGCAGGGCCAGGCGGCCGTAGTACTGCGTGAAGCCTTCGGCAAACCAGAGGTTGTCACTCATGTTTACACGCTGGAAATCAAAGGGCTCCAGGTCTTTTGGGCGTAGGCGCTCCACGTTCCAGGCGTGGAAGAACTCGTGGGCCACGGTACCCAGGTTTTTGGTTGCGTCCTCGTCCTTCAGCGTGCGGGGGCTGGTTACGGAAGTGGAGTTGCGGTGTTCCATGCCGTCGCCGGAAGCCTGGCTCAGGTAGTCGGCCACGAAGGTGTAGCGGGCAAAGTCAAACGTGGGCAGCTCGCCAAAAATGGCCTTCTCCTCCTTCACCACCTTCTGGATTTTCTTGGCATAGGCATCAATTTCCGATACCGGACCCATATACAGCGTCGCCAGCTCAATGGTCTGGTCGCCCTCCTGCCACGACAGCACCTGCTGGGCACCCAACGACACCGGGCTATCCATCATGTACTGCATGTTGGGGGCGGTGTACACGGCCTTATCACTGCCCTGGCGCAGCTGCGAGGCCACTTTCCAGGTAGCGGGCAGGTCAAACTTGATTTCGGTGGCGCGGCCTTCCAGGTCGGTGGCGTAACATAGGGCCGCCGGTAGGTTGAGGTGGGCGTGCTGCTGGTCGATGCCCACGTTGGTACCATCCGTCTGGTCGCCGTACAGCGTGTAGCTGAAAATCACGGTGCCGTCGGCGGCGGGCATCACGTCCCAGCCGTAGGGGTCGGGGCGATTCAGCGGCAGGGGATGGTTGCTGCCATCGGTAGCCACCACGTAATACACGTTTTTGGCAAAATCATGAATCGAATAGCGGCCGGGCGAGCTGCGGGCCATGCGTACGTGCAGCGGTCCGCCGCCGGGCAGCCCCGAAAACGTCGCCGTCACCTTCGCCTCGTGGTGCACCGCGTTGGGAAACGCCATGGTGTAGCGCACGGCCGGGCCCGTATCGGCCTTGGCCTGAACCGGGGCGGGGGGCGCCGTCACGATGGGGGCCGCCGCCGGGGCCACTGGCGTAGCACTTATCGGGGCGGGCTTGGGGGCCGCAGGTTTGGCAGGTACTGGTTTGGCGGGTGCTGGTTTAAGAAGAACAGCTTTGGCTGGCGCGGGCTTGGCTAAGGCGGGCTTAGCTACGGCCGGAGCGGCCTTGGCCGGCACAGGTTTTACCTGCGCCAGCACCGGAAAAGCGCCCAGCCCTAAAGAAAATAAAATAGCGGTTGTGGCGGTGTGTTTCATGGGCAGAAATAATAAGGAAACAAGTAATGCAATAGAAAGTCGCGAACGATGTGGAATACAAAGTTGCAGAAAATTTACAATAAAATAAGGGTATTCATTGCAAAAAACGGTCTCGGTAATGATAAAGTCATGTTTCAACTATGTGAAACAGTGTTAGTAAATATCAAGGTTGGGCCGTAGCCGGGTTTTCCCTAAAAACCAGGGCTTCTATCGCTCCGCCAAAAAAAAGCTGCGGGTGTCCGGCCACTAGCCCCAACCGGCCTAGGGCCGTGCGCAGGTCGGGCATCTCCTGAGCGCGCAGCCCGGTCGTGAGCCAGAAAAACGTGTACATCGATTGGAGCAGCCAGTGCCGCCAGCCGCGCCGCGCCGGCCGGAAGTCTGCCACCAGCCACGGGGCTCCGGGGCCTTGGGCAGCGCGCAGTTGCGCCACGGCCGCCTCAAGGTCGGCCAGGGGCACGCAGTCCAGCACGAAAAAGGTGATGATGGCCCCAAACCGCTCGGCCGGTTGCAGGGCCGCCTGGGTGCCGTGCCGGAACTCAACCCGGCCCACCGCCTGCGGATGCTCGCGCACCAGCCGGGCGCGGGCGCGGGCCAGCATCCGGGGCGATGCTTCCAGGTACAGCACCGTGGCCGCCGGTGCCCGCCGCAGTACTTCGCCCAGTACCCAGCCCGTGCCCCCGCCCAATATGAGAACGTGCGGAGCCCCACCCGGCAGGCCGCGCAGGGCCGCCCGCTGGGCCGCCTGCTGCGAAGTCCCGAACACCAGAGCGGCCAGCGCATCATAAAACCAGGCGGCCCGGTCGAAGCCAACCAACTTTTCGGGGGCAATGAGGGCTGAAAAAGGGGCTGTGGGGGGTGAAGCCATCCGAAAATAACAGGTGCAGGAAAATAAATTAGGCCGGCAAGTAACTGAAAAACAATTGCCGGTACCATTTGGCACCCCTGCCAAAAGGAAAAAAACGGCCTATATGTTGCGTGGCGGCAAATCGGCACTGTATCTTTGCAGCATCAAAAGGCCACCATCCTTCTAGGATGAGCGGTTTTTTAGCCCAGCTTGCGCTTGTGGCGAAATTGGTAGACGCGCTGTCTTCAGGCGGCAGTTCCGCAAGGTGTGGGAGTTCGAGTCTCCCCGAGCGCACGTGTTAAAAAGCCAGCCCCACCGGGCTGGCTTTTTTATTTCCCGTATCTGGAAGCAGCTGCCGGCTTTTCTGTTATCAGCCTTTTTGCCCGCTATGAATCGGTTGACCTCCCGCTTGCTGGCCCTGGTTGGCTTGCTCACCGTCGAAGTGCTGTTTGGCCTAGTGCTGTTCATCGTGGCATTCGCGGTGTTCTTTTACCTGGCGCGGGTGGTGTTCGTGCATCATTCGGTGGCGCTCGACAACTGGGCTTCGGGCATCGTGGATGGCTGGCGGCTAGCCCACCCGGGCCTGACCGGGCCGGTGCGGATGGTCACGTTTTTCGCGGCGCTGCCGTTTCTGCTGCCGGCCAGCATTATCGCGCCGCTGCTCATCCGCCGGGCCGGCCACCCGCGCGGGGCCTTGGAAATGCTGCTGGCCATGGCCGGCAGCGTGCTGCTCAACCAGCTGCTTAAGCTATACTTCAACCGCCCCCGCCCTTCCAATGCCCTGCTGCACACATTCGGTCTGAGCTTTCCTAGCGGCCACGCCATGCTGGGCTTCACGTTCTACGGGTGCCTGGCGTGGCTGCTGGCACGGCATTTCAAGCGGCCGGGGTGGGTGGTCCCGCTGCTGCTGTGGGCGGGGCTCATTGGTCTCACGCGGGTGTATCTGCACGCGCACTACGCCACCGATGTGCTGGCGGGCTTCGCGGGCGGCGTGGCGTGGCTGGTGGCTTTCCGGGTCGGCCTAAAGCTGTTCTGGCGCGAGGAAGCGGCGGTGATGCAGCAGGAAAGAGCATCGTCCTGATGCACTTTTGCTTAGCCCGATGGCGTTGGACGCCGTGTTATTCTACCAGCCGCACCCGCACCCGCAGGGCCAGCAGGCCTTTCACGCCCTGCAGCTCTTCCAGCTCCAGCTCCTCCACCTCGGGCTCCAGCATGCCCCGGTCCTGGAGGTAGTCGATGTACTCGTAGTATTCCATGGCCTCCCGGGTCTGGGCGTACACTAGGGCCAGGGTGCCGGGCTGGGTCAGGCGCTCGCCGGTGCCCATCACGGTGGCTTTGTCAATTCGCTTTTTGATGATTTCGTAGCGAATGTTGTAGGCTCCGTCCACGTCGAACTGCCGCTCATCCTGCCGGAACCGGATGCTCAGCGACTGCCCGTGAATGAGGATAAGCTGCGTCGTTTCCAGCGGTACGGGCAGGGTTGCTTTCAGCACATGGGTGCGGCGCGTGATTTCTACCATCGTCAGCAGCTGCCACAGGCGCAGGTTTTTCAGGAATACCAGGTCGAACGGCTTGTCCTGCACCAGCGTGCTGCCCACGTAAATGTTGAACTCCACGCCATCGGTCTTGTTGCGCTGGAAGTAGTGCGGGAACATCAGCTGCGCCTTATCTTCCTCTTCATCAAGGTAGTCGCTCACGGCATCGTTGAGCGTCGTCACACTGATTTCGAAGTCCTGGCGGCGCTTGTAAAGAATGCCCAGCTTGGGGTCGATGTTGTTCCAGTAGCTGGTGATGATGGGACGCAGCTCGGGCGTGTGCGTGGCCAGGTACTCGAACAGCGGCTCCACTTCGCGCTTCAGCGAATCGTAAATGTTGGCCTCGTCGCCGGTGAGCATGCCCTCGCGCAGGCGCTTCAGGTTTTTGGTGACGTAAAATTTCAGCTCGTCCAGAATGGGCAGCTGCTGGCATTCAGAGGCCTTATTCAACACCTTGTTGGCCAGGGTAAGGTGCTCGATGAGGTCGCCCTGAATGGCCTCGTTGCGCACCGTGCTGCTGCCCCGAATGTCGCAGGAGCCGTGCAGCGGGTACACGTCCTCAAACACGATGGCTTCCATCTCGGCCGTGCGGTTGCCGGCATCCAGCTGGGTGAGCAGGTTGCGGGCCGCATCGGCAAAGCGCCACTCCATGGTGGGGTGAATGGCCGTGAATTTCTGCTGAATCACGGCTTGAATGCGGGATTGCAGGTCCTCGGCGTTGCGCTTCACGGCCACTGCAAACAGCGGCACAAACTGCGCCACCTTGTCCATATCAAACTCATCGAGGCCGTTCACATCGGGCGTGCCCAGCTCCAGCAGGCCCACCGTGTCGGTGCCATAAGGCAGCAGGGCCAGAATGGCCGACTTAATGCCCAGGGTGATGATTTGCTGGCGCAGGTCCTTCGGAATGTCCGAATTGGCTACGTCTTTGAGCACCAGCGGCTCGCGCTCGCGCAGCAGGCGCTCATAAATCTGGCGGAAGCTGCTGTTGGCCGACTGATTCTGCACCTGTTTGGCGAGAAAGCTGTGGTTGATTTTGCGTCCAAAATCCACAAAAGCCCGCTTCTTCTCATCGTAAGCCGCAATGCCCAGCTGCAGAGCCGGCATCGCAAACAGCACCCGCAGCTTCTCCTGAATCTGCTCGAAGCGGGCCGGGTTTTGCAGCACGTCGCGCTCCAGCAGGTCATACTTCAGCTCCGACAGAATTTCCTGGTCGGTCACATCCACCAGCTGCAACAGGTTGAATCCTTCCAGCTCGAAGTTCTCGGCCGGCAGCAGCTCGTGCCAAACCTCCGGCCGTTGGCGGTTATGCACCAGGAATTCAATTTGCTCGGGCGTGAGCGCGGGCAGCTCGCCTACCACCCGCACCGTCACAAAATCGGAGTTGAAATCGACCCCGTAGTGCCGGTACAGTCCAACTTTGTAATCGGGCACGGTGAACACAATGGTACCCAGCGCCGGCATTTCGGCTCCATACAGGCGGTGCAGTATCAGGTGGTAGGCCATCAGGCCCATCTGCCGCTCCATGGTTGGCATGTCGATGTTGAGCGGCTGCTTCACGGTGCGGTCCTTGTTTAGCAGCACCTCCTCAAACAGGAGCGTAGAGTAGAAGCTGTGCCGTTGGAAGGGGGCCACCACCCCGCTGATGTCGGTAGCGAACGAGGCCGGTGGAAAAATGGCCAGCATCAGCGTTTCCACCAGGTCGCAGTTGCACTCCAGCACCGAATAATCGGTGAGCAGTCCTCGGCACCACGCGGCCTGGGCCACCTGTTCGCCAATGGTGCGGGCCAGCAGCGCCACGCCGGCATTGCTGGCGCTTTCGCGCGCATGCCAGTAGGCAATCAGTGGCTCGAGGCTGAGCGTAGACCGAAACGGGAAAGCAGAAGAAGCAGGGGCGGCCGGCTGGGGTGCAACGGGCACCGCCGGAGCCACCGTGAGAGTAGGTTCAACAGCCATAGAAACGAAAACAGGAATGCCCGGCCAAACGTTGCAGCCCGACAATAGCTATACGCAAGCCAGTGCCAGGCGGGCTACTTGGTGATGATAAAGACGGGTTTGTCTTTGAGATTGGTTGTCTCGGCTGTAGCGATGCCGGCCGTGCTGTCCTTGCGCGTGGTGATGACCTTCTGCGTATTGGTGTAGCAGGTGCAGCAGCCGTTGCCATCCAGGTTTCCCTTCAGCGACACCTTATCGATAACTACCGCGAAGACCGGGCGTTTCTTGCGCGGGACCGGCAGCGCCGGGTAGTAGCGCACGTAATACTGGTACTGGTCGAGCTTGGCGGTGCTGACCTGGGAAAACGGTGTAGTATTGTTGATAACAATCGTGTCGTAAGCCTGGGCTGCGGAGCGAATCAGGGTCGCGGTTTCGGGCTTGGTGCCCGGGTTGGTGCCGCTGGCCGGAATGATTACCAACGGATAGCGCTGAATCACAATGCTATCCAGGTCGGTATTCGTGGGGAAGTCTTTGCTTGAAAAAACCAGCTTGATGGCATCGGCCTGGGATTCGCCCGGGCAGTCGCACACATTATTGGCGCAGCAGCCGGGCAGCAGCAGCCCAAGGCCCAACAACAGAATGGCAGAAAACCGGAAAGACAGGAGGTGGGTCATGGCAAGCCCAAAGATAAGGCCCGTAGCGCCCATCTGCCCGGAACCGGGAAGGAGGGGCACTACGGGCCTTTTATAGTAGTCAGAATAGGGGGAAGCTTGCGGTAGTCCGGGGTTAGCGGCTGCCCGTTACCACCGACGAGGCCGGTAGGGTGGGGTTTTCTACGGTGCCGCCGGCCATCAGCAGGGGGCGCAGGCGGGTGGTGGCGGTGTCGAGCTGGGGCCGAATCTTGGCCATGGCACCGCGCAGGGCGATAACATCGGCCAGGCGGGGCGCGGCCGTCTGCGAATAACCGTGGTACATGGCCACTTTCACCTCCGAAGTGCCCGTGCCGAGGTACGAGCCCAGCAGGTTGCCGGCTGCGTCGCTTACCTGCACTTCGGCTTGCAGCGTGGTCTTATACCATTCCAGGGGCACGCCCACTATGGCGGGAATCATAAATGTGAGCACCTGCAGGCCCTGCACGGCACGGCCGGTGCGCAGGGTGCGTACCTTCTTCACGATGAGCTTGGCGTAGCCGTACGTGGCCGAGTCGGTGGGCTCGGTCAGGTTTATGCGGCACTCCTGCTGAAATAATTTCAGTGGGTCCTCCGGCAGCGCGCCGTCGTTCATGGCCAACGGGCCCTGGTCGGCCAGGATTTCCAGCGGGGGCAGGCGCTTGGAAATGGCGGCCGACGGCGTGCCTTTCATCATGCTCTTGACCGATACACAAGCCGGAGCGAGCAGTAGCATCGGCGAAAGTGCCAGCAATGCGAGGGGACTAGCAATTTTCATAGGAGTAAGGCAGAAATTTGTATAGTAAAAACCAAATATTAAAACCAAAAAATGCCTTTTTAAAATCGGTAGCACTAACCTGCAGAGGATAGGTGTAAAATTAGATGATTTACATCAACCTGTTGGCATGTACTCGGTAAAAAGCCTGAAAAAGCCCCTAAATAGTAGAGGATTAACCGGCCAAGCTAACCATTGAGCTTGGCTGTTATTGAAAAAGTTTTATTGTGTGATAGCCGTAGGGTCGGGGCCCTGGTAGTCGTCCACAAACTCGCCTTCCCAACGGGCCACGACGGCTGATGCCAAACAGTTGCCGAGCACGTTGACGGCCGTGCGGGCCATATCCATCAGGGCATCAATGCCCAGGATGATGAACACCGGCCAGGCCGGCAGGTTGAACGACGCCACCGTGGCCAGCAAAATTACCAGCGAGGCGCGGGGCACGCCTGCCACGCCCTTGCTGGTGAGCATCAGCGTGAACACCATGAGCAATTGCTGGCCAAAGGTGAGGGGGATGCCTGCCGCCTGCGCCACAAATACGGCGGCCAATGAAAGGTACAGCGTGGTGCCGTCGAGGTTAAAAGAATAGCCGGTGGGCATCACGAAGGCGACGATGCGCCGCGGCACCCCGATGCTTTCCATGGCTTCCATGGCGCGCGGCAGCGCCGCTTCCGACGAGGTGGTGGCGAAGGCAATGCTAACCGGCTCGGCCACGGCCGCAATGAAGCGACGCAGCGGCAGGCGCGCCAGCAGCGCCACCGGCAGCAGCACCAGCAGCACGAAGGCAATGAGCGCCCCATAAAGAGTGAGCAGTAGCTGCAAGGCATTGAGCAGCGGGGCAAAGCCCATTTTGCCCACCGTGTAGGCCAGGGCTCCGCCCACGCCCAGCGGCGCGAAATACATCACCACATTGGTGAACTTGAACATGACTTCCGACAGGCTTTCGCAGACTTCCAGCATCACGCGGCGCGGGCGCTCCGGCGTCATGGCCAGCCCGATGGCGAACAGAATAGCGAAAATAACGACCTGCAGGACCTGGCCCTCGGCTACCGATTTGGCAATGTTTTCGGGGAAGATGTGCAGGATGATGTCGGCGGCGGTTTGGGGGCCGGCCACGGCCAGGGTTTTGGCTTCATCGGAGGTGTTGGCGGCGCGGGCAGCGGCCAGCACATTGGCATCCAGCCGGCCGGCGTGGGTGAAGTTGATGGCCGCCAGGCCGATGAACAGCGCAAACGTGGTCACAACTTCAAAGTAAACCAGCGCTTTGAGGCCCATGCGGCCCACCTGCTTGAGGTCGGCGTGGCCGGCGATGCCTACGACCAGCGTAGCAAATACCAGCGGCGCGATGATGGTTTTCACCAGGCGCAGGAAGGCGTCGCTCAGTACTTTAAGGCTGATGGCTACGGCGGGTGCATCGTGGCCCAGCTCAATGCCGACCAGCATGCTCACCACAATCCAAAGGGTGAGGGAGCGGCGGGGGGCCACCGCGGCGGCAATGGTCAGCAGGGCCAGCCAGCGGGCGGCCACGGGCACAGCGGGCGGCAGGACCAGCATTTGGTTGGCGACGAGCACGGTGAGCACACCAGCCAGCAGCACCATAATAGCAACGAGGAGTAAACGGGATTTTGCCATGCAACTAAAAAAGGCCGTGAATACGGAATGAGGCATCAAAGAACGGCATTATCCCGCCAGCAAGCCCGGTGCTCCGGAAAACGCGTTCGGGGCCGGCCATAAAAAAACGCCCCGTACCAATGGGCACGAGGCGGCAGAGGCAGGTAGCCGCCGATGGACTAGGGCAGCGAAAGCAGGTAGCCGATAGTGAAATTGGCATCGTAGCCGAACACGAACTGCTGGCAGCCAGTAGCCGCCGCCACGGCCTGGTAGATGTTGAGGCCAGACTTGATTTTGGCCCCCGAAAGCTGCGGATAAGCATCAGCAGCTTTCAGTACGGTGTAGGGCTCCTGGCCCTGGCGTACGGCTTTAGCCAACTCGTAGGGTATGCCTCCGATAACGAAGCAGGTGCTGCGCAACTTGCCCGGCACCTTTGCCGCTTTGGCCTTCACATCGGCGATTACGGTGGCATCGGGCACGTCTTTTTCGTAGTATTTCGAGCCGTAGGTGTCTTCTACGTGGGGCTGGCCGTCTGCCAGCCACGCAATTTTGCTGTTGGCCGAGCCCATGTCGAGCATAAAGGCCTTATCGGCAAAAGGCATCGGGAGGGCTGCTTTGAGGCCCAGGGTACCTTCGCGCTCTGGCGTCACGGTGTTCACCACGTACTTGAGCGACTCCAGCGACTTCACAATGCGGCGCGTCACGTCCGACATAGCTGCGCCGGAGCTCACCATGAAGTGAATATCGCGCCCGGCTACTCCAAAATCGAGCATTTTGCCGATGTAGCTTTTCAGGCCGTTGCGCACATCTTCCTCCGTGGCCATGTTTTCCATCACCAGGCTGTTGCCGAACTCTGATTTTTCGAGTTTCCAGTTGTGCTGGTTATCGGCCCGAACAATAAACAGGTTGAAGCCACTGGCTCCGAGCTCTACCACGCCTTTCAGCTTGCCATCAACGGGCGCAGTGGGGCGGTAGGTGAAAGTCGGCGTAGCTGCCGGGGCCACGGTGGGCACCGGGGCCGAAACCGGGGCTGGCGCGGCGGCTGCCGGTGCGGCCGAGGCCGAAAGGGTAGCAGGTGCCGGAACTGCGGCAACTTCTGGTTGCGGAGCCGCGTTTTTCCGAATAAACTCGCCGTTCAGGCTTAGCATATCGCCTTCCTTGAGCTTCACGCGGTTGCCGTTGGTAAGCACGATGGAGCGCGAGAGATGTTCGATCCGAATTCCGTTCGGCAGCGTTACATCTTTATCCAGTGTCTTTGCTTTGTCGCCGGTTTGCACCACTATGGTGCTGTTCTTTACCGCAAACCACGGAATGACACTGACGGCTTTGGTTGTTTGGGCTTGTACCGGGGCGTGCTGAAATGGCGAAGTAACCAGCAGGGTACCAAGGAAAAGGGAGGTGATTAACGTTTTTTGCATGAAAAAGATGATGAGTAGAGGTAGAACATAATTGCGAAGAATTATGACGTGACAAAGCTCGGCTTATTTCCCATTTATCCCACTGTTTTTAGCCCAATGGCCTTAGAATCACGTTGAATTGTCATAATTATTCAGTCGGTCCTTATATGCTCGAATCATTCTGCCTGCTTTTATAGCCGGCTTATCCGGGCATTCCGTTATTTTATTCATGCCAAACTGGACTCTCACCCCGTACCTGCTTCCGCTTCGCTACGTGTGGAAAATATCCCGCAACGCCTCGGCCACTAAAATCAATCTGGTGTTGCGCGTAGCCGGGCACGGTCAGCACGGAACCGGCGAGGCCGCGCCCAATATGCGCTACGGCGAGTCGCTCGAGCTGCTTCGGTAGCAGTTTAATGAGCTGTTGGGTAATGGGTTATCCGAAACAAATACGCTGCCGGAGCTGGATGCGCTACTGGCCACGCATCCCGTGGCCCATGCCCTGAGCTTTGCCCTTGAAGCCGCCCTCGTGCGGTGGCTGGCCGCCTGCGCCGGGCAGCCGGTGTGGCAATGGCTGGGCGTGCTGCCCCCTGCCGCCGCTGTGCCCACGGCTTTTTCCCTGCCCATTATGGCGCCGGGCGCGGTGGCGGACTTTCTGCGCGAGCAGGATGCTGCCCGCTTTCAGCTCTTGAAAATCAAGGTAAACCAAGCCGAAGGACTCGACCTATTGCGCGAAGTATCGCGTGCCCTGCCCGGCCACGCCCTGCTGGTGGATGGCAACGAAGCCTGGCCCGATGCCGACAGCGTGCTACGGTTTCTGGAAGAAACGGCCGCAGTGCCCGGCCTGCACCTGAAACTGCTGGAGCAGCCCCTGCCCGCCGCCCTGGCCGATGACTACCGCTACCTGCGCCCCCGCAGCAGCGTGCCGCTCATCGCCGATGAATCGGTGACCGACGCGGCCGATTTTGCCGAAATCACCCAGCAGTTCCACGGCGTGAATGTGAAGCTGATGAAAGCCGGCGGCTTCCGGCGGGGCATCGACCTGCTGCACCGTACCCGCGCCCATGGCTTGCTGCCCATGCTGGGCTGCATGGTCGAAACCAGCGTGGGCATCGCGGCCGCCCTCGAAATCAGCGCCCTGGCCGATGTGCTGGACCTCGATGGCTTTCTCATTATCAAGGACGAGCCGTTTGGCCTGGTGCAGGAACAGGCGGGGCTGTTGCGGCGAGTGTAGCTGGCACTGCTCATGAACCCAAAAGCCCCAGCAAGGCGGCACTCATCAACCGAGTGCCGCCTTGCTGGGGCTATTCCGCCGCTTGGGGCTATTTCGGAGCGTTTAGCTGCGCGTCGAGCTGCGTGAGCTGGTCGTCGATGGCTTTGGTGTTGGGCAGCGTGGTTTGGCCCTGGCTGAGCGCCCGTATTTTCTGGTTGAGCAGCTCAACCTTTTTAGTGAGCAGCGATACCTGCATGGCGGGGTCGGAGAAGCCGGGGCCGTGCTGCACGTAGGTATCGTACTTGGTGCCGGGGGGCGTGGTGGTGGGCGTGCCTTCGCCCCGGGCGGCGGCGGCGCTGGCCGGCGTGGCGAATACTACGCCCCCGTCGGGCCTCACGTAGTCGCCTTCCTGCAGGGTGATTTTTTTGCCCTTGGGGCTTATTTTGTCAGCGGGCATCTCTACGATGCCGTTTTTGTAGTTGATTTTCACACCGCCGAGCAGCTTCACGTTTTGGGTGAGGGGCATGGTTTGAGTGCCCTCGCGGCGCACTACTTCGCCGTTGGTCATCACAAACTGGGTGCGGCTGGTGGTTTGCACCGGAAAGCCACCGGCCTGGGCTGCGGCCAGGCGTGGAGCGCTGGTCAGGCAGCCGGCGGCGAATACGAGCAGGAAGAAACGAGTCATGGTAATAAAGAAAATGGTGAATGTGCGGGGATACGGATTTTAAGCCCCGGCGGTAGGGCGGAAGGGGAGGAGCACAGCTTTTTTCTAAAATACCGAGGAACAATGTTGTGACATTAAATGTATGTACATATATTTGTATCCGATTCCACTACCTGCCATCTATGCCTGCTATGCGCATCGAAGACGAAATCAAACAGCCCATTTTCCGCAACGAGTACCAGAAAGCCCATATCAACCTGATATACACGGCTGGCTGGTTGCAGTTGCGCCAGGCAGCAGCCTTCAAACCGTTCGGCCTCACCTCGCCGCAGTTCAATATTCTGCGCATTTTGCGCGGGCAGCACCCGCTGCCGGCCACCGTGGCCCTGCTCATCGACCGAATGCTGGACAAAACCAGCAACGCCTCGCGCATCGTGGACCGCCTCGAAGAGAAAAAGCTGGTGACCCGCACCGTGTGCCCGGCCAATCGCCGGGCCGTTGATATCCGGATTACCAAGGCTGGCCTGGAATTACTCGATAGCATTGAGGAAACCGGCATTCTGGACTCTAACGAAAACGCCCCGCTGAACGAGGACGAGATGCGCCAGCTGAACGACCTGCTCGATAAAATGCGAACGGTGGAATAAGCCATTTTCAATCTCTGCTGTTGCCCAGGTTCCGGCACGCTTTTTCGTTGCAGCCGGGCCATACCGCTTGTTTCAAACTATACTTCTTACCTTTTTTCCAATACTTGCTTAAGATGAAAAAAATCCTCTTGCCCGCCCTGTTTGCCATTGCCACCATTGGTGCAACTTTCGCTGCTTCGGCTCCTAAAGTGGCTACCGTGGCAGCTCCTGCCCCCGCCTACAAGCTGCAGCCGCAGCTGAGCACTCTGGGCTGGGAAGGCAAAGCCGTAACCCACGGCCACAACGGCACTATGCAATTTTCCGACGGCGAATTGCTCGTGAAGGGCAACTCCATCGTGGGCGGTACCGTGACCGTGAACATGAAAACCATGGTGGCCACCGACATCAAAGATGCCGAAAGCCAGGGCAAATTTGTGGGCCACATGAGCAGCGACGATTTCTTCGGCGTGGAGAAATTCCCCACCTCGACCTTCAAAATCGTCAGCGTAACGCCCATCAAAGGTGCCGCCGCCAATGCCGATAACGCGACCATCGCCGGCGACCTGACCATTAAGGGCGTGACGCAGCGCATCAGCTTCCCGGCTAAAGCCGGCGTGAAAGACGGTGTGGCCGCCGCTACCGGCAAAGTAACCATCGACCGTACCAAGTTTGGCCTGAAATACGGCTCGAAGTCGTTCTTCGACAGCATTGGCGACAAAGCCATCTACGACACGTTCGACTTGACTTTCAACGTCATCGCCAAGAAAGCCTAACTGCGGTTTTCAACCCGAATAAATAAAAAAGCCCGCCGATTCGGCGGGCTTTTTTATTTATTCGGGGATTTCAAATTTTCGGGGCAGGTTGAATTTTAGGTTGTGGCTCTTTTTGCGGCGGTGTAGCTCGCTCAGCACATCGTCTAATTCTGATTGGTATTCGACCCACAGGTCCTCGTGCAAGCTTTTGAGGACGAGGGCGGGCAGGCGGGCAGCCAGGCGCGCGGTGGCGTTGTAAAAGCCGTCCCACACGCTGTCGAACTGGCCCGAGTAATTATCGATGCACTGCCGCAGAATGTAGAGCAGCAGGTCGATTTCGAGCTGCTTATTTTTGGTGATGCGGCGGGCGCGGGCGGCTTCCTGCACGCCGGCGCGCACGGCCTTCACGAGGCTGCGGTTGAGTAGGCGGCCGGTCACAGCCACGGTAAACAGCTCGTGGATGCGGTCGGCGGTTTCTTCCTGAATCTGGTCCAGGGTTATATCGGCCAGCAGCTCGAAGCGGAAGGTTTCGTAGAGCTCGGCGTCGCGGCGCACGGCGCGGAGCAGGAGGGCTTCCTTTTCGGGTTCGGAGAGGCGTTTGAGGGCTTTTTTGAAATCGGCGGAGGGAACGGGCATGAGGGGCGGGGGCTAGGAGCAAAGTTCGCGCTACTCGTTCGCATAATGGCGGGGTAAGGTTTGCGTATTTGCCAGGATTTCACGAAACGAAACGGGCGGGTTTGGGGTTATCAGGAGCTGCCTCACACGGGCTTTCTGCGTAAATTTGCCTTATGAATACCCGTCCGCAAACCGACTACGATGAAGAGGTTCTACTGCTCGAAGAAGAAGCCGAGCTGCGCAACCTCGTCGTGTACAACGATGAAATTAACACTTTCGACCACGTCATTAAAACCCTGATGGACGTGTGTGGCCACCAGCCCGAGCAAGCCGAGCAATGTACCCTGCTCATCCACTACAAGGGAAAGTGCGCCGTCAAAATGGGTACTTACGAGGAGTTGGAGCCCCTTTGCACCGCCATTCACGACCGCGGCATTGCCGCCGATGTTATTTGATGTGGAAATGTGCTGATGTGAGAATGTGCTGAATTATACGATTAGCACACCTTTCATTTTGCATATTTTCACATCAGCACATTTTCACATTTTTTGAATGGAATTTCCCTCCAAACTGATTGAAAACGCCGTGGGCGAGCTGTCGCGCCTGCCCGGCATCGGCCGCAAAACGGCCCTGCGGCTGGCCCTGCACCTGCTGAAAGCCGAAATGGACACCACTGCCAGCCTAGCCGAGGCGTTGGCCAAGATGCGGTTTGAAATTACCTACTGCAAAACCTGCCACAGCATTTCCGACGCCGAAGAATGCGGCATTTGCGCCAACAAGCTGCGCGACCACAGCCTCGTCTGCGTAGTGTCGGACGTGCGCGACGTTATTGCCATCGAAAACACGGGCCAGTACAAGGGCGTGTACCACGTGCTGGGCGGCGTTATTTCGCCCATTGAAGGCATCGGGCCTTCCGATTTGCACATTGACTCGCTGGTGGAGCGGGCGGCGGGTGAAGACTCGGAAGTGCGCGAGGTTATTCTTGCCATCTCGCCCACCATGGAGGGCGACACCACGGCCTTCTACCTATCGCGCCGCCTGCGCGATTTGCCCAACGTGCACATCAGCACTATTGCCCGGGGTATTCCGATGGGCGGCGAGCTGGAATACGCCGACGAAATCACCCTCGGCCGCAGCATCGTGGACCGCCTGCGGCAGGCCCGGTAGTTTTTTAGCTGTTAGCCATTAGCTGTTAGCTTTGTCGGCACTTCCCGAGGAGCCGCTCGGTCGCCACAAAAAAGCTAACAGCTAACAGCTGATGGCTAACAGCTAAAAATTGAAGCTCTCCGTCGTCATTGTCAATTATAACGTCTGCTATTTCCTGGAGCAGGCGCTGCTTTCGGTGCGGCGGGCCGTGGAGAAGCTGGGGCAGCCGGTAGAAGTTTTCGTGGTCGATAATAACTCGGCCGACGGCTCGGTGGCCATGGTGCGGGCGCGGTTCCCGGAGGTTGTGCTCATTGCCAACCGCGACAACCCTGGCTTCTCGAAAGGCAACAACCAGGCCCTGCGCCGCGCCACCGGCCAGTACCAGCTGCTGCTGAACCCCGATACCGTGGTGGAGGAAGACACCTTCCGCGCTTGCTGCGACTTCATGGACGCGCACCCCGACTGCGGCGGCCTCGGCATAAAAATGCTGGATGGCCAGGGCAAATTTCTGCCCGAAAGCAAGCGCGCCCTGCCCACGCCGGCCGTGGCGTTCTATAAGATGTTCGGGCTGGCGGGCGTATTTCCGAAGTCGCGCACTTTCGGGCGCTACCATCTGGGCTTCCTCGACAAGGACGAAACCCACGAGATTGAGGTGCTGAGCGGTGCCTTCATGCTGCTGCGCAAGGCCGCGCTGGACCAGGTGGGCCTGCTCGACGAAGACTATTTCATGTACGGCGAGGACATCGACCTCTCGTACCGCCTCACCCAGGGCGGCTGGAAAAACTATTATTTTCCCGGCACCCGCATCATTCACTACAAGGGCGAAAGCACGAAGCGCACCAGCGTGAACTACGTGTTTGTGTTTTACCGGGCGATGGTGATTTTTGCTCAGAAACACTTCGCGCCGGGCCGGGCGGGCCTGTTTTCGCTGCTCATCAACGCGGCCATCTGGCTGCGGGCCGGCGTGGCCGTGGCCGAGCGCCTAGCAGTGCGCGCCGCCCCGCTGCTGCTGGATGCCGGCCTGATTTGGGGCGGCATGTACTTCCTGAAAACCTACTGGGAGCACAACCACAAGTTTGTGCCGGGCGCGTACCCGCCGCAGTACATGGCGGCGGCCGTGCCGGCCTACATCGCGGTCTGGCTCACGTCGGCCTATCTCAGCGGGGGCTACGACCAGCCGGTGCGGACCTCGCGGGTGGTGCGCGGTATTTTCATTGGCACGCTGCTGATTTCGGCCGCCTCGAATTTTCTCGATGCCTGGCGGTTTTCCAAAGCCCTCATTATTCTGGGCGGGGCCTGGGCCGTGGCGGCGCTGGTGGGCCGGCAGCTGGTGGCGCACTTCATCAAGTATAAAAACCTGCACCTGAGCGAGCGCCGGCAGAAAAATATTGCCATCGTGGGCTCGGGGCCCGAGAGCCGCCGCGTGCGCCAGTTGCTCGAAGCCGCCCACGTATCGGCCCGCGTGATTGGCTACGTGAGCGTGGGGGAGGAGGAAGCCGTTTTAGAAGAAAATTCACCAATTCACCAATTCACCGATTCGCCACTGGGCGAGCTGCGCCAGCTGGATGACATTATCCGTCTATACGGGCTGAATGAACTGATATTCTGCGGTAAAGACCTGCCCGCGAGTCAGATTATCGCCCTCATGCTGGGCCTGCCCGCCGAGCCGCCCGTGGCCTACAAAATCCTGCCCGAAGACAGCCAGTACATCATCGGCAGCAGCAGCAAAGACTCGCCCGGCGACTACTACACCCTCGATATTGCCCTCAACCTCTACCAGCCCCAGCAGGCCCGCGCCAAGCGCCTGCTCGACCTGCTCACCAGCGCCGGCCTGCTGGTGCTGAGCCCGGTGCTGGTTTGGTTTCAGCCGAAAAAGGCCGGTTTCCTGCGCAACTGCGGGGCCGTGCTGCTGGGCCGCCGCACCTGGGTGGGCCTGCGCCACCTCGAAGGCCCGGCCCGCGCCGTGCCCGCCGTGCTCTCGCCCGCCGATGCCGCCCACACGGCCACCCCGCTCAATGAGGTGACGCTGCGAAGGCTGGAGATGCTTTATGCAAAGGATTATGAACCGGGCACCGACTTGAGCATGCTCTGGCGCTGCTGGCGGCGGCTGGGGCAGTAGACCAGTACCGTGGACTCGGCAAGTCCGCGCTTTAAACAGTGCAAGAGCGGACTCGCCGAGTCCACGGTACAGCGTTACGCTGCCACTTCCGTAGCTTTACGCCTTCATTTACCGTTGCTCGATATGCCCGATACCACCACGCTCGCACCCGTTTCCCCGCTCTCGCACCGCCTGCTGGCGATGAACGAGTCGGCTACCATCGCCATGGCCAAGAAAGCCCGCGAGCTGATGGCCACGGGCATCGACGTCATCAACCTGAGCTTCGGCGAGCCCGATTTCCAGACCCCGCAGTACATCAAGGATGCCGCCAAGCAGGCCCTCGACGACGGCCATACCTTCTACACACCCGTGCCCGGCATCCCGGAATTGCGGCAGGCCATCTGCGATAAATTCAAGCGGGATAACCAGCTCGATTTTCAGCCCAACCAGATTGTGGTGAGCACCGGGGCTAAGCAGTCGCTGGCCAACGCCGTGCTCAGCCTGGTGAATCCCGGTGAGGAAGTCATCGTGTTTGCGCCCTATTGGGTGAGCTACGAGGAGATGGTGAAGCTGGCCGAGGGCGTACCCGTGACGCTGGTGGGTACCCTCGAAAACGAGTACAAGGTGACGGCCGCGCAGCTCGAAGCGGCCATCACGCCCCGCACCAAGCTCATCATGTATTCGTCGCCCTGCAACCCCACGGGCGCGGTTTTCAGCCGCGAGGAGCTGGGCGAAATTGCCGAAGTGCTGGCTCGTCACCCGCAGGTGTACGCCCTGGCCGATGAGATTTACGAGTACATCAACTTTGTGGGCGAGCACGCCAGCCTGGCCCATTTCGATGAGATAAAAGACCGGGTCATCACCGTCAACGGTTTCTCGAAGGGCTACGCCATGACGGGCTGGCGGCTGGGCTACCTGGCCGCCCGGGCCGACATCGCCTCGGCTTGCGAGAAGATGCAGAGCCAGATTACGTCGGGCACCTGCTCCATCACCCAGCGGGCGGGGCTGGCGGCTCTGCGCGGTGGCCGCGCCTCGGCCGATGAGATGGTGGCCGCCTACCGCCGCCGCCGCGATTTGGTGCTGGATATCGTGAAGGACATTCCCGGCTTCAACACGCCCACGCCCAGCGGCGCGTTCTACATTTTTCCGGAAGTATCGGCCTATTTTAATCGTCTCGCGCCCGATGGCAGCACCATCCGGGACTCCTCAGACCTGGCTCTGTACCTACTGAACGACGCGCACGTTTCGGCCGTGTCGGGCGATGCCTTTGGTGCGCCGGAGTGCATGCGCTTCAGCACCGCCGCCGCCGATGACAAGCTGGTGGAAGCGTTCCGGCGCATCAAAGCCAGCCTGGCGAAGCTCTAAACTGTGCTGAAAAAGAACGTCATGCTGAGCGGAGCCGAAGCATCTCGCGTGCCGAAGTAATCCAATCGATTGAGTTACTGCCGCAAGCGAGATGCTTCGGCTCCGCTCAGCATGACGTTCTCTTAAATTGATCAATACCTTGCCTACTTCCGATTCTTCCCTGCAAACGCTGTTCAACGACTTCAATAACCTGCGCGTCCTCATCATCGGCGACGTGATGGTGGATGCATATGTGTGGGGCCGCGCCACGCGCCTCTCGCCCGAGGCTCCCGTGCCCGTGGTGCACGTAGCCCGCACCGAAAACCGCCTCGGCGG
Organism: Hymenobacter siberiensis; assembly: GCF_018967865.2. Taxonomy (NCBI): domain Bacteria; kingdom Pseudomonadati; phylum Bacteroidota; class Cytophagia; order Cytophagales; family Hymenobacteraceae; genus Hymenobacter; species Hymenobacter siberiensis. Next base: position 1,802,879 of record NZ_JAHLZY020000001.1, read on the forward strand.
GGCCGCCAACGTGGCCCTGAACGTGCAGGCCCTTGGGGCTACGCCGCTACTATGCGCCGTGATTGGCAACGACGCGGGCGGCGACCAGCTGCTGCAATTGCTGCACGCTCACGACCTGCCCGCCGATGGCCTCATCCGCAGCGCGGCGCGGCCCACCACGGTGAAGCAGCGTATTCTGGCCCACGGCCAGCAGCTGCTGCGCATCGACTCGGAAATTGAAACCGACCTTAACGCCGAGGAGGCCGCCCAACTCCTGGCCGCCTACGACGACCTGCTGGCCCGCGCCGACGTGGTAATCTTCGAGGACTACGACAAAGGCGTGCTTACCGAGGCCATCATCACGGAGTGCATTGCCCGCGCCCGGCAGCGCGGCATCCCCACGGTGGTGGACCCCAAAAAGAAGAATTTCCTGGCCTACCGCCACTGCACCCTCTTCAAACCAAACCTAAAGGAGCTGCGCGAGGGCCTGAAATTGGAGTTCGGCGAGCCCAACGCCGACCGCGTCGGTTTCGAGGCCGCCGTGACCCGGCTGCGCGAGGTGCTAACGCCCGAAATCGTGCTGGTGACGCTATCGGAATACGGTGTGTTCGCCCAGCAGGAGGCCGAGAAAACCTATCTGCCGGCCCACCTGCGCACCATTTCCGACGTGTCGGGCGCGGGCGATACCGTTATCAGCATTGCCGCGCTGTGCGTGGCGCTGGGCCAACCGGCCGCTTTCACGGCGGCACTGGCCAACCTGGGCGGCGGGCTGGTGTGCGAGCAGGTGGGCGTGGTACCCGTGGAGAAGCAGCGGCTGCTGGAAGAAGCGGCAGAGGCGGGGCTGTAACCCTCGTTGCTGGCGCGAGTTTAGCGCAGCGTAACTCGTGCCTCGCATACGGTGGAGGCTGTGCCTCCCGTGGAACGATTCCGCCGGCGCGGTTCCAACTTACCGCTGGCGCGGCAGGGGAGGCACAGCCTCCCCATCATCATTTGTCACGAGTTACGCTGCGCTAAACTCGCGCCAGTGAAAGCGCTTTTTACTTTAGGCCTTCTTCAGAAACTCGGTCTTCAGCACCATGGTACCGCCGCCGGCGCGGCCTTCGATTTCGGCGGTGCTGTTGGTGAGGCGGATGTTTTTGACCACTGTGCCGCGCTTGAGCGTGAGCGAGGAACCCTTCACTTTGAGGTCTTTGATGAGGGTGACAGAGTCGCCTTCGGCGAGCAGGGTGCCGTTGCTGTCTTTTACGTCCACGAGGAAAGGAGCTGTTTTAACGGATGCTGGTGCCTTGAGCCAGCATCAGGTAGAGTAGGAAAAATACCGGGGAGAGGCTGCCAATCGAAATCAGAACAACCAGAAAGGTTTCCACTTTGCTGCGCTCCGGTCGGCTTAGAAACCAGCGCCACATGAAAAACAGCAGGCCCAGCAGCAGCGCCAGCGTGAGGTAAAAGACGGGACCGAACATGGGGGAGTTATCAGTTTGAATTTAAAGCCAAGAGGCCGGTGGCCAGAAGTGGCTTTTGTAAGCAGGCCAAGCTTGATGAATAGCTTCTATCAGGTGCTTGCTACCTGCCGTTACGGAATCCTTGTGTGAGAAATAAAGGAGAAACTGAAATGCGGCATCGGTGTGCATATGTTCGAGACCGTCATAGCCGAATATGCACTTGTCTAACTCGACAAACGCTACCCGACCTCCTTCCTCAATTTCATAGACAGCAGATATGCTGAATGTATTCCCAAGAAGTAATTTGATGCCGTCGTCATCAAACCATTCAATGAAAGCATCTAGGTCATAAATTTCTAGTTCCTCTGAATTGTCAGCAGGGCCGGTAATAGGCACCCAACCAAATGGGATGTCACAATTCCACCGCGCATTTAACTCAAGCAGGACTAAATCCTTGGACATAAATGCTCAATATGATTAGCTGGACCAAATTAGAATTACCCCCGCCAGGCCTTCACCGTTTCCACAAATACCCGCACGTTGTCCGGATTTGTATCCGGGTAGACGCCGTGGCCGAGGTTGGCGATGTGGGGGCCGCCGGTGAACTGGCGGAGCATGGCTTCGGTGGCGGCTTTTACCTGCTCGGGGGTGCCGTAGAGGGCGCAGGGGTCGAGGTTGCCTTGCAGGGTTTTGCCGGCGGCTTGCAGGCGTACCTGGGCGGGGTCCTGGTTCCAGTCGAGTCCTATGGTGCGGCAGGGCATGGCGGCTAACTCGGGCACGGCCCACCAGGCACCTTTGGCGAACACGGTGACGGGCACGAGCGGGGCTAGGGCTTCGCAGATTTCGGCGATGTAGCGGGCCGAGAACTCGGTGTAGTGCGCGGGCGGCAGGATGCCGGCCCACGAGTCGAACACCTGCACGACCTGCGCGCCGGCCGCTACCTGGGCTTGCAGGTAAGCGATGGTGGTGGCGGTGATTTTGGCCAGCAGGCGGTGCGCTAACACTGGCTCTTTATACAAAAAGCCGCGCGCTTTGCTGAAGGTCTTGGAGCCGTGGCCCTCAATCATGTAGGCCAGGATGGTGAAGGGCGCGCCAGCGAAGCCGATGAGCGGCACGCGGCCGTTCAGGGCTTTTTTGGTGATGCGCAGGGCTTCGAGCACGTAGCCGAGACCGTCTTCGGGGTCGGGGATGCGGAGCTTGTCGATATCCGCCGCCGACTTGATGGTGGTGGGAAACAGCGGGCCGCGGGCTTCCACCATTTCGTAGGGCAGGCCCATGGCGTCGGGCACTACCAAGATGTCGGAGAAGATGATGGCGGCATCCACGTCCAGCGCGTCGATGGGCTGGATGGTGACTTCGGCGGCCAGCGCGGGGGTTTCCACCAGCTCTTTGAAGCCGGAGAGGCGGGCGCGCAGGGCGCGGTATTCGGGCAGGATGCGGCCGGCCTGGCGCATGAGCCAGACGGGGGTGCGCTCGGTGGCTTCGCCCCGGGCGGCACGTAGGAAAAGGTCGTTTTTCAGCATAATGAAGCGCAAAGGTACGGCTTACGGCCGGTGCTTACCGCGTTAAACCAGGGAACAGCACGCCGATGGCCGAGGCCAGAAAGTTCACCCCAATGGCCAGCGTAATAAAGCCGATGATGCGTGCCATGGCCGCCATGCCGGGCTTGCCAAGCAGGCGCGTGAGCCGCAGGGAGAACAGCAAAATTAAAAATGCCGCCAGCGCCACTAGCGCAAACCCGGCAATGGTCATGGCCTTATCCACGTAGGTAGGCCGAATCAGGCCGATGCAAATGGCCATCGAGCCCGGCCCGGAGAGCATGGGCATGGCCAGCGGCGTGAAGCTGATGTCGTCCTTCTGCTTGCTTTCTTCGAGGGCGGCGGGGCCCACGCGGTCGCGGTTGGCTCCGGGCGTGAGCAGCTCGAAGGCTGAGCGCATGAGCAGGATGCCGCCCGCAATGCGCAGGTGCTGGATATTGATGCCGAAAAAATTCAGAATGTACTGCCCGCCAAAGAACGCGACGCTCAGAATGCACACCATGTAGACGCAGGCGCGCAGGGCCGTGCGGGCCCGTTCGGGGGCGCGGTCGTCGGCCGTGAGGGTGAGAAAAACCGGCATCGCCCCGAAGGGATTCACGATGGAAAACAAGGTGGTGAAGGTGGTAAGTAGAATTTCCATAGGCAACAAAGGTAGGAGAAGGGGCGGACCGGATGGAAAAGCTCTATTTTGTCGCTTCAACGGCGGCCTTCGCTTCGCCCGGTGCCGGGATAGGCCGGCTTTTCGCTCTTCTCGTTCTTTTGCTGCATGATTCCTGACACTACTGCTGCCGCTCCGAGCGGAACCGACGACCGACCAACCACCGAAACGCCCCTGGTAGGCATTATCATGGGCTCAAAATCGGATTTGAAAATTATGGCGGCTGCTACCGAGGTGTGCCGGCAGTTTGGCGTACCCTACGAAATTACGCTCGTGTCGCCGCACCGTACGCCGCATGCCGCACCGCATGGTTGAATATGCCGAAAATGCCCGCAAGCGCGGCTTGCGCGTGCTGATTGCCGGCGGGGGCGGGGCGGCGCACCTGCCGGGCATGGTGGCCGCGTTCACCACGCTGCCCGTCATTGGGGTGCCCATCAATAGTACGCTGTCCATTTAGGAGCTCGATTCGATTCTGAGCATGATTCAGATGCCGGCCGGCACACCCGTGGCTACCGTGGGGCTCGATAATGCGACCAATGCGGCCATCCTGGCCATGCAGATGCTGGCCATTGGCAATGCCCGGCTGGCCGATGCGCTGGAAAAATACCGCACCATCCTCAAGGACCGGGTGATGCGGACGATTGAGGAGCTGCGCAAGGGCAGGTCTCAGGACGCGACGTATAGGGCGTGTCAATGCGCAATACAGCACGTCATGCAGAGCGCAGCGAAGCATGACGTTCTTTTGATGTCAATTGCCCTTTTACAAATCCCACCCGCCTCCTTTTTAGATGCCCACTTTTCTTTCTGCAATGCTAACCACCGGCCATTGGGTGGTATGGATAATCGGGAGCGCGGGCCTGCTCGTGACGCTGCTGCCCGTGTTCCGCCAAACCGCGTGGTGGATTCGCATCTGCGACTTTCCACGCCTGCAAATTGTGGCTGCCCTGCTCCTGAGCCTGGGCGCGGCGCTGGTGCTGCCCACGCCGCGCAGCTTCGGCAACAGCCTGTTTGTGGTGAGCCTGGGCGTGGCGGTGATGTACCAGTTCAGCCGCATCTGGCCCTACACGCCGCTGCACCGCAAGCAGGTATCCGATGCCAGCCGCCCAGACGATGATGATGCCCATCACCTGAGTATTATCGTGGCTAACGTGCTGATGTATAACCGCGACGCCTCGCGCCTGCTGGGCCACATCACGCACCAGCGGCCCGATGTGGTGCTGGCCGTGGAAACCGACGACTGGTGGCTGAGCCAGCTCAAGCGCATCGAAAAAGACTACCCCTACACCTGCCACGCCCCGCTGCCTAATACTTACGGCATGCTGGTGTTCTCGCGCCTGCCGCTGGTCGAGCCGCAGATTCGCTACATTCTCGACCCCGATATTCCGTCGTTTCACGGCTGCGTGCGGTTGCCCAGCGGCCTTACCGTCAACCTGCATTTTCTGCATCCCAAGCCGCCGGCCCCGCAGGAGTCGAAAACCAGCGCCCGCCGCGATGCCGAGCTGCTGGTGGTGGGCAAGCTCATTCAGCACCACGACGGGCCGACTATTGTGGCCGGAGACCTCAACGACGTGGCCTGGTCGCATACTTCGGAGCTGTTCCGGCGGCTCTCGCGCCTGCTCGACCCGCGCATCGGGCGCGGCCTGCTGCCCACCTTCCACGCCGACCACAAGCTGCTGCGCTGGCCCCTCGACCACGTTTTTCACTCGGCCCACTTCCGCCTGCAGGAAATCAAGCGCCTCACCCACATCGGCTCCGACCATTACCCCATCTACATCCGTCTCAGCTACGAGCCCAAGGGCTGGCAGGAGCAGGAAAATGAGCTCGAAGCCGCCGATGCCGACGACCACGACGAGGCCGAGGAAAAAATTGAGGAGGGCGTGGAGGATGTTGCCGCCGGCAACGAGTAGCGCGAACAGGTATTAGTAACAGGCAACAAAACAGAACGTCATGCTTCGCTGCGCTCTGCATGACGTTCTGTTATAATTTGTTATCAGCAGCGCACGGTACTTGCGCGTTTCGCGTTACTTGGCCGCCGCTACTTTTTTCTTCGTCACCAGCTCTACGGTTTCAAAGTCAGTGGGCAGTACCTGGCGGCCGTTGGCACCCACGTACAGGGGCCGGATGCGCATGGTGAGGCGGCGGTTGGCAGCCGTGAAATCGGTGAGGCCGGCGGCGAAGGCGGCCGGGGTGCTGCCGGCCAGCTGGGCGGCCTTTACGTTGAGGTCCACTGTAACGGGCAGGGTTTCGATGGCGCTGAACTCCAGGGCAGTATTGGCACCGGTGGTACCGGCGGTCAACTCCTTGCCATCGAGCAACAGCTGGTAATCGAGCCGCTTGAGTTGGATGCTGGTGGTGGCGCTGGGGTTGCGGGCGTACACGCGCATTTTGAGGTGCAGGGGCAGGTTGCCTTTTTGCAGCGCGGTTTGGAGCTGGGCTTGCTGGGGCGAGGCAATGTCGGAAGCCTGGCGCACGAACAGGATGTCCTGGCCGCCGAGCGTGGCTTCATCCATAAAATTGAGGCGGTACTGCATCAGGCTGTACGCCTCGTTTTCGAGGGCTTCGGCCGATGCTTTTTTGCCGGTGGGCTTGTCTTTAACTTGTTCGCTCACGCTGCACGAATTGGCTGCAAGCAGCAATGCGCCCAAAGCCAGAGCGCGGGCGGGAAACAGAAGAGAAGAAACTTTCATGAGAATAAATGGGATGCGAGATAGAAAGCCGCGATAAGAGCAACGACTTTAAGGCAATGCGCTGCTTACGCGAATGGTAACGCAGGGTTAAAGGTAAAACCCCAACAATAAAAAAGGCCAGAAGCATAAGCTTCCGGCCTTTTCCAATCGTCCACAAAATCCGCGAAGTCCAAAAAAATCCGCGCTAATCCGTGGTCTATTTGCCGTCTACTTCTTCGTAGTCGACGTCGGTGACGTGGTCGCCGGCCGGCTGGCCCTGGCCGCCATCAGCCTGGCCGTCGCCGCCGGGGAAGCCCCCGCTGGGCTGGCCGCCTTCGGCCCCACCAGCAGCATACATCTCTTGCGAGGCAGCCTGCCAGGCGGTGTTGATGGCCTCCATAGCGGTGTCGATGCGGGCCAAATCTTTCGATTCGTGGGCCGATTTGAGGTCAGCCAGTGCGCCTTCGATGGCGGTTTTGTTGCCACCGCTCAGCTTCTCACCATACTCTTTCAGCTGCTTCTCGGTCTGGAAAATCATCGAGTCGGCCGAGTTCATCTTGCTGATGCGCTCGGTTTCGGCTTTGTCCGACTCAGCGTTTGCGGCGGCTTCATCACGCATGCGCTTGATGTCGTCATCGGTCAGGCCCGAGCTGGCTTCGATGCGGATTTTCTGCTCCTTGCCGGTGCCTTTGTCCTTGGCGGTTACGTTCAGGATGCCGTTGGCATCGATGTCGAAGATTACCTCAATCTGCGGCACGCCACGGGGCGACGGCGGGATGCTGTCGAGGTGGAACTTGCCGATGGTGCGGTTCTGGTTGGCCAGCGGCCGCTCGCCCTGCAGTACGTGGATTTCCACGGAAGGCTGGTTGTCCGAAGCCGTCGAGAAGGTTTCTGATTTCTTGGTCGGGATGGTCGTATTCGACTCGATGAGCTTGGTCATCACGCCGCCCATCGTTTCAATGCCCAGCGAAAGGGGAGTCACGTCGAGCAGGAGCACGTCCTTCACTTCGCCGGTCAGTACACCGCCCTGGATGGCGGCACCGATGGCTACTACTTCGTCGGGGTTCACACCTTTCGAAGGCTTCTTGCCGAAGAACTTTTCCACTTCCTCCTGGATGCGGGGAATACGGGTCGAACCACCCACGAGGATAACCTCGTCAATGTCCGAAGTGCTCAGGCCGGCGTCGGAGAGGGCTTTTTTCACCGGGTCCATCGAGCGGCGCACGAGTTCGTCGGCGAGCTGCTCAAATTTAGCGCGGCTCAGCTTCACCACCAGGTGCTTGGGGCCCGAGGCCGTAGCGGTGATGTAGGGCAGGTTGATTTCGGTTTCGGTCGAGCTGGAGAGCTCTACTTTGGCTTTCTCGGCAGCTTCCTTGAGGCGCTGGAGGGCCATGGGGTCGTTGCGCAGGTCGAGGCCTTCGTTGTCCGACTTAAACTGGTCGGCCAGGAAGTTGATGATGACCTGGTCGAAGTCGTCGCCGCCGAGGTGGGTGTCACCGTTGGTGCTCAGTACTTCAAACACGCCATCACCAAGCTCCAGAATGGATATATCGAACGTGCCACCACCGAGGTCGTACACGGCAATTTTCTGGTCTTTGTGCTTCTTGTCGAGGCCGTAGGCCAAAGCGGCGGCGGTGGGCTCGTTGATGATGCGCTTCACGTCGAGGCCGGCAATGGCACCGGCTTCTTTGGTGGCCTGACGCTGGGCGTCGTTGAAGTAAGCGGGCACCGTGATAACGGCTTCGGTTACGGGCTGGCCGAGGTAATCCTCAGCGGTTTGCTTCATTTTCTGGAGCACCATGGCCGAGATTTCCTGCGGCGTATAGTTGCGGTCGCCAATTTTCACGGCTACGGTGCTGTTGGCACCGGCTCCCAACGCGTAGGAAACGAGCTTCTGTTCGGCGGACACCTCGCTGAAGTTGCGGCCCATGAAGCGCTTGATGCTGGAGATGGTGTTCTGGGGGTTGGTCACGGCCTGGCGCTTGGCCGGGTCGCCCACTTTGCGCTCGCCCTTGCCCCCGTCGAGGAAAGCGACGATGCTGGGGGTGGTGCGGCGGCCTTCGCTGTTGGGGATGACAACGGGTTCGTTGCCTTCCATTACGGCCACGCACGAGTTGGTGGTGCCGAGGTCAATGCCGATTATTTTGCCCATGAGGAGGGTGTGTTGGTTAAGAAGAGTGGAATATGTCAGGTTCAAAGCAGCTTTCCAGCCGCTATCAAAGGATTACAAGCAACGTACCAGCGTCGTTTTGGTGACAGATTGTCACCGAATCAGGGGCCGGGCGGGGGTTTATCCGACGCGGTGGCTGGGTTTGGTGCGGACGGGTGTAGTTTCCCTGACAAGGGGACGGAAAGAGCGGCTGCTGAAGTTTCAGCAGCAACTCAAGCATTATTTCTTCTCTGGCGCAACTAAGAAAGTGCGAAGCATATTGTTCGGTGATTGATATACCGTAGGCTCCACTACATCTCCTACTTCAAAAGCGGGGCGCATATCAGAAAGGTTGGATGCTATCTGATTCAAAAGCTCCGCTTCTGCGTCTAGATTCCATTCATAGGAATTAGGAAGTAAAGGATTAGAAAGAGAGACAATTTTTAATGTTGACTCGGATACAACACTTGCATCAGCTTTTAACCACAATTGTCCTTTATGTGCAAGCATAGGGAGATGCAAAGGGTATGTAAATTCTGAGTCGATATGTTCAGGTAAGAATTCGTCTAAGAAATAGGTCAGTATCTCCGAAAGATTCTCTGGCCCACCAATTCCATTAAACATGATGCGGAAAAATTGCTTAGATTGTCGCGAGCCGGTCAAAAAACGAACAGAACTCTAACCTCGCTCCAGGCACTTTCTTTGGATTGCTATCGACAGCATATAAGCATTTTTCCCGCATCAGCACTATTGAAGCTTCCATCTTTAACAGTGCATCCAATCCAGTTTGTAGGGCTGCGCTCAATCAACTTGTACTCTAGTTGCGCATTGCGCAAACATGTGTCTTCCAAATTGATTTTGACATCCCATCCAGGGTTGTCTAAAGTTGAAATTGAAACTCCGTATTTGTGTTCCCAATCTCCGTCACAGTGAATAGTATACCAGCGTTGAAGGCGTTGTAATAATTCCATGCAGCGAATAACGACGAATCGGGTGACTTACCGCCCCAGAAACGCCCGCGTCTGCCGCTCCCAATCCGCTGGATAGCGTTTCCAGTACGGTTCGTGGCCCACGTTATGAAAGTCGTGGCGGGCTTTGGGGCCGGCGAGGTGGGTGAAGATGGCCTCGGTTTCGGTGCGGGTTACGCGCGGGTCGGCGGTGCCCCAGAGCAGGAGGGTAGGCGTGTGGATTTGGCTGGCGTAGTGCTCGGCGTTGAGGCCGAAGGCCCAGAACCCGTTTTGCACGCCGCCCCAGAACACCAGCAAATCGGCCATCGGAAAGCCGGGGACGTGCATGGATTCGAAGCGGTTGTAGGCCGTCTGGCGCATGTTGCCGTAGGGGCATTCCAGGATGTTGGCGGTGGGGCGGATGCCAAGTTCGGCTTCGGCGCGGAGGATGGCTACGGCGCCCATGCTCACGCCATATAAAATCACCTCACCTGACGTCGGAACCTCACCCCCGGCCCCTCTCCAAAAGAGAGGGGAGCCTGACGGTTTACTTGTGGAGTCTTTTAGCCAGTGGAATGTAGCCGCCACGTCATCAGCTTCGTGGTAGCCCACGGTGGTGCGGAAACCGGCTGAATTGCCATTGCCGGCCTGGTCCACGAGCAGCACGTTGTAGCCGAGGTGGCGGAAGTAGCCGGCCTCGTGGGTGAGGTGCGACTTGCTGCTGGTGTAGCCGTGAAACAGGGCCACGGTGCCGCGCGTCTGGCCACTGTCGGGGCGGGCCAGCCAGGCTTCGAGGGGGCCGTTGGGGCTGGCAATGGTTACGGTCTCGACCGGGAAGCTGGGTTTGGGGCCGTTGTGGGGCTTGGGGTTGCGGATGCCGGTGAGCAGCAGCCACACCTTCCGGCCGGGGCCGAGCTGCTCGGGGTTAGGCGAGTGCAGGCCGGGCTCGTTGGAGAAGTGGGTGAACCGCCAGGCGTGGAAGAAGGCTACGGCATTCATGGCCCCGAAGGCAGCGAGCAGGAGTAGTAACAGCCAGCGGTGGCGGGAGCGTTGCTTCATCTTCTAAACTAGAAACGCCGGGCAGCCCCACTTATTTTGCGCAACAAATCCACTTCAGCCGCCGTGAGCTCGCGCCACTTGCCGGGCTGTAATCCGACCAACTCCAGTGGCCCGATGGCCGCCCGCACCAGGCGCAGGCAGGGCAGGCCCACGGCGGCGCACATCTTGCGCACCTGGCGGTTCATGCCCTGCGAAATGCGGATTTCCAGCCAGCTGGCGGGAATGCTGGCCCGGTAGCGAATAGGAGGGTTGCGGGCCCACAGGCCGGCCGGCTCGGGCATTTCGACCGCCTCGCCGGGGGCGGTTAGGCCTTCTTTTATCGGCACGCCGCGCCGTAGCTGCTGTAAGGCTTCATCTGTAACGGTGCCTTCCACCTGCGCCCAGTAGGTTTTCGGGACCTTGAATTTGGGGTCGCTGAGGCGGTGTTGGAGCTGCTTGTCGTCGGTGAGCAGGAGCAGGCCTTCGCTATCGAAATCGAGCCGGCCCACGGGGTACACGTCGGGCACGGGCACGAAATCCTTGAGCGTGGCGCGGCCGTGCTCATCGGTAAACTGGGTGAGGACTTCGTAAGGCTTATTGAGGAGGATATAACGCATAGTAGCGCGGACTTTTAGTCCGCGAGTAAGAACGGTACGAAGGCGCGAACTGCCGGGAAATGCGGCGCGGTCGCGGACTAAAAGTCCGCGTTACTCCCACCAGCGCGACTTCGGCAGCGCAGCCCCCAAAGTTACCGGTTCGCCCAGGTGCGGGGTGGTCATCACCTGGCCCAGGCGCGTGGCCTCGGCGGTGGCACGGGTCACGGGTTCGTTCCAGGCGTGGAGCGATTCGGTGAACGCGCCCCAGTGCACGGGCAGCATCACGGCGGCGCGCACGTCGCGGGCGGCCTGCACGCTTTGCTCGGGCACCATGTGAATGTCGGCCCAACTCTCGTTGTACTGTCCGCATTCTACCAGGGCCAAATCGAACGGCCCATACTGCCGGCCGATGGCGGCAAAATGCGGCCCGTAGCCGCCATCGCCGGTATAGAAAACCCGCTTGGCAGGCGTTTGCACCACCCAGGAGCACCAGAGCGTGGAGTTCCGATTGGTGAGGCCCCGGCCCGAAAAGTGCCGGCTGGGCGTGCAGCGCAGCGTGAGGCCGGGCAGCCGCACGCTGTCGCCCCAGTTCATTTCGGTGATGTGCGCCGGGGCCACGCCCCACGCCCGTAGGTGCGGCCCAATGCCCAGCGGCACGTAGAACCGGCCCACCTTGTCCTTGATTTTGCGAATGGTTTCGTAGTCGAGGTGGTCGTAATGGTCGTGCGAAATCAGGACGGCGGCGATGTAGGGCAGCTTCTCGGGCGTAATGGCCAGCGCGGGGTTGTAGCGCTTGGGCGTGGCCCAGCTCACGGGGCCCATTTTCACGCCGAGCATGGGGTCGAGCAGAATGTTCTGGCCCGCTATTTCGAGCAGGCTGGCCGAGTGGCCGAACCACGTGACGCGCACCATTTCGGGCGTTTTTTGGGTGATGGCCAGCGAATCGAGGGGCTGCTGGGGCAGCGGGCCGGGTGGGGCGGCCTGGGGTGATTTATGAAACAGGAATTTCCACATCACCGCCGGTATGCTGCTGCCCGTCATTTGCCGGGTCGGAATCAGGTTCACAAATTGGCCCGCTTGCGCATTGTAATGGCCCGATTTGGCGTAAATGGCCCGGTCGGCTTTGGTAGGCGTGCCGCCCAGCTGCGGGCTGAGGCCCGTGAACGCTACCACTGCCACTAGCAGGGTGCCGAGAATGCCGCCGGTTGTCACAAGGAATTTTTTTAGGGGTTTGGGCACAGGGAAAGTTAAAAGTTAGGTGTTAAGAGGGAAGAATTGGGGAAAGCCGCGCCATCCGGTTTCGACCCTTCACTTTCAACGCCTAATGCTTAACTGATTTGGCCTGGGCCAGCGCCACGATGTCGCGCACTTCGAGCACCGGTTTGGAGTAGCCGAAGTCGGCCGCGTTTATCATGGCCCGGCCTACCTCCTGCATGGTACTCACGAAGTTCGGGGCCAGCTTGCGGGCCATGGGATAGAGCCAGGCAATGGCCCCGTACCACTTGAGAATGTTTCGCTGGCCGGTAGTAGCTTTCATAAAGCCCGGCCGGAACATGTAAGTGGCGCGGAAGGGCAGGGCCAGTAGCTCGTTTTCGGTGCGGCCCTTCACGCGGGCCCAGTGCTGGCGGCTGGTTTGGCGGCTGTCGGTGCCCGCGCCGGATACGTATATGAACGTAAGCTCCGGGTTGAGGCGCAGCAGGGTTTTGCCCACGGCCAGCGTCATGTCGTGGGTGATGCGCTCGTATTCTTCCTTCGAAATGCCCACCGATGACACGCCCGCGCAGAAAAAACAGGCATTGTAGCCCGTCAGCTGGCTTTCTACGGCGCTGAGGTTGGATAGGTCAGGCACCAGCAGCTCGGCCATTTTGGGGTGGGTGCGGCCAGTGGGCCTGCGCGTGAGCACCAGTACGTGCGCCACGACGGGGTTCTGCAGGCATTCGAGCAGAACGCCCTCGCCCACCATGCCGGTGGCTCCGGTGAGAATAACTCGTAGGTTCATGTTGGTTCGGTGATGTAGGAGGGAAGACGTAGCGGCAGCTGCTTTGCTTTATTGAATGTGCGGTAAGCTTTAGCTTGCCGTCTGTTTCATGCACTCAAACTCGCCACGGTAAGCTAAAGCTTACCGCACAGTTACACGCTGCCCGAATACTTCCGCACGGCCCATTCTACCGTCAAAAAGCCCAGAATCACGAAGAAAATCCACTTCAGATTGATTAAATCCTTCAAATCTTCCTCGGCCGTAATCACCGGCTTGTAGTTAGCCTTGATGATGTCCTGGGCCAGCTTGTCCATTTGCGCCGGGTAGTACAGCTGGGCGCCGCTGCGGCGCGCGATTTGCGCCAGCAGGTTGTGGTCGGCTTTCGACTCCAGGGCTTCCAGGGGCTGCGCCTGCACCAGCAGCTCGCCCGCATCCTGCTGGGGCTGGCCGCCCAGCGTAGCGCGGGCCTGGATGCGGTAGCGGCCGGCTGGCAGCGGCCCCAGGTGCAGGGGCGAGCCGTCCTCAGGGTTGGCGAAAGAAAAACGGCGGACTTGCTTTTTTTCGTCGGTTAAAACCAAGTCGATTTGCTGGTTGTAGAGGCGCTCGAAGACGGCATTGTAGGTTTCAGCCCCAAGGGTCACGTCGTCTTGGGTGCCGAATACGTCCTGCGTGGGGTACACGTCGAGGCGCTTTTTGTTGGCATTCTGGGTGAGGAGCTGGAGCGTCCGGATAACGAGGCGGTCGTAGGCTTCGGGCTTGTTGTCGTGCTCCACGGCTTCCTGCAAGCGCCATTGCCAGCTGCCATCGGTGAGCAGCGTGGCCTGGCGGCGGTCCGTTGGGCCCCCAAAAACCAGCAGGGGCTTTTGGGTGGGCACGCGGCCCACGCGCTGCCAGAGCGCGGCTTCGGCCCCGGCCCCAAGGCGGTAGTCGCCAAACGGCACCGGCGCGGGTGGGTACTGCGCAAAGCGGCGGGCCGATTCCTCGTCCGTCGCAAACCGGGCGAAGCCGGGATTGGGTACGGGCGTCACCTCATCGGTCTGCGCCCCGCGCGGTTGAATGGTGAGGCCCGCGCCCAGCTGGTTGTAGGCCGGTAGGTCCGACTGTGCGCCCAAAATGTAGAAAGCGGGCGTTTTGCGGGCTTTCACCTGGGCCAGAATCTCGTTGCCCAGCCCGCCCTGGGCCGGTAGCTGGTGCAGAATGGCCACGTCGAAATCGGCATCGGCCCTGAGCGGCTGCACGCCGGGCAGGGCCAGGGTGAGGTCGAAGTTGTCGTTGGCCAGAATGGCGGCGCGCAGGGCTTTCAGGTCGGGGTGCGGGGCCGCGCCGGCCAGCAGCACGCGCAGCTTGCCCTTCACGACTTCGATGAAGGCCGTGCGCTGGTTGTTCAGCTCGGTAAACTCGTCGGGCTGGGGCACAATGCGCACCTCGTAGCGGCGCTTGCCGGGCGCGGGCGCGGTGAGCTGGAAGGTAGTGCGCACCCGCCGCCGGCCGGCGGGCAGGGCCACGCGGTGGCTGTCGAGCACGCGGCTGCCCTCGCGCAGCTCTATCGTGGCCGCGCCGCCGGCGTAGCCTTCGAAACCCAATTCAGCCTCAATGGGAAATTTATTGCCGCTGAAGGCCACGCGGTTGTAGGTGAGGCCGGTCAGGCGCAGGTCGCGCTTGGGCACGGTGTCGCCCACGGCCACGGTGTAAATCGGGAAGTTGAATTCCGAATAAGCGGGGCTGCGGCCCTGGTTCACGAGGCCGTCGCTGAGGAGCACCACGCCGGCCAGGTTGCGGCCGTCGTAGGCCTCGCGGGTGCTGCTGAGCAGCTGGTCGAGGTCGGAAGTGGCGGCGGAAAAGCGCAGCGAATCAGGCCGGTCCGGGCGGCCAGGCGCGGGCGTCAGCGTTCGGGTTTCGATGGTGAAGCCTTTGCCTCTTAGGGTTTCGGCCAGCCGGGCGAGGCTGGTGGTGGCCTGGCCCAGCACGTTTTTGGGGGTGAACAGCTCCACCGACTGCGAGTTATCGATGGCCAGCACCAGCGTGGGCGCTTCGGTACGCGTGGTGGTGGTTTTGATGAACGGGGCCAGCAGCAGGTAGCACAAAAAGCTCACTACAGCGAAGCGCAGGGCGGCCAGCGCGTAGTTGCGCTGCTTGCTCCACGGGGCTTTGGCCGAGTACTGCAGGGCCGCGTAGCCCGCGCCCACGGCCAGGCAGAGCAGGATAAACCAGGAAGAATAGGAAGTAGTCAGCAAACGAAAGTCGGATTGAATCAGGGCTAAAGGTCGGCCCGCGCCGCCAAAGTTTCGGCCAGTAGCCGGCAGCAGCGGAAGTAGCCGGGGGAGAAGGCGTGCAAAAAGAGCAAACTTACCCGACGAAATTACGGATTTCGGCCTGCTAAGCTTGAGCCGTTGTTTTCAAGTGTTAAAAAATAAATAATTGAACATTAATTCATATATATCGTAACTATGATTTTTCCCGTCAAAAACCAATTTTTGGCTGATACAATCATCTCGACTACTGCGTGTTATTCGGTTTGTCTGCCGTGAGCAGTCCGGTAAGCACCGTAGTGCGGTCGAAAGTGAAGTCGATTATTAGGTTCTGTTAAACAGGGTATTAGGTGGTGCCTTATTGCTGGTTTTTCACTCTTGAGCCCTTTTGTAGGACGAAAACCAACCAGCAACGAGCAACCAGAAACGAGCTGAAATACCTGGCATAAGAGCGACCGGTGTAAAATCAGTTACTAATTTGATTCCCATTCGATTGGGAAGGAGAATTGAAGTCTGCATAGATTCAATTTGCTAGTACGCACTACCTGCAGCCACCGGCAGGAACGGACCTGCCTGGCCCAGCTCTTTGCCGGGCAGTATGAAAAATCAGTTGTTAAATACTTGTCGGCTGCTCATGGGCGCAGTGCCCGGCAGGCTGTGTGCGGCTACTACTACCCCGCGTTTTTTCTGCTGTGCCGATTTGGCCTGGTTGTCAGAGCCCCACTGGCATGGGTATGCTCCTGCGCATCGGGTAGCCGGGTGGGCCACTTGAAGGGTGTCGGGGAATAGCTCGACCGGTCGTGCTCCGGCACGCGCCTGCCATGCGAGGCAGGGTATTTTATTGCCTGATGAATAGGTGCTTAACTGACTTTTTTACCTGTGATATGCTTTTGCTATGCTAGTCAACTTTCTCCCTCCGCGTTGCAGTACCAATTATCTGCTGAAGCTTTTGCTGGTTGTGGGCCTGCTGCTGCCCGCCGCGCCAGCATTGGCACAAACCCGCATTTTGTTTGTGGGCAACAGCTTTACGCACGGTAACCTTGCCCCGGTGCTGAACTACAACACCGCCGCCGTGACGGACGAAAACTACGGACTGCCCACCAGTTCTCCCCGACACGAAAGCGACGACTCGGGGCCTTGGGGCGGTGTACCGGGCATTTTCAAGAAGTTCACCGACGAGGCCGGGCTGGCCTATGAAGTGCACATCGAGGCCATCAGCGGGGTAGACCTGACCTACCACTACACCAATGCCCTCATGGTTATCCGGCAGGCCCAATGGGACAAAGTAGTGCTGCAGGAATTAAGTACGGGGCCGTTGCCGGCGAACAAAGGCGGCAATCCGGCCGATTTTTTTACCTATTCCACGCAGCTGGAGCAGGCCATTCATTCAGTGAATGCCGCCTCAAAAATCTACCTGTACCAAACTTGGGCGCGCGCCGACCTGACGTATCCCGCCGGCCAACCTTATTCGGGCCAGCCCATTACGGCCATGAGCACCGACCTGCACAATGCCTATTACCAGGCATTTGCGCAGAATGGGCGTTTCGAAGCGGTGGCTCCCGTGGGTGATGCCTGGCAGTTGGCCATGCAAACGGGCGTGGCCATGTCCAATCCCTACACGCCCACGGCCGGGCAGCTCGACTTGTGGTCCAGCTACTTCCACGCCAGCAAATGGGGCTCATACCTGAGCGCCTGTGTGTTGCTTCAACAAATTACGGGGGTTGACCCACGCTCCCTGGGGGCCGGGGAACTCGCCGCCGCCGACCTGGGCATTGCGCCGGCCGATGCCGTGGCCTTGCAGCAGGTGGCCTATAACCAGGTGAGCGGCAGCACTAATCCGACCACGTACTCGCTCACGGTCGCTGCCACCGGCAGCGGCACGGTGAGCAAGAGCCCGAACCAGGCGGCATATGCCAGCGGCAGCAGTGTGACGGTAACGGCCACCCCAGCGGCCGGCTTTCAGTTCAGCGGCTGGAGCGGCGACGCCTCTGGCACCACCAACCCCCTGACGGTGACGATGACGGCCAACAAGAACATAACCGCCACTTTCACCGCTGCCCCGGCCGCCAGCTACACGCTGACCACCAACACTACCGGCAGCGGCACGGTAGTGAAAAACCCGAATCAGGCCACTTACCCCAGCGGCAGTACGGTGAGCCTGACGGCCACGCCCGCTGCCGGCTTCACCTTCGCCAGCTGGAGCGGCGATGCCACGGGCAGCACCAATCCGCTCACGGTGACCATGACGGCCAACAAAAGCATCACGGCCACCTTCACCGCCGCACCGGCCGGGCAAAGCGTGACGAGCTACACCCTGGTGAATGCCGACACGGGGGGCGACATTCAGGCCCTGGCCCCCGGAACCACCCTCAACCTGGCTACCTTGCCAACTATTCGCCTGAACATTCGGGCCAATACCAACCCGGCCACGGTGGGCAGTGTCGTTCTCGTCCTCGGCGGGGCCGCGGCCCGGAACCAGACCGAGTCGGTAGCGCCCTACGCGCTGTTTGGTGACAACGGCGCTGGCGTTTATAATTCCTGGACGCCGGGAGTCGGCAACTATACCCTCACGGCTACGCCTTACACCGCTGGCGGTGGCGGGGGCACGGCTGGCACGCCCCTCAGCATCGGCTTCAGCGTCACAAACCAGACGGCCGCTGCCAGCTATACCCTCACCATCGGCACGGTGGGCAGTGGCACGGTAACGAAAAACCCGAATCAGGCCACTTACCCCAGTGGCAGCACAGTAAGCCTGACGGCCACGCCCGCCGCCGGCTACCAATTCAGCGGCTGGAGTGGCGATGCCTCGGGCACAGCCAATCCCTTATCGGTGCCAATGACCGGGAATAAAAACATCACGGCCACCTTTACCGCCACCCCAGCCACGACCTACACGCTGACGGTGACCACGGTGGGCAGTGGCACGGTAACAAAAAACCCGAATCAGGCCACTTACCCCAGCGGCAGCACGGTGAGCCTGACGGCCACAGCCGCTGCCAGCTTCACCTTCGCCAGCTGGAGTGGCGATGCCACGGGCAGCACCAATCCGCTCACGGTGACCATGACGGCCAACAAAAGCATCACGGCCACCTTCACGGCTATTAGCGGCACGGGCTTAGTGTTTTACCGGGCCTTAAATATCAACGGCAATGCACTAGTGCTCGACGGTCAGAATTGGGAAGCCGCCACGGGGGCGGCCAACTTCACCGTCACGGGCACTCGGTTTGCGAATCAAAATATCCCCCTTAATCCGGCCACCGATGCCCCACGGGCCAGCATGATTCGCTCGTCAGTGTATGGCCCCAGCCTCGATGCGACGCTGCGCAATGTGCCGGCGGGCACCTACGTCGTGTATGCCTATGTGTGGGAAGACAACAACCCGGAAATCTTCGATGTGCGCGTGCAGGGCCAGCTGGTGCTGTCTAACTACAACAGCGGGCCGGCCGGCAGCTGGAGCCGGCTGGGGCCTTACACCACCACCGTTGCCAGCAATGGCACGTTGGTGGTGAGTACCGCCGGTGGCTATGCCAACCTCTCGGGAATTGAAGTGTGGCGTCAAAATGCCGTCGGCGCAGCCAGAACCGCCCTGACGCCTGATTCCGGTAGCCTGGCGCAGCCATTCGCGTCAGCCGGCAGCCGCCTGCCCGAAGACCGGTTGAGCGGCCCTGCAGGCGTTGCCACGCCCCAGGTATACCCCAACCCCACCAGCGATGGCCGGTTGTGGGTGCTGCTGCCCAATAATTTCCAGGGACCGGTAGCGTACTCGCTGGTGTCGGGCATAGGTGCAACGCTGGCGAGTGGCCAATTGGCAGGGCCTGCCCAGCAGCTCGATTTCTCCCGCCAGCTAACTGCTTCCGGCCTGTATTACCTGCTGCTAAAGGGCCAGAACCAGCGTGCCCAAATCAAGCTGGTGCGGCCTTAACGAGTCAGTACCGTCACCAGCTCGGGACTATTGAAAATGCTGACCGGCGAAATCACGGTTTCGTTCAGCGGCAAGCTGTCGTCGTACCGCTCGCGCAACTTGGCCTGCACGGCAGGGTGGCTCAGGTCGAAATCGCGCAGGTGCTGGAGCTGCCCCAGCCGCCGGCCGAGCCCGCGCTCATACACTTTCCAGATAAGCTCGGAGCAATAAATCCGGTCATCGGACCAGCCGAAATACAAGTCGTAATTGTGCCCCAGCATGGGCCGTCCGGCTGCTTTGAGGCGGGCCAGCGCGGCGGGCGTGAGCACGGCTTCGGCATCGCGCAGCCGCTTGGTCACGAAGTGGCCGCCCTGGCCCCGCGCCACCCAATCGGCCAGTGGCGTGCGCTTCACCGGCTGCACGGCTTCGAACACCTGCCATTTACCTTCTTCCTTATACACGATGCCGCAGTGGCTCCAGGCCGAGTGCGTGGCCAGCTGAATGGCCCGGCTCTGAGCTGAGAGGGAGGTATGGAAAATCAGGTCGCCGTCGCGGAGCTGGGGCGCGATTTGGGTGGTGGCGGCTTCAGCGGCGCGGTGGCTCTGGTAGCGGAGCAGGCGGCGGTGCAGGCGCGGGTAGGCGGCGATGGCGAGGGCCGTAAGGAGTAGAAAGGGGAGGAGGAGCCAGCGTTTCATTGCCCGGTTTCTTCTGCTTCTTCAGCGGCTTCTTCTTCGTCGGGGTCCTCCCAGGTTTCCCAATCGTCTTCTATCGTTTCCCGCCATGCAGTCCAGCCATAGTTCAACTGGAATAACCCGTTAACCGAAGCATCCAACTCAACGATGTGGTCCAGGCAGACTATTTTCAGGTCTGCTACATCGGTGGTGGTATCGCACAGAAACTGCCAGTCTCCATCCGTTTCGTGCGACACCCGAAGAATAGGGGAGCCTTCCAAAACCTGGCGGGTTGTGTAAACGCCTAATTTGCGGTCCTCCCGAAACTTGAAATCGTTCTCGCGGTCAAGCAAGGGCTGCGCTGCTTTCCAATCAGGGTTAAAATTTTCATCCCAGGGATAAAGCGCATTTTTGTCTGGCCAAACGATTTGCAAAGCCGGGAAATCCCAGCTCTTATAAAACCATGCGGCATACCCAAAGTAGTCCTGATAACGGGCTCCATCCACGGTTACGAATCGTATATCGAAGCCTTCCAGAAAATTGGGGTAGCCGATGCCTTGGTCGGGTTGCGGCTGCTTATCCAGCAAGCGCTTTCCCTCCCAAAGCACCGAATGCAATAAATCCAACCCGAAGCCAAAGCAGATTAGCTCCGGATAACCGTACGTCTTGTATAGCCCAATTGTGTAGGCGAAGCTGGGCGAATACCCATCGCCGTTGAACAGCGCCACATGAAACCCATGCTCCTTAATGTCGCTGAGAATCCGCTTTTCGGCAGCTGTGTTGTGTTCTGCGTGTTCTTCCGGCGTGGCCATTGCTTTTCCCCCTACGTCAGCATCCCGCCATCCACCTGTAGCACTTGCCCGGTGATGTAGCTCGAATCATCCGAAGCCAGAAACGCTGTAGCCTTCGCCACGTCCTCCGGCCGGCCGCCGCGTTTCAGGGGGATGGCTTTGCGCCACTCGTCTACCTGCTTGGGGTCGAGGGCATCGGTCATTTCGGTTTCGATGAAGCCGGGGGCCACGGCGTTGCAGCGGATGTTGCGCGAGCCCAGCTCCAGGGCCACCGACTTGGTGAAGCCGATGATGCCGGCCTTGCTGGCGGCGTAGTTGGCCTGTCCGGCGTTGCCCTTGATACCCACCACGCTGGTCATGTTGATGATGGAGCCGGATTTGGCGCGCATCATGGGTTTGGTGGCGGCTTTGGTGAGGTTGAACACGGACTTGAGGTTCACGTTCAGCACGTTGTCCCACTGCTGCTCGCTCATGCGCATCAGCAGGCCGTCCTGCGTGATGCCGGCGTTGTTGACGAGAATATCGAGCTTGCCGAAATCGGTCACCACGTCCTCAATCAGCTTTTCGGCCTGGGCGTAGTCGGAGGCGTCGGAGCGGTAGCCTTTCACCTTAGTACCGGCAGCCGATAGCTCGGTTTCGAGGGCCTGGCCTTTTTCAACCGAGGACAAATACGTGAAGGCGACATCGGCGCCGAGCTGGGCGAAATGCGCCGCGATGGCGCGGCCAATTCCTTTGGAAGCGCCCGTTACGAGGGCCACTTTTCCGGTGAGTGTGTTGGTCATGGGGCGAAGGTAAGTAGCGCGGACTTTGTAGTCCGCGTCCCCGCACCGCCTCGCCGGTTAGCGGATGGCGCGGGGACGCGGACTACAAAGTCCGCGCTACATCGCCCTAACTTCGCGCCACATTATGCCCCACTACGACATCTGCATCCTGGGCGCGGGCCCCGGCGGGGCCGCCGCCGCCCTGCACCTCGCCAACGCCGGCCAGCCCTGCCTGCTACTGGACCGTGCCGCCTTCCCGCGCGATAAAACCTGCGGCGATGCCCTCAGTGGCAAGGTCATCAACGAGTTGAAGCGCATTGAGCCCGGCCTGCACGCCAAGCTGGCCGCCTCCCCGCAGCAAATCCCCAGCTGGGGCATCGACTTCATCGCGCCCAACGGCCGCAAGCTCAGCATCCCCTTCAAGCCCAAATTCGACAAAGCCGCCGATGCTACCGCCGGCCACGTCGCCAAGCGCATCGATTTCGATAATTTCCTGGTCGAAGAAGTGCGGCAGCGTCCGGAAATCGACTTTCGCGAAAACGTGGACGTGGCCCGCACCGAGCGCACGCCCACCGGCTGGCAGCTTTTCAACAAAGCCGGCCAGGAAATCGCCACCTGCCGCCTGCTGCTGGTGGCCAACGGCGCGCAATCCGAGTTTGCCCGCAAAGTGGCCGGCCATGCCTTGGAACCCGACCACCACTGCGCCGGCCTGCGCACCTACTACGACGGCGTGAGCGGCATGAGCCCCGATAATTTCATCGAGCTGCACTTCATCAAGGATTTCCTGCCCGGCTACCTCTGGGTGTTTCCGCTGCCCAACGGCCAGGCCAACGTGGGCGTGGGCATGCTCTCGAAAACCGTGGCGGCCAAGAAAATCAACCTGCGCCAGCGCCTCGATGAGATTCTGGCCACGCACCCCACGTTGGCCCCGCGCTTTGCCGGGGCCACGCGGCTGGGCTCGGTGAAAGGCTTCGGCCTGCCGCTGGGCTCGAAGCGGCGGTCGCTGTCGGGGGCCGGCTACTGCCTGCTCGGCGATGCCGGCTCGCTCATCGACCCGTTTTCGGGCGAAGGTATTTCGCACGCCATGGTGAGCGGCCGGCATGCGGCCATATGGGCCGTGGAGGCGGTGAAAAAGCAGGATTTCAGCCCCGAATTTCTAAAGAATTACGACAAGGCCGTTTACAACCGCCTGTGGCAGGAGCTGCGTATCAGCACCGTTATGCAGCGGCTGCTGAATTTTCCCAGCCTGTTCAATATCGTGGCCAACCGCGCCGCCCGCAACCCCACGCTGGCCGCTACGCTCTCCATGATGTTCATGGATTTGGACCTGCGCGAGCAGCTGCGGAAACCGAGCTTCTACTTCAAGCTGGTATTTGGCGGGAAGTAGGCAAGTGGAGAAAGAACAAAAAAAGAACGTCATGCTGAGCGGAGCCGAAGCAGCTCTACCGCAATAGTAAATCCTTTCGATTGGATTACTTGCGCGGTAGAGCTGCTTCGGCTCCGCTCAGTATGACGTCCAGGCTTGGGTCGTCAGCTGACAATAAACCGGCGCTAGTGCTGGCCGGGCCGGGGGTGGTAGCCCGTGCCGGGGCGCGCCACCGGGGCCGGCTTGATGGGCGCTTTGCCCTCCTCATTGCCCACGTAGCGCTTCAGGCTTTTGGCGGCTTCGGGGTTCAGCGTGGCGGCTTTTTCGAGGTCGCGGCGGGCCTCGGAGAGCTTATCAAATGACGAGTAGCTGATGCCCCGGTACTCCCAGGCATCGGCGTAGGTCGAATCGAGCTGGATGGCTTTGGTGAAATCAATTACCGCCGACTTGTACTGGTACATCTGCATCTTGGCCACGCCCCGGCCGAAGTATGATTCCTTGTCATCGGCGCGGTACTTGATGGCGCCCGAAAAGTCGCTGGTCGCCGACTTGTACTGCTTCATCATCAGGTGGTTAACGCCTCGGTTGTAATAGGCATCGGGGTTGTTGCGCTGGTATTTGATGGCCGTGGCATAGTCGGGCAGCGCCTGCGCGTAGTCCTTGAGGTAGCTTTTAGCCTTGGCCCGCTGCAGGTAGGCAGCCGAGTTTTTGGGCTCTACTTTGATGATGGCATCGGCGTTGGCCAGCATGTTGCGGTAGTCGAGGGCCGTCATTTTCTTCTCCTTTTCACGCTCGGCCGAGGCAGCCGAGGCCGACAGCGCATTCGGGTCGGGCCGGTCGGCGGCCAGCGCAGCGGCCGAGGCTACGGCCGTGGCGGGCGTGGCGGCAATGCCATTGGCCTCGCCGGTGGTGCGGGCATCGGGGGCCGAAGTGGCCGCGCCGGTCGAGTCGGGCCGGCGGGCGTCGGAGGCCGCCGGCATGTTCATCAGCTGGCTGGTGTTGGACGGCTTTTCCTTCTCGGTAACGGTCGTAGCACAGTTGGTGAGGAAAGCCAGCAGCCCGAGCGCCGCCATAGAAGGGCGAAAATGTATTTTCATAATATGCGGAATATGTAGCGCCGGCAAGCTGTGCCGTAGCCCGGCATTATACGGGGCAATCAGAAAATTGGCTGCCGGCCCGGTCCGCGCCAAAATCTTGTTGGTAAGATTACCCATCGGCAACAACAATCCCGACGCGGCGCGGCGGCTATCTTTACGACTTATAATGGGTGGGCCCCCCAGCCGGGCCCGGTATACATTTATCTTTCGCAGCATTCTATGGCATTGCAATTTGATTTGGTCGTGGTCGGCAGCGGCCCTGGTGGGTACGTAGCTGCCATTCGGGCGTCGCAACTGGGTTTGAAAGTGGGCGTTATCGAGCGCGAGTCGCTGGGTGGCATTTGCCTCAACTGGGGCTGCATCCCCACCAAAGCCCTGCTCAAATCGGCGCAGGTGTTCGAGTACCTCAACCACGCCGCCGATTACGGCCTGAAGGCTGAAGGCATTGGCTACGACTTCGGAGCCGTTATCGGCCGCAGCCGGGGCGTGGCCGACGGCATGAGCAAGGGCATCACCTTTCTGTTCAAAAAAAATAAAATCGAAACCGTGATGGGCACCGGCAAAGTGCTGGGCCCCGGCAAGGTGGAGGTGACCAGGGCCGACGGCAGCAAGGAAATGGTGGAAGCCAAATCCATCATTCTGGCCACCGGCACCCGCGCCCGCCAGCTGCCCACCATGCCCATCGATGACGTAAAAATCATTGGCTACCGCAAGGCCATGACCCTGGAGCAGCTGCCCAAGCGCCTTGTGGTGGTGGGTTCCGGTGCCATCGGGGTCGAGTTTGCCTACTTCTACCGCACCATGGGCTCGGAGGTGACGCTGGTGGAGTTTCTGCCCCGCATTGTGCCCGTGGAAGACGAAGAGATTTCGCGCCAGATGGAGAAGTCGTTCCGCAAAATCGGTGTCAACGTGCTCACCAGCGCCGAAGTAACCAACGTGGACACCAGCGGCGCCGGCTGCCACGTCACCATCAAAACCGCCAAGGGCGAGCAGGTAATTGAGTGCGACGTGGTGCTGAGCGCCGTGGGCGTGACCACCAACCTCGAAAACATCGGCATCGAGGAGCTGGGCATCAAGGTAGAGCGCGGCCGCCTGGTGGTCGATGACTTCTACCAGACCAACGTGCCCGGCATCTACGCCATCGGCGACATCGTGCCCGGCCCCGCGCTGGCCCACGTCGCCTCGGCCGAGGGCATTATCTGCGTGGAGAAAATCGCGGGCCATCACCCCGAGCCGCTCAACTACCAGAACATCCCCGGCTGTACCTACGCCTCGCCCGAAATTGCCAGCGTGGGCTACACCGAAGCCGAAGCCAAAGCCAAAGGCTACGACGTGCTGGTGGGCAAGTTCCCCTTCTCGGCCTCGGGTAAAGCCAGCGCCGCCGGTGCCAAAGATGGCTTCGTAAAAGTCATCTTCGACAAGAAGTACGGCGAGTGGCTCGGTGCCCACATGATTGGCATGAACGTGACCGAACTGATTGCCGAAGTAGTGGTGGCCCGCAAGCTGGAAACCACCGGCATGGAAATCATCAAGTCCGTGCACCCGCACCCCACCATGTCGGAAGCCATTATGGAAGCCGCTGCGGCTGCTTATGGCGAAGTGATTCACTTGTAGTTTTTTAGATTCTTACGAAGCAACGAGGCCCGGCTGATTCAGCCGGGCCTCGTTGCTTCGTAAGTTGCTGTCAACTGTCAAGTAATTCCTGACAGTTGTGCAATGCGTAACTAAAATGCAGTTGGTAAGAAATCCTTACTAACTGCCAAGGAAAAGCAGTTGTCCGGAAATACTGGATAACTGCCAGCGATGTATTCAGTTGTCAATGCACTGGTGGCCCTCACGCTGCTCATCGCCGAGAGCAAGCCCGAAGACAAGGCCACGATGGTGACCCTGCTGGTGAATCTGATTAACCAGGACAATTAGCTCAGGCACCAGGTCGGGAAAATCCCGAATTCCGGGGGACCTTTGTCGAACCGCGCCAAACGTTTTTCAGCGCTTGGCGGGTTCGGCAGCTTTCTCCACCGTCATCTATCCCATGCGTGTCCTTCACACCGCCGACTGGCACCTCGGCCAGCACTTTCTCACCGGCCAGGAGCGCACCACCGAGCAGCAGGCTTTCCTCGACTGGCTACTGCTGACCGTGCAGGCCCAGGGCATTGAGGTGCTGGTGGTGGCCGGCGATATTTTCGATACCCAAACGCCCTCCTACACGGCGCAGGAGCTATATTATACCTTCCTGGTGAAGATGCAGGCCACCGGCTGCCGCGACATCGTGGTGGTGGGCGGCAACCACGACTCGCCTACCATGCTCAACGCCTCGCGGCAGCTGCTGCGGCAGCTGCGCATCCACGTAGTAGGCGGCGTGCCCACCGACCCGGCCGAGCAAATCCTGCACCTGAACGCGGCCGACGGCCGGCCGGGGCTGGTGGTGTGCGCCGTGCCCTTCCTGCGCGACCGCGATATCCGCCTGGCCGTGGCCGGCGAAACGCCCGACGACCGCCAACTCCGCATCCGCCAGAGCATTGCCGACCACTACGCCGCCCTGGCCGACCACGAGTCGGTGCTGCGCCAGCGCGAGCAGAATGTGCCCGTGCTGGCTACCGGCCATCTCTACGCGGCTGGCGGCGAGGCCCGCGAAGGGGCCGAGCGCGACGTGCACATCGGCGGGTTGGGCCTGATTGGGGCCGAGCACTTTCCGGCCGCATTCGACTACGTGGCCCTGGGCCACCTGCACCGCCCGCAGGTGGTGGGCGGGCGGGCACACATCCGCTACTCGGGCTCGCCGGTGCCGCTGTCCTTCACCGAAGCCGATGATAAGCAGCAGGTGCTGCTACTGGAATTCAACGGGGCTGGTGCGCCGGCCATCACCAGTATTCCGGTGCCCGTGGCGCGGCGCTTGCAGCGCTTCCACGGCACGCTGGAGGAGGTGGAGGCCGATATTCTGGCTTTCGATAATGCCGCATTTCCGTTGGTGGCCTGGGCCGATGTGCTGGTGCGCTCCGACGAAACCCCCGCCGAAGTGCAGCGCCGTGTGCAGGCCGTGCTGCAGCTGCAAAAAGCCCAGGTGCTGGCCCCGCGCGGCGTGCGCCACCAGCGCGCCACCGATGCCGCCGACCTGGCCGAAAGCACGATACCACTGGCCCTACTGCACGAATTGACCGTGGATGAGGTGTTTGGCCGGCGCGTAGCCAGTCTGCCGCCCGAGCGGGCCGCCCTGCTCACGGCCACCTTTGGCGAGCTGCGCCAGCTTCTGGCCGAAGCCGACCCGCTGGCCTGGGGCGGCACGGCCGAATAAGGCCGGCGTAGTGACGTTTCGGCGGTACTTTTGGCCTTCACATTCATTCTACTCATGAAAAAGATACTACTGCCTGCCCTCGGCCTCGCTTTCCTGCTGGGTACCACCACGGAATCCTGTGCCCAGGCCAACCTCATCCACGGCATTACGGCGGGCATTGGACTGGCCCGCATGGCGGCCAACAAAAAAGACGCTTCGGCGGCCAAAAAAGATGCCCCAGCTGCCGCCACGAGCACCTACCGGGGCCAGGTGTTTCCGATGCAGCGCACGCCGGCCGACCAGCTGCCCAAAAAAGGGGCCGAGCAGGTGACCGAGGTTGAAACCCAGCTCGACCGCTTTCACACGGCGCTGCTGGCCGACTCGGCCAGCGCCCTGTGCACGCCCGAGCAGCGCACGGCCATCCAGACCGCGCTGGTGGGCCTGGCCCGCGCCCAGTCGCGCTGGGACCTGCAGCCCTACCAGCAGGAGGCCACGTTTTACCTGGCGGAAGATGCCCGCCGCCAAAAAGCGGCCTTCACCAAATAGCCCGGCGCTTGCCGGTACCCCGTTTTCCGCCCGCCGCCGCCCGCTTACTGCCGGTGGCGGCGGGCGTAATTTTATGCTATGAAAATTATCAGCGTCCGCTTCGCTAACCTGAACTCGCTGCCCGGTCCGTTTCTCATTCGCTTCGATGAAACGCCGCTAGCCGACACGGGGCTTTTCGCCATCACCGGCCCTACCGGCGCGGGCAAAAGCACGCTGCTCGATGCCATTGCCGTGGGCCTCTACGGCCGCGTGCCGCGCCACGACCGCCAGGTGGGCGAGATGGTGAGCCGCCACGCCAAAGACGCTTTTTCGGAGGTTGAGTTTGAAGTGCACGAAACCAATCCCGATACCGGTGTGGTGGACCGCGTGCGCTACCGCTCGCGCTGGGAGGTGAAGCGCAAAGTGCGCGGCGACGACAAAGGCGCCCTCAATGCCGACGCTATGACGCTGGTTATGAGTCCCTCCAACGTGGCCGTTATCAGCGGCAAGGAGGCGGTGCCGAAGCGGGTGGGGGAGTTGTCGGGGCTGGATTTCGGGCAGTTCGAGCAGTCGGTGCTGCTGAGCCAGGGCAAATTTGCGCGCTTCCTGCATGCGCCGGAGAAGGAGCGGAGCGCCCTGCTGGAAAAGATGACCAACGTGGGCATCTACTCGCGGCTGTCGGTGGCGGCGTTTGAGAAGGCGAAGGAGGAGGAGCTGAAAACCAAGCTGCTGCGCGCCAAGCTGGATGCCACCAGGTTGCTGACGGACGAGGAGCGGGCGGCGCTGGAAACCCAGCTCGATGTGCTGCACCAGCAGGCCGAATGGCACCACCTGGAGCAGCAGGAGCTGACGGTGTGCCTGACCTGGCGCACCATCCTCGACCAGCTGGATAAGCAGCTATCCGAAACCGAACGCGAAGCCGAGCGCCTGCGCCGCCACGACGAAACCCTGCAACCCGAGTTTGCCCGGCTGGCCGGCCACGTCCGCGCCGCCGCCGTGGATAAGCCGCTGGAGCTGGCTGCTGCCGCCGAAAAGGAAGTCACCAGCGACGAAACCCAGCTGCGCGAACTGGCCGAAGCCCTTCCCCGCCTGCGCCTGGCCGCCGATGCTGCCACCACTGCCCACACCGCCGCCCACGCCACCCACGCCACCGCGCTGGCCGATGAAAACCGCCTGCGCCCCCTGCTCAGCAAAGCGCAGCAGCAGGATGCTGAGATTGCCGCCGCCCAGCATCAGCTCGATTTGAAGCGCGAAGCCCACGGCCAAAGCCGGAAGGCTTACGACCAGGCCGAAGCCGCCCTTAGCAGCGAGACGCAGCAGATTGAAGCCCTGCAAACCCGCAACGCGGCCCTGGACCACTGGCTCATCGAGCACAGCGTTGAAATCGACCTGAAAAACCAGGTGCTGGCGCTAGACCGCGAAATCATCGACCTGCAAAACGCGCAAAAGGAAATCGCCACCCGC
Source organism: Hymenobacter siberiensis (assembly GCF_018967865.2). Classification (NCBI taxonomy): domain Bacteria; kingdom Pseudomonadati; phylum Bacteroidota; class Cytophagia; order Cytophagales; family Hymenobacteraceae; genus Hymenobacter; species Hymenobacter siberiensis. The sequence continues at coordinate 1,831,966 of NZ_JAHLZY020000001.1, forward strand.
GAAGCCAGCCGCGCCGAGTTGCGCAAAAGTCAGGACCAGACGGCCCTCGACCTGCGCCGCCAGCGCGGCCTCGAAACCGAGGCCCAGGCCCGCCAGCAGGCCATCAAGGACGAAGGCCAGCCCTGCCGCACCGAGCGCGATGCCCTGCTGGCCGGCACAACGGCCGCCGCCCTGGCCCAGCGCGCCGACGACCTCACCGCCCATCGGCAAGCCCTGCAACAGCTGTTGCCCAAAGCCGAAGCCGCCCACGAGTACCAGACCCGCGCCGAGGCCCTGACCGCTGAAATCGACCAGCAGGCCCCGGCCCTCGCTACGGCCGAAACAGCCGCCGCTCACCTCGAAACCCGCCGTGCCGACGGCCAGAAGCTGCTCGACAGCTACCGCCGCGAGCTGCGCGCCCAGCAGGCCCTGGCTGACCTCAACGCCCACCGCCAGCACCTGGAGGCTGGCCAGCCCTGTCCGCTGTGCGGCGCGCTGGAACACGCCTTCGCCCCCGATTTTACGGCTGAAGCCGATGCCCAGGAGTTACGCGTGACCCAGCAGGAGCAGACCCTGGCTGCCCTCGACGAAGAGCTGCGCCACGCTACCACGGCCCTCACCCGCCACCAGACCGAGCAGCGCCAGCGCCAGCGGCTGCACCAGGAAGCCGTCACCGCCGCCGACACCGCCCGCCAGCAAGCCGCAGCGCTCGGGGCGGCGCTGGTGCCCGCGCCCGCTCAGCTGGCCGACCCGTCTGCGGTGCGTGCGCTGCTGGAAGCAGCTGCTGGTGAGCAGGATGCTGCCGTTGCTGCCCGCCGCCGCCTGGCCGTGCTCGATGAAAAGCTGGCCGAGCTGCGCGAAAAATACCTGCAGGCCGGCGAGGCCATCACCGCCGCGCAGCGCGAAATTCCGCGCCTGCTGGACCGGCAAGCGACCACCGAGGCAGACTTAACCCGGCTGGCTGATGAGTTGGTATACTGGCAGGAGCAGGCCGGGATTTTCCAAAGCTCGATTCGGTATTTCCTGCAGCCGCACAAGTTGGAGCTGCCCGCCCGGCCGCCCTACGACGGCCTGCTGGCCACGCTGCGGGAGCGAGCCGACCACTACGAAGCCCAGGTTACCACGCTCAGCGAGCTGGGAAAACAGCTGCTGGAAAAAACCAGCCAGCGCAATGCCAATAAGCAGGCCCTGAAGCAGCAGGAAACCCAACTTGCCGCCGCCGCCGCTGTCTTAGTGGCCGACCAAGAAGTGCTGCAACTGCAGCAGCAAGCCCGCCAGCGCACCTACACCGGCCCCAACCCCGCTACCGAAGCCGAGCAGCTCCGCCAGAATACCCTGCGGTTGGCCACTGCCCAGCAGCTCAGCCAAAACCAGCTGGCCGACCAGCAGAAAGCCCTCGAAATTCAGCAGAATCGGCGCGATGGCCTGCAAACCCAGCTGGCCACGCACCACGCGGCCCACACGCTGCGCCAGGCCGAGCTCACCGCCGCCCTGGCCACCGCGGGCCTCGCCACCGCCGCCGAAGCCCGCGCCCTGCTGCTACCCGCCGCCGAGGCCCAGCGCCTCCAGCAGGTGCGTCAGGAGCACCTCACCAACCAGACTGCCGCTGCCCGCCGCCTCGCCGACCTCACCGCCGAGCTCAGCCACCACGCCGAGGCGGGCCTCACGCCGCATTCGGCGCCCGAGCTCACGGCCCAGCTCAACACCCTTTCGGCCGCCGATGACATTCTGCAGCAGAAGCTGGGGGCCGTGGGCAACCAGCTGAAGCTGGACGACGACGCCCGCACCCAGCAGGCCGCCGGCTTGCAGGAACTGTTGCTGCGCCAGCAGGAAGAGCAGCGCTGGCAGGACCTCAGCGACCAAATCGGCTCGGCGCGGGGCGACAAGTTCAGCCAGTTTGCCCAAGGGCTCACGCTCACGCACCTGGCGCGGCTGGCCAACCTGCGCCTGCGCCAGCTCACCGGCCGCTATACCATCCTCAAAACGCCCAACCGCAACCTGGAGCTGCAAATTATCGACCACGACCAGGCCGATACCGTGCGCCCCATGGCCTCGCTCTCGGGCGGCGAAAGCTTCCTGGTGAGCCTGGCCCTGGCGCTGGGCCTGAGCGAATTGGCCGGCCACAAAGCCCGCATCGAGTCACTATTTATTGACGAGGGCTTCGGTACCCTCGACCCCGAAGCCCTGAACACAGCCCTCGACGCGCTGGAGCGCCTGCAGCATTCGGGCAAGATGATTGGCATCATCTCCCACGTTTCCGACCTCAAGGACCGCATCGGCACCCAGATTCGGGTGCGGCCCGGCGCGGGCGGCAACAGCTCGGTGCACCTGGTAGACGTGCGCGGCGAAGAAACCGACTGCGCGGTGTAATTGTACCGTGGACTCTGCGAGTCCGCGCGTGGGAACGGTCAAACTCGCGGACTCGCAGAGTCCACGGTCGCTAAACAGCCTTCACTTCAGCCCAACTCCAGTAGCTCTTCGCCTCAACCCCGGCATACCCCGCCCGGAAAAACGCCACTACCTCCCGCTCCAGCACCTCCGGCGCGATGGACGACGCATAAATTGGCCGGCCGTCGGGGTCGGCGTAGCGCTCGGCTTTGCTGAGCTTTCGGCCGGTGAGGCGCAGCAGCGGGCCGGTATCGGTAATTCCGTCGGCGGCCCAGGTTTTGCCACTGGTTTCCAGCGCGTTGAGTTGGGCTGCGAGTGGGGCCAGCGGCAGGCGCGGTAGGGTAGGGCGGCTGGCCAGGTCAATCCAAGTCGTGTATTTGTATTCGAGCTCGTAGCGGTTGCCTTCGTACTGGCTCAGCACGATGTCGTAGCCGGCGGTGGGGCCGAACAGGGCGTAGTAGGGCAGCGGCGCGGGCGTGCGCACCACGGCCAGTCCGATTTCGGGGTAGTCCTGCCGCGTGGTTTGGTGGCTCCGAATAATGGCCGCCGCCCGCTGCACCCGGTCGTATTCGGGCTGCCAGGCGGCGCGGCCGGTTGCCAGGTTTTCCAGCACTGCGGCGAAGTGGGGCAGAAACCAGTCAAATTTCTCCGCCGAGGCCTCATCCTCGCGCCGGCGCCGGGCGGGCGCACCGAACGGCTCGTAGAATCGAGCCTTTTCTTCGGCATTCAGCCAGCACACCAGCTTTAGTGCATCATCAGCCAGCGGGTGGGCCAGGTCGATTTCGCGGAAGTCGCCCAGCACGGCCACCATGCGCAGTAGTTCTTCGTGCTTCATTGCCAGCCCTTTATTCAGCAGGCTCCATACGCCGATAAAGCCGTCGATATCAAAATGATTGGCCGTGACAGCTGCTGCCTCCAGGCCCGGCGTGGTGGGCTGGTGCAGCGCCCGCAGGGCCGAGCCGGCGCTGGTGTCGTCGCGCAGGGCTGGGGGCGTGGCCGCCCCGCGCCAGTGCGCCAGCGTGAGCACGGCCCCAAGGCCCACACTATCCACCACAATAGTAGGCTGCTGCCGAAGCTGCGCGAAAGGCACGAAATAGCGGTTCATCCGGCAAAGCTCCGTCAAAAATGCCGGGCGGGGCAATCCCGCCTACCGCCGCCCGCGCCGGTTGCTGATGCGCTCCACGCGCTGCCTCCGAATCCAGCGCAGGTAGGTTTGCAGCTCTTCGGCCGCCCGCAGCGCTTCCACCGAAGAATATTGCCGGGCCAGGGCGCGGTTGCTCAGAAAGCGGTGCACGCTGCTGTGGCAGGGCTGGCACAAGTCCACGGTGGGGCCGTACTTGCCGCCTTCTTCGCGCGGAACGAGGTGGTGGCGCGAGGTCGATTGCACCTCCCGCTCGCAGAGGCCGCAGCGGTGGCCGGTCGGGGCCGACATTGAATTATTGGGTGGCCATGAGACGGACCGCGAGCGTGGCCTGGGCATTGCGCAGATAGTAGTCAAGCTTGAACAGTTTGTCTTAAACCCCAACAGGATTCGCCCGCTGCAAGTTGCGGATTCGTTATCGGCGTACTATCTTAGCCAGTAATGTGCGGTGGTTTTGCATATTACTACCCGTTCTGTTCAGCCGCGTTTCACCATTTTTCTCCAAATCTTTTAACCGTGATGATAACTGTACCCTCATTTTTACAGCTCAAACAGTGGCCGCTGGCCGGCTGGCTGGGCGGTGCGCTGATGATGTTGCTGCTGCTGGGGCCGGCCCCGGCTGCCCACGCGCAAACCTGGATGGTGAGTACTACCGCCCAAATCAAGCTGGGCATCCTGGATAAATACGGCCAGCTTGGTCCTTACACGGCCAATTTTATTGTGCATAGCGAAAAAACCGGCAAAGACTATCTGCTGGTGAAGGAGTTGGCCAAAGGCCAGACCGGTGTAGACGTGCTTTTTCCCACCGACCCCTCCGACCCCGAATATTTCAAGGCTGAAACCGGGGAAGCAGCCAGCGCCATCCCCGGCCGCTACACCTGGGAATGCCGCGTGAAGGGCCTGAAAGCCGTGGGTGGCCGGTTCATGATTCCCGAAGTGGCCAATGATATGACGATTATTAACAAGTAGCTGAGCCGGTTCCGACCGCAAAATTCAAAAGCCCGGCCCCGCGCCGGGCTTTTTGCGTTATAGTCAGGTCAGAAGTCCTGAATTCTCGCTTAACCGTTACGCATCATGCCTCGCAAGTCTTTTCCCGAACTCATCAATAGCCCCGGAATGCCGGTGCTGGTCGATTTTTTTGCCACCTGGTGCGGCCCCTGCAAAACCATGGCCCCCATTCTGGAGCAGGTGGCGGCTCAGCACGGCGGCAAGGTGCGCATCATTAAAATTGATGTGGACCGCAACCAGGCCGTGGCCCAGCAATACCGCGTGCAGAGCATTCCCACGCTGATTCTGTTTCATCAGGGGCAGCCGGTGTGGCGGCAGGCGGGCGTGGTGCCGGCCACCCAGATTGCGCAGGCTTTGCAGCCGTTCGTGGGCAAGTAGGCCGGGCGCGCGCGGGCGCTAAACTATCCGGCGGATGCCGGCGTTGGGGAGGACGCTACCTTTGTGCGCTCTCCCATTGCTACCGTATGATTTTTAGATTTTCCCGGCGTTACTACTTATTACTGTTCATATTGGGACTGGCCTGGCCCCGGGCCGGCTGGTCCCAGACGGCGGCGCGGTTCACCATCAGCGGCACGGTGCGCGGCGGGCGGGGCGAAACCCTGCCCGGCGCCAGCGTGGCCGTGCCCGCCCTCGGAACTGGCGTGGCGGCCGACTCGCTCGGCCACTATTCGCTGAGCTTGCCGGCGGGCCGCCATCAGCTGGTCATCGCCTTTATCGGCTACCAGCCAATCACCCGCGAGGTGACTTTGACTAAAAACCAGCGCCTCAGCCTCAACCTCGAAGAAAGCGGCAACGAGCTGGGCGAAGTGGTGGTGGAGGGCACCGTGACCCTGGCGCAGAAGCTCAAAACCACGCAAATGGGCGTCGAGCACCTCAGCATCAACGAGGCCAAGTTGCTGCCGGCCTTGTTTGGCGAGGTCGATATTCTGAAAACGCTGCAATTAAAGCCCGGGGTGCAGAGTGGGGGCGAGGGCACCAGCGGCCTGTTTGTGCGCGGCGGCTCGGCCGACCAGAACCTGGTGCTGGTTGATAACACGTTGGTGTACAACCCCAATCACTTGTTCGGGCTGTTTTCGGTTTTTAACTCCGATGCCGTCCAGAGCGTGGACCTCTACAAATCGGGTTTCCCGGCGCAGTTTGGCGGGCGGCTGTCGTCGGTGGTAGATGTGAAGCTGCGCGAGGGCGACCGTCAGCACTACGTGGCCACCGGCGGCGTGGGCTTGATTTCGTCGCGCCTTACCTACGAGGGGCCAATTAATAAGGGCAAAGGTTCGTTCATCGTGAGTGGGCGGCGCACGTACTTCGACATTTTCACGCGGGCGCTCAACAAGGCCAACGAGGGCAAGGAGGACTACAGCCCCATTCCCGACTACTATTTCTATGACCTCAACGCCAAGGCCAATTATACCCTCGGCGAGAAAGACCAGGTGTTTCTAACCGGCTATCTGGGCCGCGACATCTTCGGCTTCAGCAGCCCGAACGGCTTCAAATTCAGCTTCCAGTGGGGCAATACCCTCGGCTCGCTGCGCTGGAACCACACTTTTTCGCCCAAGCTGTTCGTGAATACTACCGTGTCGGTGTCGGATTACAAATACACGCTTACCAACCAGTTGGCCAACGTGTTCAGCTTCAACCTGGGCTCGCAAATCACGGACTACACCGGGCGCACCGACTTCGAGTACATGCCCAACGACCGGCACCAGATTAAGACCGGGGCCATGTTTACGCAGCACCACTTCGGCGTGGGCCGCCTCAGCGCCAGCACCGGCGATGGCCGCCTCGACATCGGTTCCGACGTGCGGTACGATGCCCTCGATGGGGCCGTTTACGCCTCCGATAATTACAAGGCCACCGACAAGCTCCAGCTCGAAGGCGGCCTGCGCCTGACCGGTTTCCGCAGCGGCACCAACCAGTACGGCGGCCTGGAGCCCCGCGCCGCCGCCCGCTACGCCCTGAACGATAAGACGTCGTTCAAGCTCAACTACGCCATGATGTACCAGTACGTGCACCTGGTCACGAATTCGGGCGCGTCGCTGCCCACTGATATCTGGTACCCCTCGCGGCTGTCGGTGAAGCCGCAGCAGTCGCAGCAGGTGAGCGGGGGGGCAAGCTTCCTGCTGGGCGGTGGCAAGTACTTGCTCACCAATGAGGTGTATTATAAGTGGGGCCGCAATCAGGTCGATTTTCGGGATGGCGCGCAGCTGTTCGTGAACCCCGATTTGGACCAGGAATTCATTTTCGGTAAGAGCTGGGCCTATGGCAACGAGCTTTATCTGGAGAAGAAAACCGGCAAAACCACCGGCTGGATTGGCTACACCCTGGCCTGGAGCTGGCGCAATTTTCAGCCCCAGAATGGCACCAATGGCGTGAACGGCGGCCAGGATTTCCACCCCAACTACGACCGCCGCCACAATTTGACTGTGGTAGTAATACACAAGCTCAATACCCGTATCAGCCTCACAGCCAGCTTTATTTATACCTCGGGTAACCTGACCACGCTGCCGCTGGGCCGGTTTGGGGTGCAGGATATTCCGGGCTCCAGCGTAGGCATCGACCCGCGCCCGGTGCCCGTGTACCCCGACCGCAATTCCTACCGCCTCATCCCGTACCACCGCCTCGACCTCGGCGTGGTGTACAAAATCGGCGCCCGGCGCGACCAGGACCTCACCCTGAGCATCTACAACGCCTATAACCGTCGCAACGCCTACTTCGTGTTTTTTGATACCGTGAAGGACAATGCCAGCGGCCGCACCACGGGCTTCCAGGCTAAGCAGGTGTCGCTGTTTCCGGTCATCCCGTCGCTGACGTATAATTTCCGCTTCTGACCACGGATTAGCGCGGATTTTAGCGGATTCCACGGATTTTGTGGACGGTATTGCAGGGTTTTTTTATGAGTGTTTTTAACAGCATTTTTTATGAAAAGGAAGATGAACCGGCTTGTTTTTGGTAGTGTCCTGCTGGTGCTGGCCGGTTGCGGCAAGCTGCAAAACGACATCAACGTGCCGCTGCCGGCTTTCTCATCCGATTTGGTGGTGGAATGCTACCTGCAGCCGGGCAAGGTGCCGGAGCTGGTTGTCACCACGTCGGTGCCCTACATCAGCGTCGTGCTGCCGCAGGTGCCCACCGATGTCACCGTTACGCTCACCATGCCCAACGGCACGCTGGTGCCGCTGGCCTTCAACCCCAATTACCGGGCGCTGGTTGACACCACTTCGGGCGTGAAATTCCACTCCCACATCGGCCGCGACCCGCTGGTGGCCAAAGCCGGCGACGTATTCAAGCTCGACGTGGTGGACACCAAAGGCCGCCACGCCACCGCCACCACCACCATGCTGGCCCCCGTGCCCATCGACTCGGTGAGCTACCAGTTCAACGACAAAACCGGCTCCGAGCGCAAGGCCCTTTTCCTCACCAGCTTCCGCGACCCGGCCCCGCTCGACGACTGTTACCGCCTGCAGCTGCACAAGGGCAACCCCGCCAAGGGAGCCCTGCTCAAAAGCCCGGAAATGGACATGTCGGTAGAAGACCGGCTGCTCAACGGCCAGGAATTCGTGCTGGGCACCAGCTATCGCTTCCACCCCGGCGATACCGTTACGGCCACGCTCTACCACACCGAGCGGGCCATGTACCGCTTCCGGCAATCGGTGCGCGACGCGCGCCAGGCCAACGGCAACCCCTTTGCTCAGCCGTCCGCCATTTATGGCAACGTGCAGGGCGGCATCGGCATCTTCGGCGTGCTGAGCGGCGCCACCGCCCAGAAGATTATAGCGAAATAAGGACTTGTAGCATATGCTTCAGCTTGTGCCGGTAAGTGACCGGCCGTTCAACGACGCACAAGCTGAAGCATGTGCTACAAGCTACAAGCCCGCCACCACGGCCTTTATCAGGGCTGTGAGGCGGGGCTCGGCCGCGCCGGCGGCAGCGAAAATGTCGGCCAGCACCACGGGCTTGAGGTGGCCGGGGGCGCACAAATCGGTGATGACCGACACGGCCAGCACCGGCAGGCCCAGGTGGCGGGCAGCTATCACCTCCGGCACCGTGCTCATGCCCACGGCATCGGCCCCGATGGTGCGCAGGTAGCGGTATTCGGCGGGGGTTTCGAGCATGGGGCCGGGCACGCTGGCGTACACGCCGCGCCGGGTGGTGCCGGCCTGCCCCAGCGCCTGGGCGGCGGCTTCGGCCCGGCGGAGCAGGTCGGCATCGTAGGGCGCGAACATATCCGGGAAGCGCGGACCCATTTCGTCGAGGTTGGCCCCGATGAGCGGGTTGCCGGGTTGCAGGTTGATGTGGTCGTCAATTAGCATCAAATCAGCAAGATTGAAATCGGGGTTGAGGCCGCCGGCGGCGTTGCTCACCAGTAGGCGGGCAATGCCCAGCAGCTTGAGCACGCGCACGGGTATGGCCACCTGCTGCATGGTGTAGCCCTCGTAGTAGTGGAAACGGCCTTGCAGCACGGCTACTTTTTTGCCGCCCATGCGGCCCAGCAGCAGCCGGCCGGCGTGGCTTTCCACGGTGCTGAGGGGGAAATGCGGGATGTCAGCGTAGTTGATTTCGTATTCAACGTCGACTTCATTCGCCAGCGCGCCCAGCCCGGTACCGAGGATGATGCCCGTTTCGGGCTGGAAGGCCTGGGAGCTGGCTTTGATGTAGGCGGCGGCTTCTTGGAGGTGTTGGAGCATTGGTGGGGTAGGAAAAAAACGGTCATCCTGAGCATAGCGAAGGACCTTCTCACGGCTGAACAAAGTATTCTGGCGTGATAAGGTCCTTCGCTGCGCTCAGGATGACAGCCGAGTCAGGATGACAAATGATGAAATAAACTACTGGATATCCAGCGAATACGGCAGGCGGGCCTGCACGCCGCGCATCTGCATCAGTTGCTGGTACTGGGCGTAGGCGGGGTACAGCGGCCCCAGCTCGGTCTTGATGGCGCGGGTTTTGGCCGCATCGTCGTCGCTGAACATGGAAATGAAGCCTTCCAGCGCCGATTTCTGGCGGGGCAGGCGCTGCACGTAATAGTCGTCGGCTTTGAGGTGGGCGCGGGCGGCGGCAATGTTGAGCGCGTCCTGGTAGTCGCCGAGTACGTCCACGAGGCCGTTGTTTTTGGCTTCGAGGCCGCTCCAGACGCGGCCCGAGGCCAGGCGGCGCAGGCGCTCCAGGGGCATATGGCGGCCCAGGGCGGCCTTGCTGGTAAAGTCGGCGTAGATGCGGTTCACCTCCTCCTGCAAAGTGCGCTTCTCGAAGTCGGTGAGCGGGCGCGTGATGGTGGGCAGGTCCGAGAACTTGCCCGTCGTCACGCGGTCCACGGTGATGCCCAGCTTGTCGGCCAGCAGCGGCTGGATGTTGGGCAGCACGCCAAACACGCCAATGGAGCCCGTAATCGTGTTCGGGTGGGCCACGATGGTATCGCAGGCCATGGCAATGTAGTAGCCGCCGGAAGCCGCCACGTCGCTCATGCTGGCGATAATCGGCTTCACCTTTTTGGTTAGCAGCACTTCGCGGTAGATGATGTCCGAGGCCAGCGACGAGCCGCCCGGCGAGTTGATGCGCAGCACCACGGCCTTCACTTTCTCATCGAGCCGGGCCTTGCGGATGGCTTCGGCAAACTTGGTGCTGCCGATGTTATCGTCGGAGCCCTTGCCGGTCACGATGTCGCCCTCGGCGTAAATCACGGCAATGCGGTTGCTGGTGCTGCTGCTCACGCGCGCCTCCGCGTCGCCGTTGTTGACGTAGTCGGAGAGGCTCACCAGGCTGGGCTTTTTGTCTTTGGCCACACCCAGCTTGCCGCGCATATAATCCTGCACCTCATCGAAGTAGCCGATTTTGGTGACGAGCTTCAGGCGCAGGGCATCGGGGGCGTTGTGCACCAGCATCGAGTCGGAAATTACCTTGAGGCGGGCCGGGGCGATGCCCCGGGTTTTGGCCACCTCGCCAATCATATAGCCGTTGATGGAGTTCAGGAACGACACGGTCTGGTAGCGGGCCGAATCGGAGAAGTTCTCGCGGAAAAACGGCTCGACGGCACTTTTGAAGGAGCCCACCCGAAAAATATAGGGCTCGATGCCGGCCTTTTCGAAGAGGCGCTTGTAGAACATCACCTCTGTACTCAGGCCGTTGAATTCGAGCGTGCCCTGCGGGTTGAGGTAGATTTCATTGGCCATCGAAGAGAGGTAGAAGCTCTTTTCGGAGGCAATTTCATGGTAGGCTACCACGAATTTGCCGCTCTTTTTGAAGTCGAGCAGCGCGTTGCGCACTTCCTCCAGCGAAGCCATGCCGCCCTGCACAATGCCCAGGTTCAGCAGAATGCCCTTGATGTCGTCGTCGCCCTTGGCCCGGTAGATGGCCTCCTTCAGCTCAACCAGCCCGGTGCTGCCGCCCCCGCCCAGCCCGCCGAAACGGCCTTCGCGCCCGCGCTCATTGAGCGGGTCATTCAGCTTGAGCTCCAGCACCGAGTTGGCGGTGGTTTGCTTCGGGCCTTTGGAGCTGTTCACCGTGGCCCCGATGAAGATGGCCACCCCCACAAAACATAAGAACCCAAACGCAGCCAGCCCCACGATGGTAGCTAGCACATATTTCAAAAATTGTCGCATGAGACCACAGATTTAACGAATTGAACGGATTTTTTGTGGTTCCGTGCCACTCAGATTGTCTAATCAGCTGGCAAGTTACACGCGGCTGTATCGTTTGGCCTTCGTGGGCTGGCTGTGGACTGGCGCGAGTTTAGCGCAGCGTAACTCGTGACCGTTATTGTGGGGGAGGCTGCGCCTCCCTGCCGCGCCAGCGGCAAGCCATGTTCGCACCGTTCAGGCTAGCCGTTCTGATGTGAGGCAGAGCCTCGCCCGATAAGCAGTCACGAGTTACGCTGCGCTAAACTCGCGCCGGTTGCGGGCCTATAACGCTAATATCCGTATTTCTCGCCCCACCAGCCGCGCAGGCGTTCCTGAATTTTGGCCTCGCTGGCGTTCAGGCCCGGGGCGTAGAAGCGGGTGCCGCTCAGGGCGTCGGGCAGAAACTCCTGGGCCTCAAAATTGCCCTCTCCGTTGTGCGAGTAGGCGTATTCCTGGCCGTAGCCGAGCTGCTTGAGCAGGCGGGTGGGGGCGTTGCGCAGGGGCACCGGTACGGGGTACACGCCATTGGCCTTCACCTCGGCCTGCGCCGCGCGGATGGCCATGTAGGCGGCGTTGCTCTTGGGTGAGGTGGCGAGGTAGATGACGGTTTGGGCGAGAATCAAATCCGATTCGGGCAGGCCGATGACGGTGCAGGCCTGGAAGCAGCTGGTGGCCAGCATCAGGGCGTTGGGGTTGGCATTGCCGATGTCCTCGGAGGCCAGGATGAGCATGCGGCGGGCGATGAATTTCACGTCTTCGCCGCCTTCCAGCATCACGGCCAGGTAGTAGAGCGCGGCGTTGGGGTCGGAGCCGCGCATGGACTTGATGAAGGCCGAAATCACGTCGTAGTGCATTTCGCCGCCCTTGTCGTAGCGGGCCAGTGGGCGCTGGGCCACGGTTTGCACCACGGCATCGGTGATTTCGATGACGCCTTTTTTGTTGGGCGGCGTGCTTTGGACTACGATTTCTAAGAGGTTGAGCAGCTTGCGGGCATCGCCTCCGCTGAGGGCCAGCAGGGCGTGGTCTTCCTTCAGCACCACCTTTTTCTGCTTGAGCGCTGCATCCTCGGTCAGAGCTTTTTGCACCAGTCCGCGCAGGGTGTCCGCACTCAGCGCCTCCAGCACATACACTTGGCAGCGCGAGAGTAGGGCCGGGATGACTTCAAAGGAAGGATTTTCCGTAGTGGCCCCAATGAGCGTGACGGTGCCGTGCTCCACCGCGCCCAGCAGCGCATCCTGCTGCGCCTTGCTGAAACGGTGTATTTCATCGATAAACAACACCGTTCCGCGCTGCCGCCTGGCCTTTTCAATCACGTCGCGCACGTCCTTCACGCCGGCATTGATGGCGCTCAGGGCTGAGAATGGCTGTTTCAGCTCCGAGGCCAGCAGGTGGGCCAGGGTGGTTTTGCCCACGCCCGGCGGACCCCATAGGATGAGGCTGGGCAGACGCCCGGAATTCAAATAGCGGCGCAGCACGCCGGTTTCGCCCACCAGGTGCTGCTGGCCGGCGTAGTCGGCTAGGCGGCGGGGGCGCTGGCGCTCGGCCAGTGGCGCATCGGGGCCGGGCGCGGCGGCGGGGGTGAAGGCGGTGGGTTCGTCGTCGGGGAAGAGATTCATGGTGCGGTAAGCTTTAGCTTGCCGTATCGGTAACAAGCCCGGCAAAGTTCGGTTGAATCACCGCAGCTTGCTTTGCTTTGTACGTAATGTCAAGCTAAAGCTTACCTCACTTTATGTCCAATCAATTCCGCGTCCACGCGGCCCTTTTCTTCGTCACGGTCATTTACGCGGCCAATTATTCCCTGTCGAAAGACGTGATGCCGCAGTACATGACCCCCTTTGGCATCGTCACGCTGCGGGTGCTGGGGGCGTCGAGCTTCTTCGCCCTCATCAAATACTTCGTGGCCCCGCAGGACAAAATCATCGGTTGGGCCGACAACTGGCGCTCCATTATCTGTGGCGTGTGCGGCATTGGGGTCAATCAACTGCTGTTTTTTTCGGGGCTGAACCTGACTTCGCCCATCAGCGCCTCGCTGCTGCAAACCATCGCACCCATTGTGGTAGTCATCGCCTCGGCTGTTTTATTGAGCGAGAAAATCACCGTGCCGCGTGCGCTGGGCATTGCGGTGGGGGCAGTGGGCGCAGCCTCGCTCATCCTCAGCCGCAACGCGCAGGCGGCCATCTACCCGCACGCCACGCTGGGCAACCTGTTCATCCTGGCCAATGCCACGGTTTTTGGCCTCTACCTGGTACTGGTGCAGCCGTTGATGCGCAAGTATCACGCCTTCACGGTGTTGGCGCGGGTGTTTCTGGTGGGGGCCATCGTGGCGGTGCCCTTCGGCTGGCGCGAGGCGCTGGGTACCAATTATGCCAGCTTTCCGCTCAAAATCTGGCTCGAAGTGGGTTACATGGTAGTTTTTCTCACCATTGTGGCCTATTTGCTCAATAACTGGGCGCTGAAATATGCCTCGCCGGCCCTGCTGGGCGTCTACATTTATTTGCAGCCGGTGTTGGCGGTGCTCTTCGCCGTGGCCCTGGGCAAAGACCATCTCACCTGGAGCAAGGCTGGGCAGGCCATGCTCATTTTCGTGGGCGTGTGGCTGGTGAGCCAGAAGCCCAAAGGCGCACCAGCCGCGGCCGTGGTGCCGGAAACGGTGATGGACTGAGTGGGGGGAGCGAGCGTTTCATAAAAAAGAACGTCATGCTGAGCTCCGCTCAGCATGACGTTCTTTTTTATTGTGATTTCCGGAAGCCAGTCGCTACGCTAATGCGCCTGCGGCTGAAACTCCGTAACCGCCTCGCCCAAATCCAAAACCTTCGCGTCTGGCAATGCCTGCTGCACAATACTGGTCCCTACGGCCGAGCGGTAGCCACCTGCGCAGTGAACCAGAATCGGCTTATCAGTGGGGATTTCGTGGGCGCGCTCGCGCAGCTCGGGCAGGGGAATGACCAGGGCATTCTGAAAAACCGGCGTTTGAGCTTCGGCCCGGTTGCGGATGTCGACGATGGTAAAGGCTTCGGGGTGCTCGCGCACGGCCGCTACGTCTACGGTGGGGGAGGTGGCGGGCAGGTCGGCCGGGGCCATTAGCGCGCCCTTGATGTTGCCTTCGTAGCCAATTTTGGCTGTTTTGCGGATGACCGTGTCCAGCGCGATTTTGGAATCAGCCAACAGGTAAAACGGCTCTTTGGGGCCAACGATAGAGCCCAGCCAGGTTTCGAACTTGCCACCATCCTGCAAGTTGAGGGCTCCCGGCAGATGGCCGGCCCGGAACTGGGCCGCCGGCCGCGTGTCGATGAGCAGTACGCCGGGTTCCAGCACCGCGCCGGTGTTCGGGTGTGGTACCGCCCGAATGCTGTCCTCGAAGCTGGGCGCGCCCTGCTTGTTCAGGGCCACGTTGTGGCCGAAATACTTGGGTACGAAGGGCTGGTCTGCGAGCAGCACCTTAATAAACTCATCCTGCGACATGGGTTGCAGGGCGTAGTTGGTTTTCAGCTCTTTGGCGATGGTGGAATCGAGGTCGGGGCTGGTGGTTGTGCCGCAGAGCGAGCCGGGGCCGTGGGCGGGGTACACCCTGGTGCTGCCGGGCAGGGTCATGAGCTTGTTGCGGGTGCTTTTATACAGCTGCGCGGCCAGCTCCTCGCGCTGGTGGCCGCCCACGGCTTCGTCCTCGCGCAGGTCGGGCCGGCCCACATCGCCCACAAACAGGGTGTCGCCGGTGAATACGGCGCGGCTCTGGGCTAGCTCATCCATCAGCAAAATGCTGATGGAGTCCGGCGAGTGGCCGGGGGTGTTGATGGCGTGCAGCTCGTAGCTGCCCAGCTTGATGCGGTCGCCGTCGTCGAAATTCTTGTGGGGATATTTGGCTCCTACCAATTTGCTGCAGTAGATGGTGGCCTCGGTTTCCTCAGCAATTTCCAGGTGCGACGACACAAAATCGGCGTGCGGGTGCGTCTCAATCACGGCGATGATGCGGGCCTCGTGCTCGTCGGCAAAGTCGTAGTACGGCTGCGGGTCGCGGGCCGGGTCGATGATGGCGACCTGGCGGCCGCAACGCACGGCGTAGCTGGCGTGGGCCAGGCCCTTGTCGTAAAACTGCTGGATTTGCACGGCCGAGGCTGTGCTACTGGGAAGGGGAGGCATGGGGGAACGAGGGGGGATGGTGAGGCAGGGCCTTTCTTGCCCGATGTGGGTGGGTAAGAATCCAAATATAAATGCTGGGGGTAGAACCTCCGTTGCTCTAGCCAGATTAGGGCAGGGCTATCTGTTCGAATTCGGAACGGGCACCGGCTGGCTTAACCGACCAGCTGACGCTCACGCGGTCGGCTTCGATACAGCGTACTGTGGGAATGGCATTGCGGGCGGGCGTAAGCGGCCGCAGCTGCTGGGTGGCAATGTCATAAGCCAGCACTTGGCGACTGGTATTCAATATTACGTGCTGATAGTCAGCACTGATTCCCCGAAAACGAAAGCTGGCTGGATAACTTGGAAGGGGACCTTCGAGGTTGGGAGCTGGGGCGGCATCGTTCACTATTTCCGGAATCGCCAGCTCGTGCACGCCTGCCAACTGGCCTGCATCGCCGAGCTGAGCCAAAATTAACCCTACTGGTTGCTCGTTGCTGTAGCCACTCAGCGGAATTATACCCGTGCCGCCAGCTCCAATAATACCTATGCCAATCATACCCCGGACTACTCTACCCTACTATTTTTCAGGTACAAAAACGGGGCAGCCCGACCTTTGGGGTTACGACACCACCAAAAACCCGTTCTGCCCCGTGAAGCAACACTTCGCCGCTAAAATTACGACGCTTTTGCAGCAGGCCCCGTTTGTGGGCCACTTGTCCCGCCAAAAGTTTGTGGGCCAGTTTATTCTTGGCCTGATAAAGAGCCGCAACGTGCAATTCGGCGAGGTGGCCCAGCACCTCAATGACGCGGCCAAGCCCGCCTCGAACGAAACGCGCATTCAGGACTTTTTCCGCGAAGTAGACCTCAATTACGTACTGGTGGCCAGGATTTTACTGAGTTTGTTGCCTGCGCAGGGCAAGCTGCGCTTATGCCTCGACCGCACGGAGTGGGACTTCGGCCAGTGCCAAGTGAACATCCTGCTCGTCACCGTCGGCACGGGCGAGGTCCACGTGCCCCTTTATTGGCACCTGCTCGACAACCGCAGCGGCAACTCCAACGCCGCCGACCGCATCGCGGTGCTCGAAAAGTGCCTGGCCTTGCTGGGCAAAGACCGCATCGGCCTGGTCGTGGGCGACCGGGAATTTGTCGGCCATGCGTGGTTCAAGTGGCTCAAAGACAATGGGCTTAATTTTGTCATGCGCCTGCCCAAGCACCACTGCCTGACCCACGCCGACGGCCGGCGGCAGGCCGTGGCCGACCTGGGCCTGGTGCCGGGGCAGGTGCGCCGCTTCGCCCACGTGCAGGTCGACGGAGTCTGGGGGCAGGTCTGGGTCAAGGCCGTGGCGGCGGACGCGTTTGTCTTCCTGTTTGCCACGGCCGGTCTGAACCACCTCGAGCAACTCTATGCCAAGCGCTGGACGATTGAGCAATGCTTTCAAAATCTGAAAGGGCGGGGCTTTAACCTGGAAGCCACCCACTTGCGCTGTTTCCAAAAGCTGCGCAAGCTCGTGGCCCTGGTCAGCCTGGCCTACGCGTTTTGTCTGGGCGTGGGCGCGGCCGCCCACGGCGGCCGCCAGCCCATTGCCCGCAAAAACCACGGCTACCGGGCCGCCAGCCTGAGCCGCCACGGCCTCAATCTGCTCCGCCAACTCGCCCGCCCGCTGACCCTGCCCGAGGACCCATTGGCCCGCTTGGTTGAAACGCTACTGAACTGGATTACGAGGCAACTTGCTAAAAATCAATTACTAAAAATAGTAGGGTAGAGTAACCCCGGACAATAGTGATTGCATTGGGTATGTTGCGGTAGGTTTCGCCAATTAGCTGGTAGCTGCCATCGGGTAGTTGGCCCGCCGACTGCCACCGGTAATGAGCCGGCCGGCCGGATAACGGCCATGCCAGACCGACCCCAAATTGGCGTTGGCCCACGGGGCTTAGCAGCAGGGCAAAGTCGCGCCGATACTCCGACGCTTTGCCTTGCTCGGCAGGTGCCGTGTAAGAAGTGCGGCGGTCTGAAGTGCCCAATAGCAGCAGCCCGGCTGGTACTACCGCCGCTACATCCAGCTCATCATTGGAAGCCAGCGGCTGGTTGCATTCGGCATCTCCGGTTGTCAGGCGGAAGCTCAACACGCGCGGCCGCATGGCCAGGGCCAAATACTCCCTGAGCACAAGCCATAGGTGGGTATCGCTGTACTCTACCCTACTATTTTTAGTAATTGATTTTTAGCAAGTTGCCTCGTAATCCAGTTCAGTAGCGTTTCAACCAAGCGGGCCAATGGGTCCTCGGGCAGGGTCAGCGGGCGGGCGAGTTGGCGGAGCAGGTTGAGGCCGTGGCGGCTCAGGCTGGCGGCCCGGTAGCCGTGGTTTTTGCGGGCAATGGGCTGGCGGCCGCCGTGGGCGGCCGCGCCCACGCCCAGACAAAACGCGTAGGCCAGGCTGACCAGGGCCACGAGCTTGCGCAGCTTTTGGAAACAGCGCAAGTGGGTGGCTTCCAGGTTAAAGCCCCGCCCTTTCAGATTTTGAAAGCATTGCTCAATCGTCCAGCGCTTGGCATAGAGTTGCTCGAGGTGGTTCAGACCGGCCGTGGCAAACAGGAAGACAAACGCGTCCGCCGCCACGGCCTTGACCCAGACCTGCCCCCAGACTCCGTCGACCTGCACGTGGGCGAAGCGGCGCACCTGCCCCGGCACCAGGCCCAGGTCGGCCACGGCCTGCCGCCGGCCGTCGGCGTGGGTCAGGCAGTGGTGCTTGGGCAGGCGCATGACAAAATTAAGCCCATTGTCTTTGAGCCACTTGAACCACGCATGGCCGACAAATTCCCGGTCGCCCACGACCAGGCCGATGCGGTCTTTGCCCAGCAAGGCCAGGCACTTTTCGAGCACCGCGATGCGGTCGGCGGCGTTGGAGTTGCCGCTGCGGTTGTCGAGCAGGTGCCAATAAAGGGGCACGTGGACCTCGCCCGTGCCGACGGTGACGAGCAGGATGTTCACCTGGCACTGGCCGAAGTCCCACTCCGTGCGGTCGAGGCATAAGCGCAGCTTGCCCTACGCAGGCAAAAAACTCAGTAAAAGCCTGGCCAACAGTACGTAATTGAGGTCTACTTCGCGGAAAAAGTCCTGAATGCGCGTTTCGTTCGAGGCGGGCTTGGCCGCGTCATTGAGGTGCTGGGCCACCTCGCCGAATTGCACGTTGCGGCTCTTTATCAGGCCAAGAATGAACTGGCCCACAAACTTTTGGCGGGACAAGTGGCCCACAAACGGGGCCTGTTGCAAAAGCGTCGTAATTTTAGCAGCGAAGTGTTGCTTCACGGGGCAGAACGGGTTTTTGGTGGTGTCGTAACCCCAAAGGTCGGGCTGCCCCGTTTTTGTACCTGAAAAATAGTAGGGTAGAGTAGTATCGCTGGCTACTATATGCTCAACAGTAGTTAAGCAGGCAGGGGTGAGCTGCTGCTCCCACAGCGGGGCCAGTGTCGGACTCAGCGCCCGTACCTCAAGGTTGGGCCGGCCCGATTTGCCCGAGGGGTAAGTGAGCACAAAACCCTTTCCGTCTGGCAGGCCAAACAAGCGGGGCGGCACTAGCATTTTGGCGTCGCCACCCAGCTGAGGCATGTACTGTCGAGGCTGTTGCAGCGTCCGGCCCACCGAATCAGTGAGCAGCAGCATCACTGATTCGGTGGGCCGGTTTTGCGCAGCAGATACAAGTTGCGCGTTCCGCTTTGCGCTGCTGCTGTCAACTCAAAGCCTCGCGGTATGGCCGCAACGGGATGCGTTGCGGTGCCGTCGGTGCCGAGCACGCCTTGTTCCAGCACAAACCCCGCTCCCGGCTTTTTCATCGTCTGACAGCTCATGACGCGAAAGCTCGCCGCCGCCGATGACTGGGCAAATAGCGGTAGGCTTGGAGTAGCAGCCTGCAGCACAAAGCCGCTGATAAGCAGCCACAAAAAGCGTGATGCGTTTCGGTAGAACACGTTTCTATAAGGCCTTGAAAGTGGTTAGGAAAGGTTAGATTAATGCGAATTTGGGGCTACGTGCCCGGATTGGCCCCGCCCGGGCCTCACGAAACAGCGTTTATTCTGGCATAATGGGGAAACAGGTGCATAAAAAAAGCTCCCGCCTCAAGGCGGGAGCTTTTTTTATGCGGCGGGCAGGGTATTATGCCTTGGTCTTCATCTTGCCGCCATCACGGCCGTGGCCGTGGTGCTCGGCTTTCATCTTGTCCATCTTGGCGAATTGCTCGGGGGTGAGGATGGTCTTCATCTGGGCCTCGTAGCGGTCGTGGGCGGCTTTCATTTCGGGGCGGCCGGCTTTTTTGTCGGTGCCGTACTTGGTTTTGAGGGCCGTCATTTCCTGCTGGCGGGCCAGCATCAGCTGCTCTACTTTGGCTTCCTGGTCGGCGTTGAGGCCGAGCTCTTTGGCCATTTTGCCGGCGCGGTGGTCGGCCATCTTGGCGGGGTCTTTCGGCCCCTGGTTGTCTTTGCTGTAGTGGCGGGCCGTCTGGTTGGCATCGGAGCCAGTGGTTTTCACGGCGGTTTGGGCGAAGCTGGTGCCAGCGGTAGCAAAAGCGAGGGCGGCGAGCAGAAACAGGTTCTTCTTCATGGCGGGAATAAGCAAAAATGGGTTGGTTGAGGATGAGGGGAGCACCAGGCCCGGTGCGGGAGTGGCTTTGGTGCCTGCCGGGGTAATTACAAGCAGTATGCCAGCATTTCGCCAACCGGCTTCCAGAGCCAGTTCATCGACGCAAAGCCGCTTTTTATTGACGAAGCGCCATCCTATTCGGGCTGGGCAGCCGGGGCGTTGGCATTAGCAGCGCGGTGCTCGCGCATCTTCTCGCGCTGCTCGTCGCGCATCTGGCTGAATTTGGTGAATTGCTCCGGGGTAAGCACGGTTTTAATCTGCTCGTCGGTGCGGGTTTCGCTGGCTTTCAGGTCCTGGGCGGTGCCCAGTTTGCGGCCGCCGGTGGTGCGCTGCTCGCGCAACAGCTGCAGTTGCTGGCGCTGGGCCATGAGGATGGGGCCCAGGCGGGCCTGCTGGTTGGCAGTGAGGCCTAGTTCTTTGCCGAGGTACTGGGCGCGGCGCTGGGCCAGCTGGTCGGGGGCGGGGGTGGTACCGGCCTGGGCCGGAACGGTAGCAGTAGCGGGAGTCTGCGCAAGGCTGGTACCGGCCGTGGCCGCGCTGACAGCAATGATAAAAAGGAGCTTTTTCATGGTAGGCAGGGGGGGGGATTAGGGTAACGAAAGTAATATCGACGCTGGAATGCACGTGACTAAACCGGCTTGGGCGCGGGGATTTCGGCCGTGGGCCGGCCCGTAGAACCACGCTCACGCGGGGGCAGTGCCCCGGCGGTGGGAAAATGCTGCCTATATTTCGGCTCCGCCACTAGCGCCCGGGAGTATTTTCGTTGCTCAACGGGCCGGATGGGGATTTTTAATTCTTTCATTTATTTCAAACTTCTTCCTTCTTTACATCTAACACATGGCAAGTATTTTCGCCAAAAAACCACTGGCTGTGCTCTTGGGCGAGGCCAACTCGACCGGGCACGGCACCCTGAAACGGACGCTGGGCGCGGGCAACCTCGTGGCGCTGGGCGTGGGCGCCATCATCGGGGCGGGCCTGTTTGTGCGCACCGCCGCCGCTTCGGCGCAGGCCGCCGGGCCGGGCGTGACGCTGGCCTTCATTCTGGCCGCTTTCGGCTGCGTGTTTGCGGGCCTGTGCTACGCCGAGTTCGCGGCCATGATTCCCATTGCCGGCTCGGCCTACACCTATGCCTACACCACCATGGGTGAGTTTGTGGCCTGGGTAATCGGCTGGGCCCTGATTATGGAATACGCCCTGGGCGCGGCCACCGTGAGCATTGCCTGGAGCGAGTACCTCAACAAGCTGCTGGAGGTCTTTGGGACCAGTATGCCGTACAATCTTTCCCACTCACCTTTCGAGCACGCCATTATTAATGGCGTAGACCAGCACGGGGTTGTCAACCTGCCCGCGCTGTTCATTATTGTGATGCTCAGTCTGTTGCTGGTGAAAGGCACGCAGGAGTCGGCCATGTTCAACGCCGTGATTGTGGTGCTGAAAGTGCTGATTGTGGTCGTGTTCATCGCCGTGGGCTGGCAGTTCATCAACCCCGTCAACCACACGCCCTACCTCATTCCGGCCGATGCCGTGGTGAAAAACGCGGCCGGCGAAGTGGTGCGGACCTACGAAGGGTTCTTTAAGCACGGCATTGGCGGCATTATCGGTGGGGCGGGCATTGTATTCTTTGCCTTCATCGGTTTCGACGCCGTGAGCACGGCGGCGCAGGAAGCCCGCAACCCCAAGCGCGACATGCCCATCGGCATTCTGGGTTCGCTGGCTATTTGCACAGTGCTCTACATTCTGTTCGGACACGTACTGACGGGCGTAGCCAGCTGGCGCGAGTTTGCCGACCCGGCTTTAGGCGGCGAGGCGTCGGTAGCCTATGCCATTCGGGCGCACATGCCCGGCTACGGCTGGCTGGCCACGGGCGTGACGGTGGGCATCCTGCTCGGTTTCACGTCGGTTATCCTGGTGATGCTCATGGGCCAGAGCCGCGTATTCTTCTCGATGGCCAAGGACGGCCTCATGCCCAAGGCATTCTCGGAGCTGCACCCGCGCTTCAACACGCCCTACAAATCCAACCTGATGTTGATGGTGTTCGTGGGCTTGTTCGCGGCCTTCGTGCCCGGCTCGCTGGCCGGCGACCTCACCTCGTTCGGGACGCTGCTGGCCTTCGTGCTCGTGAGCCTGGGCGTGTGGATTATGCGCAAGTCGGACCCCGCCCAGCCGCGGCCTTTCCGCGCGCCGCTCTCGTCGCCCAGCTTCCCGCTGGTGCCCATTATGGGCGCGTTGGTGTGCACGCTGCTCATCGTGGGCCTCGATTCGTTCACGCTGCAGGTAGCAGTGGGCTGGATGCTGCTGGGCTTCATCGTGTACTTCCTCTACGGCCAGCGTAACTCCATGCTCCAGAAGGGCGTGGTAGTGGTGCCCTCCGAAATGGAAGAAGAAGCCTTCATCAAGCCCGATAAGAACAACCGGTAGTACTGAGTTAAGAGTTAAAGGTTGAGCGTTAGTCTTTTCAACTCTTAACTCAACAAAAAAACCCGCTGGCATTAGCCAGCGGGTTTTTTTGTTGATGCTGCCTTCACCTCGCTTTTGAGCTTGAGCACCCGGTCGCCGTTTTCCTGCACGATGACGAAGGCGGGGTCATCGGCCGAACCGTTGCGGTGGATGACGCTACCCTTGATGGTGCGGCTGATGGGCTCTTTGTGTGCCGATTCAATCTTGCCGGTGGCCGTGCCGGTGCCGTATTTCCAGGAGACTTGGGTGCCTTTGCGCATAAAACCAGGGAGAAAGTGCGGGAATTCAGTCACTAAAATGAGTTGAGAGTACGTGTACTGCCAACGGCGGGCTGTCGTTGCAGGGCGGGTTGGGGCGCGGGCACTGGGCCATTGGTGGCCCTACTCCGCCATTTCGCCGTTCTTTTGCGTAGTTCAACCATGCGTGCTGCCATTCTGCGCGCCCCCCATGATGTTTCGATTCCTGTCGCTGCTGCTGTTCCTGCCCTTCTTTGCCTCCGCCCAAACGCCCTTCGTGCCCGATGAGCGGGCTTATTACGGACTAATTGACCGGGGCAGCGGGCGCTGCCTTGACATTGCCAGCGCCAGCACGGCCAGCGGCGCGGCGGCCGTGCAGTGGGAGTTCACGCACGCCCCCAGCCAGCAATGGCGCTTTGTGCCCATTCGGGCCGGCAGCGAATATTACCGCATCGAAGCCCGCCACAGCAGTCAGTGCCTGACCGTGGACAAGCCCGGCGAGGGCCTGGGCCTGGTGCAACGCCCCTTTCAGGGCAGCGAGCAGCAGCAGTGGCGGCTGGTGCCGGCCGGCCCTTTGGGGAGCTTTCAGCTCGAAAACCGCAGCGAAGCCCGCTGTGCCGCGCTGGCCGCAGCCGATAAATTCAACGGTACGCCCGTGGTGGCCCAGAAGAACAACGGCCGCGCCAGCCAGCAGTGGCGCCTGTTTCGGCTGCGCCTGAATGTGCTGGAAGGGCCGTCGCCCTTCGGAGCGCCGCTGCCGCTGGCCGGGGCCATCAACTCGCCCGGCAACGAGGTGCACCCCGTGCTGAGCCCCGATGGCAAGACATTGTACTTCGCCCGCACCAAGTTTGCCGGCAACACCGAGGGCAACACCGACTCCGGCGATGCCTGGCTGAGCCAGAGCCCCGACCAGGGCAAAACCTGGGGCGCGCCCACCCGCCTCGACGGCCTGAACACGCCCCAGAACAACGCCGTGGAAGCCACCACCGGCACCGGTGGCCAGCTCCTGGTGGTGCGCGGCACCTACGAGCGCGACGGCACCTTCCACGACGAGGGCCTGAGCCGGGTGGCGCAATCTGCCGCCGTGGCCCCCGGCGCTACGCCCAAAACCACCCGGCCCGAGGCCCTGCGCATTGCCAATTTCTACTCGGCGGTGACGGGCACGGGGTTTTATATGTCGGCCGATGGGCAAACGCTGCTGCTCTCGCTGGAGCGCGGCGACTCCGAGGGCGGCAACGATATTTACCTGAGCCGCCCCGATGGCAGCAGCGGTTACACCGAGCCCAAAAGCCTGGGGCCGGTGCTCAACTCGCCCGGTTTCGACTTCGCGCCCTGGCTCACGCCCGATGGCAAAACGCTGTATTTTGCGTCGTACGGCCACATGGGCTACGGCTCGGCCGATATGTTCGTGAGCCAGCGCCTCGACGACAGCTGGACCCGCTGGAGCGAGCCCCGCAACCTGGGCCCGGCCCTGAACGGCCCCGGCTTCAACGCCTACCTG
The DNA here is from genome assembly GCF_018967865.2 of Hymenobacter siberiensis. Classification (NCBI taxonomy): domain Bacteria; kingdom Pseudomonadati; phylum Bacteroidota; class Cytophagia; order Cytophagales; family Hymenobacteraceae; genus Hymenobacter; species Hymenobacter siberiensis. The sequence goes on from NZ_JAHLZY020000001.1 coordinate 1,856,031, forward strand.
ACGCTCACGCCCGACGGCAAAACGGCCTATTTCTCGTCCTCGGCCACGCCCAACGGCACCAAGGATATCCTGCGCACGGGCCGCGCCACACCGCCCGACTCGCTGCCCAAGCCCGCCGTGGTGGCCGAGGCCAATGAGAATTCGGGCCGTGCTTTCCTGAGCGGCCGCGTGCTGGATGCCCGCACCAAGCAGCCGGTAGCAGGCGCGGTGGTGAAGGCCAACCTGCTGGGTACCAGCAAAACCAGTCCGCAGTTCCTGGCCACCAGCACTGCCGACAACCAGGGCAACTACCAGATGTCGCTGCTGCCCGGCCGGTACTACCTCTCGGCCAACGGCGCGGGCCTGCTCACAATGGGCGACACGCTGGTAGCCGCTGGCTCGCCCCGGCGCGATATCCTGCTGCTGCCCGCCGCCGTGGGGGCCAAAGTAGACCTGCCCAGCATCATCTTCGCCCAGGGCAAAGCCACGCTGCTGGGCTCAGCCTACACCGAGCTGAACCGCCTCGCCATTGCCCTGCAAGCCGCCACCACCACTGAAGTGCGCCTCGAAGGCCACACCGATAACGTGGGCCCAGCCGACAAAAACCAACAGCTTTCCGAAGACCGGATAGCCGAAGTGAAGCGCTACCTCGTGGGCCGGGGCGTGGCTGAAAGCCGCATCACCACTGTAGGTTTCGGCGGCTCGAAGCCGAAATTCGGCAACGACCGCGAAGAAACCCGCCGCCTCAACCGCCGCGTGGAGCTGGTAATTGTGAAGTAGCGCACAGGCTGTTTCCCCTAATTAAACGTACATAGGACTTGCGCAAACCCCTGTTTACGAAGCCCTGCCGGGTACAACCCCGCTGGGGCTGGTAAAATGCACCCTTGCGTAAGTTCTATTGCGTAAAGCACCGTGATAATGCCCCGCCCAGCGGGCCAGTCAAGCCACATAAAATCGAACTCGACAAACCAGTTGAAATTAAACCGTTAGGCTTTTCTGCTCCGCAGGAGAGGGGGGCTGCGTTGATAATTTCTGCGTCAGGGCACAACCATCGAGGGGCGCCAGCAAACGCCCAAACGGATTATCCGAGAACAAGCGCATGCTAGGCCTGCTAACGTACTGGTAGATATGTAGAAAGCGCAATAATGGCTCAGCCTGATGATAATGGCTGCCCGAAACTGATTCAGGCAAGCAGGTATAATTTGTGGGATGGAGGCTGAGTAGGCCGGTCCGGGCGTAATTTTGTCTGGTTCCGAAACCGCGCACTATCGCCGCTGGTATCGGGTGCCCCTCCCTTTTATGCCATTGCTGTCGCGCGCTCAGGAAACGCTGTTGTTTCAAAATACGGCCGGTAAGGTTTTTTACCAGCCGTCAGGCTTTGTGCGTTTGGTGTGGGCCCCCGAGCGGGCGGTGCTGGAAGCCATCCAGACCTTCTACGAGCAGGTGATGACGCTGATGCTGCGCACGGCCACCCGCAAGATTCTCTCCGAACACGGCCAGCGGGCGCCCCTCTCCGGTGCGGCCCAGGAGTGGCTCATCGGGCACTGGATTCCGCGGGCCATCAACGAGGCGCGGGCTCAGTACTGCGCCATCGTGGAAGGGGCCGACCCCATGCACCGGCTCTCCACGCAGTCGGTGGTGAGCGGCGCCCCGGCGGGCCTGATTTTCCAACGCTTCTCCACGATGGGAGATGCTGAGAAATGGCTGCAAGAGGCCGAGCTAAGCCGTTAAACAGCTGTGCAGAAGAGGGTTTGTTGAAGCAAAGCAAGGAGCAGGAGCAGTTATTCGTGCCGTTTGCACGGCTACTCAGGCCGCCTCAATCTCCGGTACCGTATCCCCTTTTTCGGCGGCTAACACGCTCTTTTTGGCGGGGTTGATTTTGCGGCCGCGCGGGGTTTCTTCATCACCCAG